>NZ_CANLCN010000002.1:0-421883 GCF_947489045.1 Saccharicrinis aurantiacus
TCAGTAACTTTACTCATCATAAGAAACAAGGTTTTTGTAACTATATATTTAAATGTTAGATACTTAAATATAACAAATGCTTTGTTTCTTTTCTCTTAAAATAGAACTTTTCTTACGTCGAATTCACGTTATATTAGATTATTTTCTTTACGAAGCACGAAACCTTAAGGATAAAAACACGTTAACAAAAAATATAGATAAGAATGTAAAGCAAGATTTAATAAGCCAACACAAGCATTGGATGCAATGGCGCCATGCAAAAATTGATAAAATAACCTCCACGGTTAACGACGCTTATTTAAAGAGCAACAATGTAGAAAAAGGTATTGACGACTATAATCATGTAGTTCAGTTAATTGTAAACTTATACTACTCAAATAAAGGAACAAAACATTTTTTTGAATATTAAGAGCATATGGTAAAACTCATTGTTTCAGATATGGATGGGACATTGTTAGATGACAATAAAAATTTGCCATCTAATTTTGAGGAAGTCTACAATCAATTGCAAAACAGAGATATTAATTTTGTAATTGCCAGTGGTAGACCATCCTATTCATTGAGACATGAATTTGTGAACCTAAAGCATAATATCATTTTCATTGCAGACAATGGTGCCTACATAGGTACAAAACCCACAGCATCCATTCTTGGCTCTATAGACTTTAAAGAAATAGAATGTATTATTGAAGAGGTCAGAAAACAGCCTGAGCTAAACCTAATTATCTGTACCGATACCATCGCATATATAGAAAATAAAGATTGGGATTTCTTCACAACTGCTTATCAATATTATAAAAATTTGGCCATGGCCGATAGTCTTGATTTTGTAGCTGATTCAATATTAAAAATAGCCATCCACAACAGCAATAAATGGGGCAACGAATTACCTGATACGTTTAAACCTCTTGAGGATAAACTTAACTTTTCTTTATCAGGAGATCATTGGCTTGATATTATGCCCAAAGGAATTAACAAGGGCGCAGCCTTGCAAAAGCTACAGAGTACATTAAACGTTACCAAAGATGAAACCATGGTATTTGGTGATTTTTTAAATGATTTAGAGATGATGCAAGCGGCAAAATATAGTTACGCCATGAAAAATGCACACCCTAAAATCATTGAAACTGCAAACTTCTTAGCGCCTAAAAACACTGAATCAGGTGTTACTCAAACCATTATTGATCAGGTATTAAACAAATAATAATCATTCAACTATAAGGTTATGCTAAAATAATTATTATCTTTGCGCTCGCAAAACAGAGATTTTGCAACATTTGTTTTACAAATAATAAAAAAAAGAAAGCATGCCAGTAAAGATTAGATTAGCTAGACATGGTCGTAAAAGAAACGCGTTCTACCACATTGTGGTAGCAGATGTTAGAGCTCCACGTGATGGTAAGTACATCGAGCGTATTGGGTCATATAACCCAAACACAAATCCAGCAACTATCGAATTAAACTTCGATAAAGCTTTAGCTTGGTTAGGTAAAGGTGCACAACCTACTGACACAGCAAGAGCTCTTTTATCATACAAAGGTGTTATGATGAAGAAACACTTATTAGAAGGTGTTAAAAAAGGTGCTTTTGATGAGGCTGAAGCTGAGAAGAGATTCCAAGCTTGGGCTGAAGGAAAAACAGCTAAAATACAAGCTAAAATTGATGGTTTAGCAGGTAAAGAAGCTGATGCACTTAAAGCACAGTTAGAGCGTGAAACTAAAGTAAACTCTGACAGAGCTGAAGCTATCGCTAAAAGAAAATCTGATTTAGCTGCTGAAGCAGAGGCTGCAAATGCAGAAGCTGCAGAAGAAACTACTGAGGAGGCTCCTGAAGCACCAGCTGCTGAGTAATTCAGCGCCTTAAGTAAAATTGACAATTCAATTTCTTAAATAAAGACCCTTATCATTTTTGATAAGGGTTTTTTATTGAAAAATATTCCTATTATTCTTAGATTAAAAAAGTGATTGTATCTTTATCGCTCTTAAAATTCTAAAGCATGAGCATCGAACAGATCAAAGCCAATTTTTCAGAAGCACAAAATGTATTAACCAACTTTATTAATAATCCTGATAATTGGGATAATATGAAAAAGGCGGGAGATATAATGGTGGATTCATTGCAAGAAGGAGGTAAAATAATTTCTTGTGGCAATGGTGGCTCAATGAGTGATGCAATGCACTTTGCCGAAGAACTATCGGGTAGATTTAGAGACGAAAGAGAGGGCCTCGCAGGTATTTCTATTTCCGACCCAACCCATATCACTTGCGTGGGTAACGATTATGGTTTCGATTATATATTTTCACGTTACGTTCAGGCTGTAGGATGGCCTGGCGATGTACTTTTAACAATCAGCACAAGCGGTAATTCTGCTAATATAATTAAAGCCGCAGAAGAGGCTAAACGCAAGGGCATTAAGGTAATTGCTCTAACGGGTAAAGAGGGTGGTAAACTTAAAGACATTTGTGATGTAGAACTTCGCATACCTCACAAGGGTTATTCTGATAGAATACAAGAAATTCATATTCAAATCATTCATTCCCTAATTCATTATATTGAATTAGAATACTTCAAATAAATTTTATTGCACCTACATAAAGCACAACAGGGTATATATTAAGCATTTGCTTAAATCAATTATTAAGGTTAATTTGTAATAACGTATTAACCTAATACTTTGTACATGCCTTCATTATTTCGCATATTATTAAGTAGTTTGTTTGTTGCTACTCTTAGCTCTTGCTTAAAGCAAGATTATAGCGAGATATCTCAAGAATATATATGGAAACCAGTAATTTCAGTTCCATTTTTCACACAAGAAGTTAGTGATGCTAATTACATTGGCGACAATAATTTTATCTACGATTATGTGAACCTTGGCGAGGTTATCATTGGTGACACCTTAGAGTTTGATTATAGCACCATTTTTAACGATTTCGGGCTGGAACAGATTATGTTCCGATTCTTTATACGCAATGGCTACCCTGCAGAACTAAATATTCAGGCTAATTATTTAGATGGAGAATACAATACCATAAAAACACTCTTCTCCGACACTTTAAAAGTAGATAACGCTGACGTTGATTCAGAGGGTGATATTATTGACTTAGTTAATTTTACCCACGATGAATATGTGAATCAAGATGATCTGATAGAAATTGAAAGTGCCAAACACATTTCGGTATCCATTTTATTACTTAATGTTAATAACTCTGAAGAAGTTATTGCCAAGCTAGAAGAATACGAAATTGAGCTAAATATGGGCGTACGTGCATACATTGTAAAACCACTTCATGAATAGGGGTGCCTACATATCGTTTTTGCTTCTATTTTGTGCAAGCCTCCAAATTAATGCACAACAAAACACTACTCTGTTTTTTATGCAAGATATGCCGCAGGTTAATATTGTAAATCCAGCAGTAGCTATTAAATGTAATTGGTATGTGGGTTTACCTTTACTAGGCTCTACACACGTCAATCAGTTTTCAAGCGGATTTGCAACTACAGATATTTTACAGCCGGGCGATGGAAACGAATTGTTTATAATGCCTGATGAGGCAATATCAAAGATGAATAACCTAGAAGTACTAGCCGCTGAACTCCATGTTAACCTACTGAGTTTTGGATACAAATACAAACAGCATTATTTTACTTTTACTGTTAACGAGAAAATGAACACCTATAACATCTATCCTAAAAATCTATTGCTACTAGCAAAAGATGGTAACAGTCAGTTTGAAGGGAAGAATGTTGAAATGGATGGTTTACGTATCAATGGAAATCATTATCGCGAATACGCACTGGGTTGGGCTAAAAAAGTAAATAAAGACTTCGACTTTGGTATTCGAGGTAAGCTTCTGTTCGGAAAATCAAATGCATATATGAAGCCTGCTACCACAAATATTTATACCCAAGCAAATACCTTTGCATTGGATTTTACCAACTCTGCCACTGGAAATATATCCGCCCCAATTACCATCACAGAAGATGATGATGGAAAAGTGAAAGATATAAACTTGGATGATAATATTGATTGGATGAATTATGCCTTAAACAGAGAAAATATTGGAGTCGGGATAGATTTAGGCTTTGTCTATAAAATTGATGAGCTAACCACTATATCAGGAAGCTTGCTTGATATAGGATTCATAAATTGGAAAACTAATCCTTACAACTTAGTATCGAACGGGAATATCGCATTAGATGGTATAGGTGATGATTTTAATGACCAAGATAATAACGAGGCCCTTGATTCAATTGCAGAATTTTTTAAACCGGAAGTACTTCAGAATGGCTACAAATCAAAATTAACCCCAATACTATATCTAGGCGTAAGTCGAGAAATAAATAAAAAAATAAATGTGGGTGTTCTATACCATACCGAAATGCATAAGAATAGGTTTCATTCAAGCCTAACCTTCTCTGCAAATGCTTTACTCTTAAAAAACCTATCTACAAGTGCATCCTATAGCCTACAAAATAATACATATAATAATTTTGGCTTAGGCATTGGATGGCAGTTGGGCTTATTTCATCTTCATGCCATTAGCGATAATGTACCCGCTTTTTTTGCATTAGATGCTGCCCGCAATATTAATCTCAGGTTCGGAATCAGTTTTATAGGCTGTCCGCGTGAGGCAAAATCTAAAAAAGGAGCTTTTAGCTGCCCCGGAGATCCATATAATGCCATACACTACTCCTCTCCTAGAAAGAAAAAACGAAAACATAAGTAGTTAATTACTCATTATTTTGCAAAAGGTAATTGATAATTCATAATTCGTCAGTATTTTTGTGGCTCAATACAATTTACATGATTAAGAATTCGAATATTGTAATAGCCATAGATGGTTATTCTTCATGCGGTAAAAGCACCGTTGCAAAAGACTTAGCAAAATTACTCAACATTGTTTTTATCGATTCTGGTGCTATGTATCGTTGTGTTACTTTACATGCCTTACACAATGATATTATTACTCCTTCAGGAATAAATGAAGATCAATTAAAGCTTTCGCTAAAGGATATCAACATCACTTTTAAGTTTGATGCGCAATCTAAGAAAAATGAAACATTCTTAAATGGGCAATCGGTAGAATCTGAGATACGAGGATTAGAGGTTAGTAACAATGTAAGTGCCATTAGTGCCATCGGCTTTGTTCGCAAAAAATTGGTTGATTTACAACAAGAAATGGGAAAAACACAAAGCATTGTGATGGATGGTAGAGACATAGGAACTGTAGTCTTTCCTCATGCCGACCTTAAAATATTCATGACTGCCGATCCTAATATCAGAGCTCAGCGTAGATTTAAAGAATACCAACTTAAAGGTGAAAACATTACCATTGAACAAGTTTTGGATAATGTAAAACAGCGAGATTACATTGACGAGAATAGAGATGAAAGTCCTTTGCGCAAAGCTGATGATGCAATAGTTATCGACAATAGTAATCTTAGCAAAGACGAGCAATTACAATTCATTGTTGATGAACTAAAGACTCGAGAATTAATATAAAAATTACATCAAATAATAGTCACTAGAGATTTGAAATCACCATCTTTGAAAATAGAAATTGATCCTGCTTCAGGATTCTGCTTTGGGGTAGTTAAAGCGGTTGAAGCTGCTGAGCTATCGCTAAAAGAGAATGAACTTTTGAACTGCTTGGGCGATATTGTTCATAACCAAAAAGAAGTAGATCGATTGGATAAGTTGGGTATGAAATCCATTTCGACAGATGACTTAAAACTCAATACAGGAAAAACTGTATTAATAAGGGCCCACGGCGAACCGCCTTTAACCTATAAAATCGCGAAAGAGAACAATCATAAAGTGATTGATGCCACTTGTCCTGTTGTGTTAAAATTGCAACAGCGCGTAAAAAAATCATATGAAACGTTAAGTGCTTTAAACGGACAAGTACTTATTTATGGGAAAAAGAATCACGCTGAGGTAATTGGATTACTTGGGCAAACAGATAATAATGCAATCGTATTAGAATCGATTGAGGATATAAATTCAGTAGACTTATCAAAGCCTACACATTTATATGCACAAACCACAAAAAGTGTCAATGGATTTCAGGATATCGCCACCTATCTTGAAAAAAATATTAATGAAGGAATCGAGTTTAAGTCTTTTGATACCATTTGCAGACAAGTATCAAACAGACTAAAAAAGATTGATGCCTTTGCTAAAAAGCACGAATTGATCATTTTTGTGGGAGGAGCTAAGAGTAGTAATGCACAAATGCTGTTTAAACAGTGTTTACAGAGTAATACAAAATCTTACTTTGTGAACGATGCCTCTGGCATAAAGCATAAGTGGTTTACGCCCTTACCAAATTCGGTTGGAATATGCGGCGCAACCTCAACACCTCCATGGTTAATGGAAGAGGTTGCTGAGGAAATAAAAAAAATAACAGACAACTAAAAGAAAATGGCACAGATTAAAAAAATTGGGGTATTAACCTCAGGTGGCGATGCTCCTGGGATGAATGCAGCAGTGCGTGCAGTAGTGCGTGCAGCAATTTACAACAACCTTAAAGTAGTAGGAATTAAGCAAGGATATCATGGAATGATCCTTGACCGCATGGAACCTATGACTTCTAAATCGGTGAGTAATATTATTCACCAAGGAGGTACTATTCTTAAATCAGCGCGAAGCGAAGGTTTCCGCACTCCTGATGGTCGTAAGAAAGCCTATGAGAATTTAAAGAAACGAGGTATCGATGCATTAGTAGTTATTGGTGGTGACGGTACTTTTACCGGAGCTCGCATTTTCGGACAGGAATATAATATTCCAATTGTTGGAGTTCCTGGAACTATTGATAACGATTTATACGGTACTGATTATACCATTGGTTATGATACTGCTTTAAACACAGTTGTTGAGGCTGTTGATAAAGTAAGAGATACGGCAAGTGCGCACAGTCGTTTATTCTTTATTGAGGTAATGGGTCGTGATGCTGGATTTTTAGCACTTCGTAGTGGTATTGCATCTGGAGCTGAAGCTATTTTAGTACCAGAAATCGATACTGATTTTAAACAACTTTACAATTTCCTTGAAAAAGGTTTTAATAAAGATAAAAGTTCAAGCATTGTATTAGTTGCAGAAGGTGAGAAATTCAATGGTGGTGCAATTGCTGTTGCTGAGCGAGTTTCAAAAGAGTATCCTGACTATGATACACGTGTAACTATTTTAGGACATATTCAGCGTGGTGGTACTCCTTCAGCTTTTGATAGAGTTACAGCAAGTCGTTTAGGCGTTTCTGCTGTTGAAGCTTTATTAGATGACCAAAAAAGTATTATGGTTGGTGTAATGAATAAAGAGGTAACACACGTTCCTTTTAATCAGGCATTAAAAAATAAGAAATCATTAAATCCTGCATTACTTGAGCTTACTCAAGTTTTATCGATTTAATCAGATAAAATCAATATCAATACTTACGTTGATATTTAACAATACAAAAAGAGAGCTTCAAAATTGAAGCTCTCTTTTTGTATATATAACTAATGTAATATTATTTCTCTAAGGCAATATTTAATACATCTTTGATATAGCTCACATAGTGAAATTCTAATCCTGAAATATAAACCTCTTTTATCTCAGCAACATCTTTCATATTATCCTTCGATAAGATGATTTCTTTGATGCCTGCGCGTTTTGCAGCTAGTATCTTTTCCTTAATTCCTCCAACCGGAAGCACTTTACCACGCAAAGTAATTTCACCAGTCATGGCAATCTTCTTCTTTACTTTTCTACCTGTAAAGCATGATGTTAATGCCGTAGCCATAGTTACACCAGCTGATGGTCCATCTTTAGGAATTGCACCTTCTGGTACATGAACATGAATATTTTTTTCATCGAACAATTTGGTATCAATACCAATTTCATCCGCATTCGATTTTAAATATTCAAGAGCCAAAACAGCCGACTCTTTCATTACATCACCTAGGTTACCCGTAAGCGTTAATTTACCATTACCCTTACTCACACTTGATTCTACAAAAAGAATCTCACCACCAACGGCAGTCCAAGCCAAACCTGTTACAACACCAACTCTAAATTCATCCTGCCAACGCTCTTTCGAAATTTTCTCAACGCCCAAGTTTTCTTTAATGTCGTCAATCGAAATTGCTTTTTTAAACTCTACCTCAGTAGCAATTTTTAAAGCGTATTTACGAGATAGTTTGGCCAAAGTTTTATTTAAGGCACGCACACCTGACTCACGTGTATAACTCTCAATAATGAAAGTCATCACTGTTTTTGATATAGATAACTTACTTTTAGGAATACCGTGATTCTCTAATTGCTTAGGCCATAAATGACGCTTGGCAATTTCGTTCTTCTCTTCTAAAATATATCCACTCACATCAATTAGCTCCATACGATCTAAAAGCGGTTGTGATATAGAATTTAAAGTATTAGCTGTGGCAATGAATATAACTTTTGATAAATCAAATCCTACTTCTAGGAAGTTATCATGGAAGTTTTCGTTTTGCTCAGGATCTAATACCTCTAATAATGCCGCAGATGGATCGCCATGAGCACTAGCTCCGATCTTATCTATCTCATCTAAAATAAAAACAGGGTTTGCGCTTCCTGCCTTTTTAATATTTTGGATGATACGCCCTGGCATGGCGCCAATATATGTTTTTCTATGTCCGCGAATCTCTGCCTCATCATGCACGCCACCAAGTGATACTCGTGCATATTTACGCCCTAAAGCATCAGCTACCGATTTCCCAAGTGAAGTTTTACCAACTCCTGGAGGTCCGTGTAAACAGATTATAGGCGACTTTAAGTCTCCTTTTAATTTTAGTACAGCTAAATGCTCAAGTATGCGCTCTTTAACCCCATCAAGGCCAAAATGATCACGATCCAACACTTTCTCTGCTTCTTTCATATCGAATTTATCCTCGGTATGCTCATTCCAAGGAAGTTCTAATAAAATTTGCAGGTAGTTATATTGAACCGAATATTCTCCTGTGGCAGGATTTAAACGCTCTAGTTTATCTAATTCTTTAACAAAAACTTCAGCAACTTCTTTACCCCATTTCTTTTTCTCAGCTTTGGTTTTTAAGTCACGAACCTCTTGCTCAATCGGGCTTGAACCAAGCTCATCTTGAATGGTTTTCATTTGCTGATTCAGCAAATATTCGCGCTGTTGCTGATCTATATCTAAACGAGCTTTATTCTGAATATCATTCTTCAATTCTAAAAGTTGTACCTCGCGAGCCAAATGCTCCATCAACTTAGTACCTCTTTCTCTTAGCTCGTCAATTTTTAATAATACCTGCTTTTCTTTAACAGAGATATCTGTGTTTGAGCAAATAAAATTAATTAAGAAGGAGCTATTCTCGATATTTTTAACAGCAAACGAAGCTTCTGTAGGAATATTATTTGAATACTTTATAATGCGCAACGATAAGTCTTTAAGAGAACTTACCAATGCCTCAAAATTACGATTCTCATCATTCTCAGGCTTGATATCCTCCAGTCGACTGACTTTAGCTTTATAGTAAGGATCTTCTTGTGTTAACTCACCTATTTCAAAACGAGCCTTTCCTTGAATGATTGCTGATGTAGAACCATCAGGCATTTCAAGTACTTTAATTACTTTAGCAGCCGTTCCAACTGTATATAAATCGTCTAATTTAGGTTCTTCAACAGAACCATCCTTTTGAGCTATTGCCCCAAAGAAATCGCCATTTTTATGAACTTCTTTTATTAGTTTAAGTGACTTATCGCGACCTAAAGAGATAGGTACAATAACACCTGGGTATAATACTGTATTGCGTAAAGGTAATATCGCTAGTTCTTCGGGTAAATCAAAATCCTGTTCAGCCTCATCAGTCTCATCAGATACAATGGGAATAAATTCTGCCTCAGATTCATACATATCGTTTAACCCATAATTATCGAATGATATCTCAATCTTACTCATAATAATTTTTCTAAATTGAACAGTGCCAAACTGTCACCAATAGGCACAATATAAACACCACAGCAGTATATGTCAATTGGTATGCCAAAAATAAGAACTACACTTTATGTCATATTAAAACAAAAAAAGCTGACTATTAAGTCAGCTTTTAAAGTTATATCGTATAGATTCTTTATTATAAAAGAGCATCTAATTTTGTTGCTAACGAAGTTTTAGGAACTGCTCCTACTTGCTTGTCAACTACCTCACCATTCTTAAAGAAAAGAATTGTAGGAATGTTTCTAATTCCGAATTTAACTGATGTTTCTGGATTAGCGTCAACATCCATTTTGGTAATTACTGCCTTATCGCCGTAATCTTCTGCTAATTCTTTAACTACAGGAGCTACCATGCGACAAGGTCCACACCATTCTGCCCAAAAATCAACCAATACTGGTTTGTCTGATTTTAATACAAGCTCCTCAAAATTTGCATCTGTTACTTCAACTGTCATAACGTTATATTATAAAATTTATACTTTGTGTTCTATCTGAGTTAACGCAAAAATAATAAATATGTTTTTGCCTCACTAATTTAACAACATGATTTAACTTACTGTCAAGATTTATACCATTTTTTGAATGCTGACCAAATGACATAATTTACCCTAACTTAAGGTAAATGAAATATTCGGTTTTCCCTCTAAGTAATCGATAAATTCATCACTTAGCTTAATCTTAGATGAGCGAGATAAAAACTTCACTTGGTTATTATCTTCAGTATCATAAATTGAAAAACGCAGCGTAGCATTACCCGTATTTTCTTCGGTAATGGCAGCAAGCTCTGTAACCAATTCTTGATTCACCGCATCCAATGGAATATTTATATTAATCCCTTTTACACGCTCGTCTCGCAAGCCATCTAAAAGTTGAATACTAGTAACTTTTACCTCTAGGTTATCAGGATTATTCCATCGCTCTTGCACAACACCCTTGACCATAATGTAATAGCCCTCAACAATGTATTGAGAGAAGTTTGGATAATCACGACCAAAGAAGGCAAACTCATGCGAACCGGTATAATCTTCAACAGTCATAAAGCCAAACGGATTGCCATTTTTTTGACTGACACCATGACGTGCTCCTACAACCATTCCTCCAATTGTGACATCTCTACCTTTTAATTTGGCCAAATCATCCAACTGATTTGCTTTGGTATTACAAAAGTGGTTAATCTCTAATTTATAAACATCAAGCGGATGCGCTGACAGGTAAATTCCGATTAACTCTTTTTCTCTATTTAACTTTTCTAGAATTGAGAACTCTTCACAAACAGGAACTTCAGGCGTTTTAATATCCGCCCCAGCGCCTACTGCGCCAAATAAAGAATTGGCTTGCTGAATTTTATCTTGTTGAAATAGGTTACCATAGCGGGCAATATTCTCAATAAAAGAAGTCTCTTCTCCCGGCAAACTTGAAAAATATTGGGCACGATGAATTCCTTCGAAACCATCAAAACCACCTGCTGCAGCCAAGGCTTCTAAGTTCTTTTTATTTACAGTTTGTAGGTTTACGCGTTCTACAAAATCGAATATACTTTTAAAAGGTCCGTTGGCATCGCGTTCGCGGATAATTTCTTCCACGGCACCTGCTCCAACACCTTTAACACCAGCCATACCAAAACGAATAGCGCCCGTTTTATTTACGGTAAACTTACGGTAACTCTCATTAACATCGGGACCAAGCACATCCATACCCATGCGCTTACACTCCTCCATAAAGGTGGTAATCTTAGTAATATCACTAAGGTTACGACTCAGTACGCCCGCCATAAATTCAGCAGGATAATGTGCTTTCAGATATCCCGTTTGATAGGCAATGTAAGCATAACAAACCGAGTGAGACTTGTTAAAGGCGTAAGAAGCAAAAGCCTCCCAATCGCCCCAAATCTTATCTATCAATTTCTTGGCATCCGGATTGGTAGTTTTACCATCCTTACAAGCATCCATAAACTCATCACTACCCAAACATCCATCGATAAACTTCTCTTTAAGTTTATCCATCATGGCAATGATTTTTTTACCCATCGCTTTACGCAATGAATCGGAATCACCACGTGTAAACCCTCCCAGTGCTCTTGACTGAAGCATCACCTGCTCTTGATACACGGTAATTCCGTAAGTATCCTTTAGGTAAGGCTCCATCATTGGATGATCGTAAATAATGGGCTCTCGACCATGCTTACGCTCAATAAAAGATGGGATATATTCCATCGGACCCGGGCGATACAGGGCATTCATGGCTACCAAATCTTCAAATCGATTGGGCTGAAGTGCACGCAGGTGCTTTTTCATCCCGGGCGACTCAAACTGGAAAATGGCGGTGGTTTCGCCATTACCGAAGAGCTTAAAGGTAGTTTCGTCATCATCGGGCAAGTTATTAACATCAACATCAATTCCTTTTGATAACTTAATATTATCGAGTACTTCTTTAATGATTGAAAGCGTTTTCAAACCTAAGAAGTCCATTTTTAGCAGACCAATATCCTCAACAAAACGTCCATCATACTGCGTGGTTAACAATTCCTCGCCCTTGGTTGGCATTACCGGAATATGCTCACTCAATGGATTTTTACCAATTAAGATACCACAGGCGTGTACCCCTGTTTGACGTACTGCTCCCTCTAGCTGTTCGGCAAATTTTAGGGTTCGCGAAATCAGTTGGTTGGGCGAGTGTTTCTCCTGCTCCAAATCGGGCGACTGCTCGTAGGCCTTTTTAAAGTTCATTTTAGGCGCCTCTGGAACCATCTTGGCTAGGCGGTTAGCTTCTGATAAATCGAGATTCAATACACGAGCCACATCTTTTATCGAACTCTTAGTAGCCATTGTACCAAAAGTACAAATGTGTGCCACCTTATCTTGTCCGTATTTATCGGTTACATAATCCAATACTTTCTGGCGACCATCGTCATCAAAATCGATATCGACATCGGGCATGGATACACGATCGGGATTTAGGAAACGCTCAAATAGCAAGTCGAACTTAATAGGATCCACATCGGTAATGGAAATACAGTAGGCTACCGCTGCTCCGGCAGCCGATCCACGACCTGGCCCAACGAGTACTCCATTATCCTTAGCCCAGTTAATAAAATCTTGAGTAATCAAGAAATATCCTGGGAAACCCATGGTTTTTATGGTGTTGAGCTCAAACTCAATACGTTCTAATTTATCTTCGCTTAGTTCATCGCCAGGATAGCGCTTTTTTGCCCCAATATGAGTTAAGTGTGCTAAATAATCAGCCTCAAGCTTAATCTGTAATACCTTTTCATATCCGCCTAAGCGCTTGTAGGCAGCTTCTTCAAACTCCTCAATTAAAGCAGCCTCATCAAATTTTTCTTTATAGCTTTCAAATGTTCCAAATTCCTCAGGAATATTAAATGGCGGCATAATAGGATCGCTATTTAATTCAAAAGCTTCAACCTTGTTGGCAATCTCTATAGTATTATGTAATACCTCGGGCATATCAGCAAATAGCTTGCTCATTTCCTCACAGGTTTTAAACCACTCTTGTTTTGAGTAGCGCATTCGCGTAGGGTCATTATAATCACGTCCCGTACTCAAACACACCAACATATCGTGTGCTTCGGCATTTTCTTCGTTGGTAAAATGCGAATCGTTGGTGGCAATTAACTTTACCCCAAGCTCTTTCCCTAATTTAACAAGTACTCGGTTTACCTTGGCTTGATTTTCCCATGTATCTCTTCTGAGGATGGGGTCGTTATTTATATGGCGCATCAGCTCTAAGTAATAATCATCGCCAAAAACACCTTTAAACCAAAGTATGGTTTCTTTGGCTTTATCGATGTTACCTTGCATAATGTGCTGTGCAACTTCGCCACCCAAACAAGCACTACTTACAATGACACCCTCGCTGTATTCCTTTAATAACTCTTTATCGATACGTGGTTTGTAATAGAAACCTGCCACATTAGATATTGAGGTTAGCTTCATAAGGTTTTGATACCCCTTATAATTTTTAGCCAATAAAATAATATGATGTCCCGATGAATCGGTTTTATCATCCTTACGGAGATGACCACGCTTGGCTACATAGGCCTCGATACCAATAATTGGTTTTATGCCAGCTTTGGTACAGGATACATGAAACTCTTTTACCCCAAACATGCCTCCGTGATCGGTAATGGCGACTGCTGGCTGACCATCGGCAGCAGCCTTATTGGCAATATCAGCCGTTTTATTGGCACCATCTAAAATGGAATATTGAGTATGCACATGTAAATGCACAAAGGGAACGGTTTCGGCATTAGCGGCAGCATTGCGAATACGCTGCTCTTCTTCCTCAAGCGAAATATCTTCGAATACGTCTACCTTAAAGGATTCGTATTTAATGCCTACTAGTTGTATCGTATTAGGGTTTACCCTGCGAAAAGTCTCCAACTCCGCCTCGGTCATTTGCAGCAGCTGTGCCGATAGAGCTCCAACCCTTACCAACTCCAAAAAACAACGCGTAGTGGCTTCTACATCGGCCGCAGCATTGTGCGCTTCCTCAAAGGGAACAGTAAATAGCTTAATGTGTAACTCAGTAAGCGTTGGGTTTTTAAGTTGCCCATTGCGCTTTAGGTTACAAAACTCCTTACTGCTGGTCATGGTATCCAGACTTGGTGCATTTACCAATGCCTGCTCGTCCATTTCTGAACGCACCAACTCACACCCTACAATATTGTTATCGAAGGTAACATTGTGCCCAATGATAAACTTACTTTTGGCCACATCGGCCATAAAATCTTCGAGGGCCTCCTTTAGAGGGATACCCTTTTCGTGGGCTATCTCGGTGGTGATGCCGTGTACCGCCACAACATCATCGGGAATGGTATAACCATCGGGCGTGATTACATGGTTTTTAGCAAACAGAAATTTACCATCAATATCGTGGCATTGCCATGCCAACTGAACCATCCTTGGCCAATTGTCGGTATCGGTAATGGGGGCTTTCCAGTTCTTTGGTAGGCCCGTGGTTTCGGTATCAAATACTAAAAACATGCTGTTGAGTTGTTAGTGCGAAGCCTGAAGACAGTGGTGCCTTTGCAGCTCCGTAAATGAAATATTATTGGACTCGCAAAGGTAATTTTTATTAATGATTATGCATTAGGATTATGTTTTGGATAAGGGATATTTTGATGGAATTTTCTTGTTTTAGAATAATAGTTTATTGGAATTCAACACCGCTATAGTTGCACTGCTTCTTTTAAAATAAGTTCTAATAAACATATTTTACCAAACTTCGTTTTGATAATACAATACCATTTTATTATAAAAACAAGCTATTCCTCTATCGGTAATTTTAGTAATGCTTTTAAACGCTATTTCGGAATGTCACCTAGTGAGATCGTCAATCATTAACAAAAAAAGGACCTGACGACGTTTCACCAGATCCTTTTAATAAACACTACTAACTACTACTTAACTACATTTATATATTGAAAATCAATACCTATTTTTGAGGACATCTTCATTGGTCCTTAGCGATTTATGTACTTATTAACAAACCCTAATACCGTAGACTTCATAAACTCAATAAGTACTCTCTCATATTCTACACTGCAAATATGTGGCATAAATTGTAGTTAGCACTTATTTAAAACTATCAGCCACTTATGAATTACTGTCAAAACGTTCTGTTCTTATATTTTTTTACAAATCCAGAAGACTCAATAATAGAAAATAGCATTTAATAAATAAGTTATTGTAGCTGTAACTGTTTTGCTTTACTTCGACTCTTATTACTAGAGAAGTAAGACAAATAATTATTCTAAACTATTATTTAAAAAAAGACCTCAATAATCTCATCTCAAGTTGTGTGTTTAAATACTTTAAACTTATCTTTGCAGCGTTTTTCATGAAGGATCATAGGGGTAAACTGCCAAGAGTGGAAAATTTTAAAAACAAAAATTTAATTAGAAAGATGAGTAACGTTACAGTTAACAGAGCAGCAGACAACATTAGACTATTATCTGCAGCAATGGTTGAAAAAGCAAAATCAGGTCACCCAGGGGGTGCAATGGGCGGAGCCGATTTTATCAACATTCTTTATTCTGAGTACCTTAACTATGATCCAAGCGATAGAAATTGGGTAAACAGAGATCGTTTCTTCCTTGATCCAGGTCACATGTCTCCAATGTTATATGCACAATTAGCATTAACAGGAACTTATAGCCTTGAAGAGGTAGCTAATTTCCGTCAGTGGGGAAGTCCTACACCAGGTCACCCTGAGGTTGATTTTGCAAGAGGTGTTGAGAACACTTCTGGTCCACTAGGACAAGGACACACTATGGCTGTTGGTGCTGCTATTGCTGAAAAATTCTTAAAAGAACGTTTTGGCGAGTGGATGTCTCACGATATTTATACTTTCATTTCTGATGGTGGTATTCAAGAAGAGATTTCACAAGGTGCTGGTCGTATTGCAGGTTTCTTAGGTTTAAATAACCTAGTAATGTTTTACGATTCTAACGATATTCAGTTATCAACAACTACTGAAGAAGTAACTACTGAAGATACTGCTAAAAAATACGAAGCTTGGGGATGGTCAGTAATGACTATTGACGGTAACAATGCCGACGAAATCCGCAAAGCTATGGATGCTGCCAAAGCTGAAACAGAAAAACCATTCCTTATTATTGGTAAAACAATTATGGGTAAAGGTGCTGTTAAAGCGGATGGATCATCATTCGAAAAGATGGTTTCTACACACGGTCAGCCTTTATCGGCTGCTGGTGCTTGTTTTGATAGCACAGTGAAAAACCTAGGTGGCGACGCTGCCAATCCTTTTGCTATTTTTGATGATGTTGCAGAAATGTACGCATCAGCGCAAGCTAAAAAAGCAGAATATGCTGCAGCTAAAAAAGCAGAGCAAGCAGAATGGGAAAAAGCAAATCCAGCTTTAGCTGCTAAGTTTGCTAAATTCTTCTCTGATGAGGCTCCTGAATTAGATTTTTCTGCTATTGAGCAAAAAGCAGGTGCTGCTACTCGTGCTGCTTCGGCAACTGTATTAGGTGCATTTGCTGAGCAAGTTGAAAACATGATTGTTTCTTCTGCCGATTTAGCAAACTCTGATAAAACAGATGGTTTCCTTAAAAAGACATCATCATTCAAAAAAGGAGATTTCTCTGGTCAATTCTTACAATCGGGTGTTGCCGAGCTTACTATGGCTTCAATTGCTAATGGTATGGCATTACACGGTGGTGTTATTCCAGTTGTAGGTACATTCTTTGTATTCTCTGACTACATGAAGCCTGCAATCCGTATTGCTGCTTTACAAGAGTTACCAGTAAAATATGTATGGACTCACGATGCATTCCGCGTTGGTGAAGATGGTCCTACACATCAGCCAATTGAGCAAGAAGCTCAAATTCGTTTGATGGAAAAAGTAAAAAATCACAAAGGTGAGAATTCTACTTTAGTATTACGTCCGGCTGATGTTGAAGAAACAACTGTTGCTTGGGAAATGGCATTGAAAAATACCAAAACACCAACAGCTTTAATTTTATCGCGTCAGAACATTAAGAACTTACCAAACAGTAACTACGAAACAGCTTTACAAGCTATAAAAGGAGCTTATATTGTTGAGAAAGCTGAAAATGCAGATGTTGTGTTAGTAGCTAGTGGTTCTGAGGTTGCTACTTTAGTTGATGGTGCTGCTAAGTTAAGAGCTGAAAAAGGCTTAAACGTACAAGTAGTTTCTGCTATCTCTGAAGGTGTGTTCCGTAACCAAGATAAAACTTACCAAGCAGAAGTATTACCTGTAGGTGTACCTCGTTTTGGTATGACTGCTGGTTTACCTGTTAACCTTGAAGGTTTAGTAGGTGAGAATGGTGCTGTTTGGGGATTAGACCACTTTGGTTATAGTGCTCCTTACACTGTATTAGATGAGAAATTCGGATTTACTGGCGAAAACGTATTCAACCAAGTGGTTGAATTATTAAAGAAGTAATTCTTAATTGAAGATATATTGCAAAGCCCGGCTATTTAGCTGGGCTTTGTTGTTTAAACCAATGTTAATTATTAAAAATGAAGATTATAAATGATCAAACGAATGATTAATTTCTTTTTTAAGTTCCTCAAATGGTTTGTTTTAGCATCTTCAATATTAATTATCTCATTGATAATTCATAACCAATATACAATTGAGCAGTATATACAAAAGAATAAACCAAGGTACAGCTTTCTAGATGATAAGAAGCGGAAATCATATATTCCATTTACAGTATATGATATATGGGGAATTATATCTGCAGAGAAAAAGAAAAGAGATTTACTACTCTGTGAGGAGCTATTTAAAAAACATGGATATCCTGACACTTGGTCTCCTAATAAGGATTCATATCTAATAAATATATACCTTACCTCGAAAGAAAGAAATGATTTATTAAAAAGGTGAATACTTCGCATTAATGATAATTAGATAAAACCTATGCTGGCGCGAGTTTGTAACTCGTGCTTTAAGCAATAAACTAGTACTAGCTTCCAGCTCATAATTACAGAATATTTTCAACTTTAATTATCCCAAAATTCATTAGCATCTTAGTTGTGTATAAAAATTTCCTTAGGCAAGGAATAAAAACTCCATCCGTATGCAATTTTAGTTTCTATAAAAACAACTTGATTGTGCTCTCATTATCGTGTAGAACCTCCAAGCTGAAATGCGTCATTAATCCTTTCAATATTTTGTGAGTTTACACCAAACAAAAATCCCCTGTATGAGCGGTCATACAGGGGATTTTTAATATATTTTATCAGCTTCTAGTGCGCTTGATCTAATTTAATATCCATCTTTTTTGAACTTGCATTTGCAACCTCAACTTTCGTTAAAGACTCTTCTTTATATGAAATTAAATGCGCTTTTACTTTGTATACACCATCTTTTACATTTGAAAAAGAATAGTTTCCATCAAAGTCAGTATATACTTTCTTTGAAGTACCTTCAAGTTCAACTTCAACTCCTGCAAGAAATTCTCCAGTTTCCTTATCCATTATTGAACCTGAGATAGTATTGGCAGCAACAGGGGCAGCGTCAACATTCTTTTCTCCTTTAAATGATGAAAGAACTAATACAGCTGCGAATAATGTTATTATTAAACTTGATTTCATTTTAGTATTGTTTTGTAGATTATTAACACTACAAACATATAACACTAATGTAAACTGTGTGTTAAAACCAGTTTACAAATAAGTTAAATCGTAAATCAATATCTCAAAAATGAAAAAAAAAGAGTTTTACGATTGAAACAACTACAAGTCTCTACCGATATTTATTCGAAGAAATATTAAACGAACTTTTAAATAACTTCCTATAATATCACTGAATTGCATCTCGCTATTAGCAATTGTTCTTTACAAAAATGTTTAGTATTTTCAACTCAAAGCCTTAACCCATGATGAAATTCTTAATAAGCTTCTTTGAACTATTCTTTCCAAACAATTGCGAATTATGCAGCAATTCACTGTATAAACACGAAAATTACATATGCGGCAAGTGTAAAAAGAAGTTACCTCGCACTTATTTTAACATGGTAAAAACAAACCCTGCTGAGCAATCGTTATGGGGCAGAATTGATATTGAACATGTGCATTGCTTCTTATTTTACGCTAAGGAGAATAGTACACAACAAATGTTACATACACTCAAATATAAAGGAGAAAAGGAGCTAGGAAAAGAACTGGCGCATATATTTGCCGATGAATTAGAAGAAACTCATTCGTTAAAAGGAGTTGATATTTTAATACCCGTTCCCTTACACCCTAAAAAACTTTTTAAACGCGGATACAACCAAAGCGAATGGATTGCAAAAGGAATACAGGAAAAAACCAATTTACCCATTGACAATACAACACTGATTAAAGCGCATAATACAGAGTCGCAAACACGAAAAAATAGGTTTAGCCGCTACTTATCATCCAAAGAAATGTTCTCTATAAACGATAAACATAAACTAAAGGGCAAACATATACTATTAATAGATGATGTATTAACCACAGGTGCAACAATTGAAGCATGCTATAATGCGCTAGCTAACACTGATGACATAAAAGTTAGTATCCTTACCTTGGCCTATTCTTCTAAATAAGTAACTAGTTAGATGCAAACAACTTCTCGAACTGATAGTGTAGCATAACAGAAACATTGTGGTTATACTGACCAAATTTATTACCCCAAATTGGATGTGGCTGCCAATCGTACTCACCCTCATAAGCTTTTCTTATGCGGGTTATTGAATAAGCCCATCTCACACTCGCGTATAAACGAGAATTTATCTGATAATTCACCCCAATGAGAGTAGCCCATTCATGATCTTCAAAAGGGTTTGCGTCAATCTCTCCATATTGATCTTCTTCCTTTGAACGTACTAGAACACCATAACTAACACCGGCATCAAAAGAAAATTTATTTAGATAATAACGGGCAAACAATGGTATTTCAATATAATCAAGTGATGCTTTATAAATTTCTGTTGAAGTGCCTAGAGAAGCAGTGTTTGGATCATTTTTAGCCCCCTTTTGGGTGTAAAGTATTTCGAACTGAGCCAACCAGTGCGGATTTATTTGTCGTGCAGCATACATTCCTAATGCGAAACCAGGCTTATTAAAACCTGCATAATTATCCCCGTCTATCTGACTAAACACGGCACCACCAAGTATTCCGGCTCTAAAATCTTGTGCGTTCAATTTCGCAAAACCTATACAAATAATAACTAGGACAACACATATAATTTTTTTCATAGATTTGATTTTAACTTATAAATACTTCAAAAGTTCTTCCATCCCTTTTGAGGCAATTTCGGATATATTAGTTACAGATTTATTTACGGTAGGTGAATTAGGATCGATTACAAATATTTTAGCCCCTGGTTTTACTAAATCAACCAATCCGGCTGCAGGATATACATTTAAGGATGTACCAATAACTACAAATATATCGGCACTTTGAACAATAGGAATGGCATTATCCATTTCTGGTACTGCCTCACCAAACCAGACAATATGCGGTCGAAGTTGACTCCCTTTTTCGCACAAATCTCCTTGTTTCAATTCCCAACCATCCAGTTGTTTTACCAAGCTTTCGTCTTTAGAACTTCTCACTTTCATTAACTCGCCATGCAGGTGCAACACATCCGTACTTCCAGCTCGCTCATGCAAGTCGTCTACATTCTGAGTTACAATCTTCACATCATAATCTGTTTCTAAAGAAGCAATCAAGCGATGACCATTATTAGGCTCACATTCTAGTAACTGCTTACGACGCTGATTGTAAAAATCGAGAACTAATTGCTGGTCTCTACTCCAGGCTTCAGGCGTTGCTACATCAGTTATTTCGTATTGTTCCCATAAACCACCCATATCCCTAAAGGTAGCCAAACCACTCTCAGCACTCATTCCTGCACCGGTAAAAAAAACAATCTGCTTCTTCATATATTATTAATTACTCATTTCAAAGATAGTATCCTTTGGCAAAACAAAACACTAAGCAATAAAATTAACTAGTTACTTAAAAAGGGAATCCTGCGGCAACGTACCATCGTGCGGCATTATGGAGCGTACTAATACCATACCCTACTTCAATGGGACCCAAAATAGACTCATAACTTACTTTAAGACCACCACCCCATAAAAATACTTTTCCTTCCACCGAACCTGCATCTGAATATAAACTAATATGAGGTTCGTTATAGGAATCGAGCATATTTACTACACCGTGAATATATAAACTAGGCAAAACATTATAGCGAATATCAGAAGACAATATTAAATATTGACTCGTCATTAATTCGCGAGGCATTAAGCCATAAAAGCTCACATCATTAGTACGTGTTATAGACCTTATACCCCCTACATAAGATAAATCTGAAAACGGTAAGGATGCAGATGACCAACCTGCTGAGCCACCAACAATCCAGTTAAACTTTTTACTCAAAGGCAGATGGCGTTTATATTCAAGAGAAGCTTTTACATAGTGGTTATAAGGAACATAATATATTTCATCCACCTCATGTTTCAGCGAATCGGGTCCTTTATACACTTCTGCAAAATCGAGAGGCATATCTACATTTAAGTTCAGGTAAGATCCTCTATTAGGCATAAACTGTTTGTCCAAAGTATTTTTATTATAACTTAAGTTTAATCCCCACCAACGATTCCCTACCTTATCCAAATCAGCAGAAATAATATCCAGTAATCCTTTCCCAAAATGTACTAAGTTTGTTCTATAAAAACCACCTACACTTAGAATTCCACTTGTTCCCGGAGACAAAAACATTCCTGCTCTCGCATCAAAGAAAGTATTAACGAAGTTGCCTATTTCGGTACCATTTTCATAATAAACGGGGACTTTAGTGTTTTCCCATCTTAGTTTTCCGTAGATACCATATCTTTGTTTTACTCCTATATAATCATAAAAATCAGTGGCTAACCTAGGATATTCTGAGATATCAACAGTAGTTTTAAAGTGAGATCCTTGCAATAATAAATTACGAAAAGAAGCACTTACTGTAGCGCCTGCCTTATGGTTATTATCGTAATGGATTCCAACACTAAGCTTTGACCTGTTTGACTCGGCAGGTTTTAAGGTTAAGGCATAACCAGTATCTAGCGGTGCTATTGAATAATCAACATTATCGATGTATCTAGTTCCAATTAAGCGGTGCAAGCCTTCATTTATTTCTTTTTTAGAGTAGCTTTTATCTTCTTCGAGCCCAAATTTACCATAAACAAACTTCTTGTCTAAGGTTTGTAAACTATCAAGCTTAATTTTAGATATGTATAATTTCTCAACTTTCTCATTTGACTGCACATCTACACTCGCATCTGTTTCAGGAAACTGATTTAAATAAACGGCTAATTCTTTAAGCTCATCAATCATTCTTCTTGCCCCTTGCTCTCCAAGGTCAATAATCTCAGGACCTGAAGTAAAACTGCCAGCAGTATATCCGGTTAAGGATGGGGTAATTAATATATCTGTTTCAGCCAAGGATCTATCGACCTCTTGACTACTACTAATCATGGCTGCTCCCATCATAATATCAGTAATAGTTCTAAAATCTTCGGCCTTCGGTTTATCTTCGAAACCAACATTTACTGAAATAATGATATCGGCACCTAGATCTTTACAAACACCAACAGGCAAGTTGTCTAATACGCCCCCGTCAACCAAAAGCATCGAGTCTATTCGAACCGGAGAAAAAACAGAGGGTATTGCCATACTCGCTCTCATGGCTGTTGACAGACTACCTGAATCAAAAACATGTGGTTTACCAGATATGAGATCTGATGAAACACAACGGAATGGAATAGGAAATTCATCGAAACTATCTAAATGAGCGACACGCCAGGTTAAATGATTCATTTCTTCGGCTATACCTTGCCCGCTTATTAGTCCATCAGGTAGCTTCGGCCCTGTTAATTCAAGTGGAAAGGTAAGTAAGAATCTATTATAATCGTGCTTCTCCACAGGAACTACCATACTAAGTGGTATTTTATCTGAAAGCATCTGATTCCAATCAATAACCCTTACTAAAGAATCGAGTTCATAGGCACTATATCCAATTGAATATAAACCACCCATTATACTTCCCATACTGGTTCCTGTGATATAATCAGGTTTAATTCCAACCTCTTCAAGAACCTTAAGAACACCTATATGAGCAATCCCTTTAGCTCCACCTCCACTTAAAACCAAACCCACTTTTGGTTTCGTTGTATAATGTGTGTTATCCTGTGCTTTCGAATAAGTCACAATCAGAAAAATAGCAACAATTAGGCATATCCTTTTCTTCATACTCTAGGTTTTATTTTTTACCAAAATCATTGATCCATACATATCATTTAAAGCAATAAATTGCTCAGGCACTTCTTTTTCAAATAAATCTACGGCTTTCTTTACACCTTCCCAATTATGATTGTAATCATGCACCAAAATCATTCCTCCAGCCACTAGTTTTGGATAAAAATATTTAAATCCATCATAAGTGGATTGAAACAAGTCAGCATCAAGATGCACAAAAGCATACGATTCATCATCTAAGTCGATTGCAGTATCTGGAAAGATTCCTTCTTTAACTATAATATTTTCATTTCCATTAATATAAGTAAGTACTTTCTCTTTACTTGTGTTAGAGAAGTTAACCGTTTGTGGACGAATGGTACCATCACAATCTTCTTTTATGACTTGCTTTGGAAACCCCGAGAAACTATCAAATAAATACAATTTCCTATCAGGAAAAATATTATGCATCAGCTTTGCTGTTTCTCCCTTAAAAACGCCTACTTCTGCTAAAGAACCAATAATATTGTTTTGTTCAATTTGACGTAGCTGAAACCAAAAAGAATGAAACCTATTCTTATCCTTAAAGCTTCGTTCTAATTTAATTACTTTTTTATTTACAACCTTATTCTTTACATCCTCAAGCCATTGCCACGGCTTAAATAACTTGTAAGTCCAATGACTCCAGAAGTAACTCAATGCCAAAAGCACAACTATATTAAAAATGATAATATTTAGCACTGCTAATAAATTCATATTAATGGTTTTATTGATTTAAATACTATTAATTAAAAGTTAATTCAAGATAATGGGGTATAGCTTAATCGTTAAAAGATTATTACTTACTTTTACCACCTAAATAGCAAATAAAACAAGTATATGTTAAATATTCTAATTGTTTACGCAGTAAAAGAGGAAAGAGTTAGCGTAAACATGCCTAATTGTAGTTTCAATTATTGTATTACAGGCGTTGGCAAAGTTTCGGCAGCCATTGCAGTTGAAAAAGCGATAGCTTGCTATAAACCCGATTTAGTTATAAACATAGGTACCTCGGGTACGCTTCATTATAAAATAGGCTCAGTTCATTTGTGCAAAACATTTGTGGATAGAGATATGGAAAAACTACAAGCTTTCGGCGTTCCTTGCAAAGAAGACTTTAGTGCTGAGTTAGATACAATTGGATTATTTGATAATTGGAAGTTTGATAGTACTTGCAATACTGGTGATGCATTTTTAACCGAAGCAGATGGCACTGGCGATGTTTTTGATATGGAATCATTTGCTGTAGCTAGAGTCTGTAAATCGCACAAACTACCTTTTATAGGAATTAAATGTGTTACAGATATTATTGGTGAGAACTCAATAAAACATTGGGAAGAAAAATTAGCAGAAGCACAAGCTATACTTCAAAAATACATTGATGATAATCCGATAGATGTTTCTTCAACATATATTGGTTACAGAACAGAGCAGATTATTAATAATCTTAATCTTAAAGCTCACCCTGAAGGTGGATGGTTTAGCGAAACCTATAGATCTGATATGCTACTTAAGCAAGAAGGATTACCAACAGCGTTTAATGGAGCCAGAAATGCGCTAACGTCAATCTATTATTTATTAGAAGGAAATCAATTTTCAGGCTTTCATAAAATTAAGTCTCCCGAAGTTTGGTATTTCCATCAAGGGCAGCCTATAATAATCCATACAATTAACTCAAAGGGAGATTATACTGCTGTAGAGGTGTCTGATACCGAAAATGGGGTATTACAATTCACGGTAGAACCCAACCTTTGGTTTGCGGCAACAATAAAAGGGAGTTTCGGATACAGCCTAGTAAGTTGTGCAGTAGCGCCGGGCTTTGATTTTAGCGATTTTGAAATGGCTTCTGAAGATGCTCTTATTAAGATTGCACCTCAACATACATCAATCATTAAACAACTTTGCAAATAGGTTAATAGTTATGCAAACCAAGTGGCATCAATTTATTTTATTCATCATTGTATCGTTTACTGTTATTTCGTGTAACGAGGTAGTTACTACCGAAACACCACTCTTACATGGGATTGTACAAAATCATCAGAATAGAATTATTAAACTTTATAATAATACGATTAAACCGGAATTAATTGATTCTTTTCAAATTGCAATTGATGGAACTTTTAGCATTGAAAAAGGTTTGATAAAAGATCCTGGCTTTTACTTTTTACAAGTAGATTCTGCAAATCATATCAATTTATTTCTAGAACCAAGCGATTATATTGAGCTTCGATTCAATACTGAAGACGTTGCTAAAACTGTAACCAGTATTAATTCGTCACTTCACAACGAATTATGGAGTATCGAATATAATGAAAAACTATTCGCTGAAGATATCGATTTAGTTACCAAAGAACTACACAATCACGTTGGAAAAATCCAAAATGACTCCATTTTAAAGAGAATCGAGAATAAAAAAGACAGCGTAATAAAAGTTTATCGATCGAAAACGGAGAAAATATTAGATAACTCTAATTCTTTAATCACTAAATATTGGGCACTGCAACAAAAACATGGAAATATATCTTTATACACTTTAGAAGATGATTTATTGCTGTTTTTTGAGAATGCAGAAGAACTGATCAGCGTTCCGTATTTAAAACCATTTTTTGATAAATACGATAAAGATATTTTGCAAATATATGCACTTAAACAAGCAAAAGAGCGTTATAGTGCAGGAGCAAAATATCCAAAAATAAAAGCCCAAACATATTGGGATGACCCATTTGATATTAACGATATAAATGGGAAACTAATTCACATTGTACTTTGGGATTATAAAAATAGTGCCAGCATTAATAAACTTGAAGAGATCAGAACTTTAATGCGAACCTATGGATACTCTGGCTTAAAAACATTAATGATAGCTTACAACACAGATAAGGAAGCTTGGAATAATGAAGTGAAAAAACTCAATATTCCATACTACCATTTAATAAATCAAAATGGAACAAAGGCGAACGAATTAAGAAATATGGGAGTACGATCACTACCTCAGAATTTTTTAGTAACTGATAAAGGAATCATCATTTTATGCGATAAATGGGGAACTGAACTACACATCACGGTAAAAGAATACCTAAACAAGCAAGTTCAATAACTTTTATATAGAAGCACTTGAAAAAATATTAATATATTTGACAAATTTTGAAAAAATAGAATCCGACAAAATAACACACTAAAAAATATGATGAATTTTCTTAAAGCCACTATAATATTCTCTTCTATCCTATTTTTATTCTCGTGCTCAAACAATAACACCTTCGTGATAGAGGGAAAAATAACTGATGCAGCTAATAAAACTATTTACCTAGAGGAATTAAACCTTGATGGAACATCAACAGTAGATTCTATTGAGATAAATAAAAAAGGACAATTTAAGTTCTCACTTCCTCGACTTGAATATCCATCATTCTTTTTGTTAAAGTTAGACGACAAAAATTTCATCACTTTATTAGGAGATACAACTGAAAACATCGGTATTGAGGCTGAAATGGATTCATTTGTGAGCGATTACTCGGTTAAGAATTCAATGGGATCATCGTATGTAAAAACCTTAAACCGAAAGTTAGATTTAACTACTAGTGGTTTAGATAGCCTATCAAACGTATATAATGCCACTGATAAAGATGATGTAGAGAAGAGAAAAGCGCTTATTGAAGATATTGAGAAACTAGTAACACAGCAAAAACAGTTTATTTATGATTTTGTAATGACTAATCCTCGTTCTTTTGCAAGTTATTACGCTATATTTCAACGCTTAAATGAAACCTCATTAATATTAAATCCTTATGACAAAAAGGATCAAAATATATTTTCAGCAGTTGCAACAAGCTTAGGTTTATTATATCCTGAGTCGCCAAGAGTAAAACAACTTACCAATTTTGTTTTAACCATTAAAAAGGAGCAAAGGGCAGCCGCTACGCAAGCAAAACTATTTAACGAAGCCCCACAAAACATACCAGACATTAACGAGAAAGATCTGGATGGAAAAGAACACCGTCTGTCTGACCTTAAAGGGAAAATGGTATTGGTGTCATTTTGGGCATCATGGGATGTAGAATCAAGAAAAGAGAATTTGCGTTTAAAAAAGATATACGATAAGTATAAATCCAAAGGTTTTGTGGTTTATCAAGTTTCACTTGATAGAAGTAAAATATTGTGGGAAGAAGCCATTGAAAAAGATGCTTTACCTTGGATAAACGTTAGTGATTTACAATACACTGCATCGCGCCCTGCTCGCACCTATAATATTCAACGCTTACCGGCAAACTATTTAATAAGCAAAGACCAAGAAATTATTGGAAAAGACTTATTTGGTAGAATTTTAGATGAGAAGCTGAACGAATTACTAAAATAAGCGTTACAATATCTGATTTGCAAGTAGAGGGAATATGACTGAAGTTAAAGAAGGGAAGAAAATATATTTTGCATCAGATGTACATTTAGGAGCGCCATCAATAAAGGATCCTAAAGCACACGAGAAAAGATTTGTAGAATGGCTCGATTCCATTAAGCACGATGTAGAAGAGCTATATTTACTTGGTGATATATTTGATTTCTGGCACGAGTACAAACATGTTGCCCCTAGAGGCTTTGTAAGAGTTCTTGCAAAAATATGTGAATTAACTGACGCCGGTATTCCGGTTCATTTCTTTACTGGCAACCATGATATTTGGGTTTATGATTACCTCCCATCAGAAACAGGGGTTATTGTGCACCGAGAGCCTTTAGTAAAAACCTTTGGAGACAAAAAGTTTTACTTAGCACATGGCGATGGATTAGGGCCTTACGACAAAACTTACAACATTTTAAAAAAAATGTTTGTTAATCCGTTTTGCCAGTGGCTTTTTGCACAATTACATCCTAACTTTGCCATAGGTTTTGCAAAACGATGGTCTACACATAGTAGAACTCAGAATGAAGAAGCCGCAAGTTTCGACTTTTTAGGTGAAGACAAAGAATGGTTGATGCTTTATGCCAACGAAATATTGAAAAAGGAACATTATGACTTTTTTATTTTTGGGCATCGTCATTTAGCGCTCGACCAAGCCTTTAACCAAAATAGTAGATTTATTTACCTGGGCGATTGGGTAAAATATTTCACCTATGGTGAGTGGGATGGAAAAACATTTGAATTAAAATATTACAAACAACAATAAAATAGACACTACCTAAATCCAGTTTCTATATTATTATATAAAATACAGATATAGCTTTCTAGCAAGAGCCATATCTTTTTAGTAAAATCGAAAAAGTTGACAATGAAAATTTATGCTGTTGCCACCGGAACGGGGTCATATATCCCACCTGTAGTGGTAAAAAACATGGATTTTACAAACCAAGAGTTCCTTAACGAGGATGGTAGTAAAATTGAAACACTCGGACAAGAGATTGTAGAAAAGTTTGAGCAAATTACTGATATTGCTGAACGCAGAGTAGCGGATAAAAACCACGTTACTTCTGATATTGCTGCCTTTGCTGGTGAAAAAGCCATTGAAAGTGCAAACTTCGATAGGGAGAAACTAGATTACATCATAGTTGCTCATAATCTTGGCGACGTTAAACACGGAAGTCAATTTCCTGATATATTACCCACATTAGCTTCAAGAGTAAAGAAAAAATTGGGGATAAAAAACCCAAAGTGTGTCGCATATGATATCACTTTTGGTTGCCCAGGCTGGACTCAAGCAATGGTACAGGCTAACTACTACATTAAATCGGGCGATGCACAAAGTGCCCTAGTAATAGGAGCCGATACACTTACGCGCATGATGGATCCACACGATAGAGATTCAATGATATTTGCTGATGGAGCAGGAGCTGCATTACTTGAAGCAGTTGAAAGCGAAGAACCTGTTGGAATTCTTAAGCACGTAACCAGAACTGACACTGAAGAACACATTGACCTTTTACAGATGAATGAATCTTACAATCCTGAGTTGAAGAGCGATCATCTATACCTAAAAATGTTTGGTCGTCGTTTATACAACTATGCACTTACAACAGTTCCACAGCTTGCAAAAGAGTGTTTAGATGCTAACAATATGACATTAACTGATGTAAACAAAGTGCTTATACATCAAGCTAATGCTAAAATGGACGAAGCCATTCTTAAGCGTATTTATCGTTTGTATGGCGAGCGCAATATCGACCATAGCATTATGCCTATGACCATTAAATCACTAGGTAATTCATCAGTAGCAACTGTTCCAACTTTATTTGATCTTATTTGTAGAGGCGAAATTGAAGGACAAGAGTTAAAGAGCGGCGACAATGTTATGATGACTTCTGTAGGAGCCGGCATGAATATCAATGCATACATGTACAAAATGCCCTAAGGCATAACTTAAAATATATCAAAAGGATGTTATTAATTTAGCATCCTTTTGTTGTTTTTATACGTTCCACCTTTTTAGTAAAAGACAAGCTAAAAGTACTTTTTCATGACAGTATGACTCTTTTTCATGACAACATGCGGGTTTTACACCACATTATGTGTATTTAGTAGCTCATTATGATACTCTCACACCCCATTATAAGGCTTTTATAGGTCAATATGCTACTCTAGTAAGCCATTATGCATCTCAAGCACGTTGTTATATTAATTAAGAACACAATTAGGGCATTTTAGAGCTCCAAATTATGTATAACAACAGAGTATTTTGCTCAGAAAACTTAATAATATTGGTACAATAAAACAACTTGTTAACATAGCTTGAATCCCTGAAAAATTAAGGCTTTCAGAAGTACCTAACACTACATGTTGAAAAAAGAATTACCAATCATTCGCCCCTTTTACTATATTTGGGGGAATTTTTATCCATCACTTCGGATAAATGTTCCTCAAACTCAATTAGCAAAAGTACTTTAATATGTCTCAACAATATTCTGAAGATGCGATTAGAACGCTCGATTGGAAAGAACACATCCGACGAAGACCAGGAATGTACATTGGTAAACTTGGCGATGGTTCCTACCCCGATGATGGTATTTATGTATTACTAAAAGAAGTAATGGATAACTCCATCGATGAATATATGATGGGCTTTGGAAAAAAAATTGAAGTCACCGTAGCTGAAGGAGAAGTTGTAATCCGAGATTATGGTAGAGGTATTCCACTAGGTAAGGTTATTGATGTAGCCTCAAAAATGAATACTGGTGCCAAGTATGACTCTAAGGTTTTTAAAAAATCTGTTGGTCTTAATGGTGTTGGTATTAAAGCGGTAAATGCACTTTCTACAATATTTACAGTTATAGCCTACCGTGAAGGAGAATGCAAGAAAGTAGTATTCAGTGGTGGTAATATAATTGAAGAATTTGATGTTGAACCAACAAACGAAGAAAATGGTACATTCGTATCGTTTAAACCAGATACCACAATATTCGGAAGTTACAACTATCGCGAAGAGTATATAGAGCCTTTATTACGTAACTACACTTATTTAAATACGGGCTTGGCCATACATTTTAATGGCAATGTTTTTAAATCGAAAAATGGTTTAGTCGATTTATTAAATGAAAACATGACTTCGCCAGGTATCTACCCTATCATCCACCTTAAAGGTGAAGATTTTGAGGTAGCCATGACACATGGTAACCAATATGGCGAGGAGTATTACACCTTTGTAAACGGACAACATACCACACAAGGTGGAACACACCAAATTGCTTACCGCGAGGCTTTGGTTAAAACCATAAGAGAATTTTACAATAAAAACTTCGATGTTTCTGATATCAGAACAGGAGTTATTGCAGCCATCAGTATAAAAATTGAAGAGCCTGTTTTTGAATCTCAAACAAAAACTAAATTAGGTTCTAAGGATATGGGTCCTAATGGTCCTTCGGTTCGTAATTATGTTGTAGATTTTGTAAAAACAGAACTCGATAATTACCTACATAGAAATACAACAACGGCCGATCTTTTAATGAAAAAGATTTTGGAGTCGGAGAAAGAGCGTAAAGCAATATCAGGCATCCAAAAGCTGGCACGTGAAAGAGCTAAAAAGGTTAGCCTGCACAATAAAAAATTGCGCGATTGTAAAATTCACTATAGTACACAGAAAGAAGGAAATCTCGACTCATCAATATTTATAACCGAGGGAGATTCGGCCAGTGGTTCCATTACAAAAGCTCGCGATGTTAAAACACAAGCCGTATTTAGTTTACGCGGTAAGCCATTAAATTCATTTGGCTTAACACGTAAGGTAGTCTACGAAAACGAAGAATTTAATCTATTGCAAGCTGCACTGAATATCGAAGAAGGCTTAGATACGCTTCGTTACAACCATGTAATTATAAGTACCGATGCCGATGTGGATGGAATGCACATTAGGTTATTGCTATTAACCTTCTTCCTACAATTCTTCCCCGAATTGGTAAAACAAGGTCATGTTTACATTTTACAAACTCCTTTATTTAGGGTTCGTAATAAAAAGAAAACCTTTTATTGCTACTCAGAAGAAGAACGTATTTCAGCTATGAAAAAAGTTGGTGCAAGTCCTGAAATAACTCGATTTAAAGGTTTGGGTGAAATTAGTCCTGATGAGTTTAAGAACTTTATTGGTAAAGATATTAGACTTGAGCAAGTTCGCTTACGAAAAGGGGATAGCATTAAAGATCTACTCACATTCTATATGGGTAAAAATACTCCCGACCGCCAAAACTTTATTATCGATAACCTCGTAGTTGAGGAAGACATTGCCTAGATCACACAATCCTTAAAAATGCATTTGTAAGCATGAGCGACGAACACACAACACCGAATAACGAAGAATTAGAGAATATAAATAACGAAGGTAACAACGAAGCCAGTGAACAAAACGAACTGGCTACTAGTGATACTAAAATAACGCACCTTGGCGGAATGTATCAAGAGTGGTTTTTAGATTATGCTTCGTATGTAATCCTCGAAAGAGCCGTACCGCACATTAACGATGGTTTAAAACCCGTACAACGCCGTATTCTTCACGCCATGCGCCGAATGGATGATGGCAGGTATAATAAAGTGGCCAATATTATTGGGTTTACCATGCAGTTTCACCCTCACGGGGATGCTTCAATTGGTGATGCTTTGGTACAACTCGGACAAAAAGATTTATTAATTGATACCCAAGGTAATTGGGGTAATGTTGCCACAGGAGATGGAGCTGCTGCACCTCGATATATTGAGGCCCGATTAACAAAATTTGCGCAAGAGGTGGTCTTCAATCCGAAAACTACCAATTGGAAATTAAGTTACGATGGTAGAAATAAGGAACCTATCACACTTCCGGTAAAATTCCCATTATTATTAACACAAGGGGTTGAAGGTATTGCTGTAGGTTTAGCCTCAAAGATATTACCTCACAACTTTAATGAGCTAATTGATGCAAGTATAGCCTACCTTCAGGACAAGCCTTTCGAGATCTTTCCTGATTTCGCTACTGGCGGGATGATTGATGTATCTCGTTACAACGATGGAGCAAGAGGTGGTGCCGTTAAAGTGCGTGCAAAGATTATTAAGGAAGACAACAAAACCTTAAATATTTGCGATATTCCTTTCGGGAAGAATACCTCTAGCCTTATAGAATCTATCATCAAGGCCAACGATAAGGGAAAAATTAAGATTAAAAAGATAGATGACAATACCTCTGATAAAGTTGAGATATTGATTCATCTTCCAAATAATGTATCAACAGATAAAACGATAGATGCGCTTTATGCGTTTACCGATTGCGAAATATCTATATCGCCAAACTGTTGTTTAATTGAAGATAACAAACCTAAATTTGTAGGCGTTTCTTCAGTTCTAAGACAAAATACCGACCATACAGTAGAGCTTCTAACACGTGAATTAGAAATAAGATTGTCAGAGCTAGAAGAAGCCTGGCACAAATCTTCATTGGAAAAGATTTTCATTGAAGAGCGCATGTATAAAGAAGCTGGCTACGAAAATTCTGAGAGTAAAGATGAAGCTATTGACTTCTTAGACAAATGCTTTGAACCTTGGAAACCAAAATTCAGAAGAGAAATTAACAGAGATGACTTAACAGCCCTATTTGAAATTAAAATGGGCAGAATATTAAAGTTCAACTCTGATAAAGCAAACGATTATATCAAAGGTTTAGATGATGAGATGGTTGAAGTGAAAAACCACCTTGAAAACATCATCCCTTATACCATAGCTTACTACAAGCATATTAAAAAAACCTTCGGAAAAGATCATCCTAGAATGACTGAAATCCGAAGTTTTGAAAATATTGAAGCTAGCAAAGTAGTTGTTAAAAACGAGAAGTTATTCATCAATCGCGATGAAGGTTTCATGGGAACATCGCTACGTAAAGATGAATTTGTTTGCGATTGTTCTGATATTGACGATATTATTTTGTTTTACAAAGATGGGCGCTACCTAATCACTAAAGTATCTGATAAAGCTTTTGTTGGTAAGGGAATTATGCACCTCGCAGTATTCAAAAAATCAGATACACGTACCATTTACAACGTGGCTTATCGCGATGGTAAAAAAGGTACAACCTATGTAAAACGTTTTGCTGTAACAGGTATAACGCGCGATAAGGAGTATAATGTAACTAAAGGAACTGTTGGTTCTGATGTATTATACTTTAGCGCCAACCCAAATGGAGAGGCCGAAGTACTTAAAGTAATTCTTCGCCCTAAGGCTAGAGTAAGAAACCTAGTTTTTGACTACGACATGGCTGAACTTGCCATTAAAGGAAGAGGTGCCATGGGTAACATTCTTTCAAAATATGAAGTTCAGAAAGTAGCGCTTCGTAAAAAAGGTGTATCCACTTTAGGTGGAAGAAAAATTTGGTTCGATAAAGATGTATTGCGATTAAACTCTGATAGCAGAGGTGATTATTTGGGCGAGTTCCATGCAGATGATTCTATTTTAGTAATCACAAAATCAGGCGAATTTTACCATACTAGTTTTGATTTAACCAATCATTACGAAGACGATATTCATATTATTGAGAAGTTTAATCCCGATAAAGTTTGGTCTGTTGCATTCTACGATGGCGACCAAAAATACTTTTACATCAAGCGATTCCAACTCGAAGCTTCTAATAAAAAACAGAGTTTTATAGGAGAGCATGCTAAATCGTACCTAGTTAGAATTACTGAGGTAGATTACCCTCGCTTAGAAGTAAAATTTGGAGGTGACGATAAGGAACGTGAAAATGTAATTGTTGAAGTAGACGAATTTATTGGCGTAAAAAGCTTTAAAGCTCGTGGTAAGCGTTTATCGACTTATCAAGTTTCAAAAATTAACGAGCTAGAACCTATAAGGCAAAAGGAAGTAGAGCCAGAGCCAGAAAAACCTACACAAGAAGATGACGAAGATCAAATGAATTTATTCGAACAACAATAAATTATAATTACCGAATTGATTACTATAGGAGATGGGAAAAAAGCTGTTTTTAAATGATAAGTTTATATTATCTCTAATCCTAATCAATTCGGTAGTTCTAGTTATTGGTGGTTATCTACCCGTAAACGAAGAAAATTTTATATATGGCCTTGTTGATAATTCCATTACAGTTCTTTTTATTATTGAGTTATTAATAAAGGTTCGTGAATATGGTTTTACCAATTACTTTAAATCTAATTGGAACAGGTTCGACTTTGTTTTAGTGCTTCTTTCAGTACCTGCACTTATTACTTTCGCATTTAATTTAAGCTTTGTTGATTTTAGTTTCCTATTAGTATTCAGAATACTGCGGGTTTTTAAGGCGTTCCGGTTTTTCAAATTTATACCTGATGTTAATAACCTAGTACAAGGTATTCAGCGTGCTTTAAAAGCTTCTGTTTTTGTTTTAATAGGTTTTGTTATCTACATTTTTATCATCGGAATTTTATCATTCTATATTTTTCATCAAAGTGGATCGCCTTATTTTAAAGATCCAATAATATCGCTCTATTCAATATTTAAAATATTTACCGTTGAGGGATGGTTTGAGATTCCTGAAGATATCACCGAGAATTTCTCAGAAGTTAAAGCTTTCTTTACCTACTTATATTTTATCTTTATCGTATTAACAGGTGGTATATTTGGCTTGTCGTTAGTGAATTCAATATTTGTTGATTCTATGGTTAGTGATAACAACGATGAGCTTGAGTTAAAGATAGATCAACTTGAAGGTAAAGTATCTGATGTACTCGATGAATTAAAGAAGCTAAATAAACACAACAACCAATAGAGCAATGACACAAAGAGTTTATTTAATAGGATATATGGGAAGTGGTAAATCTACTATGGGTAGATGGATTGCAGAGGCAATGAATTGGAACTTTATCGACCTTGACCATTATATCGAAAATAAATACCATAAAACGATTCCTCAGATATTTGAAGAAGATGGAGAAACTCATTTCCGTAAAATAGAATCTATCTGTTTAAAAGAAGTAAGTGACATTGAAAATATAATTATTGGTGCAGGAGGTGGCACACCATGTTTTTTCGATAATATGGAATTAATGAATCAAACAGGCCTAAGTATTTACTTACATTTAACTCCTCAGGTGGTATTTGATAGATTAATGACTTCGAAAAATAAACGCCCTTTAATAGAAGGCAAATCCGGAGAAGAATTACTGCAGTTTATTAGCGAAAAATTAGAAGAACGAGAGCTATACTACAATAAAGCCCAAGTAATAGCAGAAGGTGCTACTTGGACTGTAGAAGATTTCTTAAAAGTTATTCAGGGGGCTTAGTTGGCAATAATTAAATGATTACCATCTATTTCTGCTCTATAAGGCTTCAATGCAAATTTTGATGGCCCTTCTAGTAATGAACCATATTGAGTCATTACAGAATACGTTGATCCACACGTAGGACACTTATAATTATCATCATCTTGCTTTTGCACTAAACTAGTGCCCGATTTTTCGTAAGGACACATCAGATCAAAGGCATAAACAATTCCGGCACCAACTTTATATACAGCAACTCCATAATGCCCTATTGAGAACCCATTTCTATCGCGTCGAATAATCTGAGGATTTTGTTGGTTGTAATTAGGATCAGTTTCAAAATTCAATACTTCGGCATGAAATCTAACATTAGGTATAATGTCCTCACTATCTTTAACACATCCGCTTAAAGTAGTAAATAAGAGTAATATAAAAAGTGGTAATTTAATTTGTTGTATCATTTGTGATATTGCTTTATCGATGCGCCTACAAAAATCTAAAAAAAATCAAAACATATACGTTATCAACAGATAATTTTTAACTTTATTGCTCGTTTTAAAACGGAATAGTAATTTATGGATGATTTAGGAACAATATTATATTTGGTTTTCGCAGTTTTAGCTGCTGTTTTTAGTATGATTAAGAAAAATAATCAGCGCAAGAAAACCATCTCACCAACTCCTTCGGCAGAGCCTGATTCGGGGAGCGTTCTTGATGATTTACTACCGGAGTTTAAAAAGCTATTTGATGAGCCACGAATAGAGCCCACTCCTGTTGAGAATTTCGAACCAGATCCTGAATTATTCAAGAAACCGGAACCAAAACCTAGGGAAATTACTATTGAAGAAAAGAAAAGGCAATTAGATAGAATATCAACATTAGATACCAAAGCAAAGGCAACCAATAAAACCAAACAACAAAAGCCAATCGAAGTTGAAGACGAAACTGAGGAAAATTGGTTTAATGCGCGCCAAGCAATAATCTACTCAGAAATACTGAAACGCCCCGAATACTAAGCGATATTTTTAAATTCATCTCAGAATTTATATATTTGCAACAAAGAGTTTCGGGAGACCGGGATTCTTTTATTTTTTTATATCAATCAAGTTTACAAACAGATAACAATAATAGGAGGAATAAATATGTCGAATATTAGCTATATCACTGAGGAGGGATTAAAAAAGCTAAAAGCAGAGTTGAAGCAATTAGAATCAGTTGAGCGTCCTAGTATTTCTCGTCAAATAGCTGAAGCCAGAGATAAAGGTGATTTATCAGAGAATGCCGAATACGATGCAGCAAAAGAAGCACAAGGTTTATTAGAAATGAAAATTTCTAAAATGAAAAATATATTAGCAAACTCGCGTGTACTTGACGAATCTAAAATTGATACATCAACAGTGCAGTTATTAAATAAGGTAAAACTTAAAAACCTTAAGAATAACGCCACTATGACTTATACTTTAGTACCAGAAAGCGAAGCTAATCTTAAGGAAGGAAAAATCTCTATTTCTACACCAATAGCAAAAGGTTTATTGGGTAAAAAAGTAGGAGAGCAGGCTGAAATTAAGGTTCCTTCAGGAATAATGACTTTTGAAGTTGTTGATATTTCACTTTAAAAACAAGGCACTATGTCTTCCATTTTTTCAAAAATAGTTGAAGGTGAAATCCCAAGCTATAAAATTGCTGAGGATGACCATTTTTTTGCATTTTTAGATATTAATCCGCTTCATGAAGGACACACTTTAGTGATTCCGAAACAAGAAACAGATTATATATTTGATTTAGAAGATGATCTATTAAAGGGTTTAACTGTATTCGCAAAAAAAATTGCTTTAGCTATTGACAAAGCAATTCCTTCGCAACGCGTTGGGATGGTAGTACTTGGATTAGAAGTACCGCATGCTCACATTCATTTAATTCCTCTGCAAAGTGAGGGTACGGTTAACTTTTCCAATCCTAAACTTAAATTCTCGCCTGAAGAATTTGAGGCAACAGCTAATAAAATAAAGGAACAACTTTAACTATCTATTAGTTAAACCACATAAAATACAAAAAGGAGCTCTAGGGCTCCTTTTGTTATTTCTATATATTGGAATAAATTTATTTCTTAACCCTCGTTGGATTTTTACTCATAAACTCTTTCCAACTATTCACCTTCTTTTCTGGCTTAAGTGACTGATTTTGGAAGTAATGACAAAGTGCAGCAGCTAAACCATCAGTAGCATCCAAATACTTTGGTTCTGATTCTATTTTCAGATATTTATTCAGAAAGTTTGCCACCTGCTCCTTACTCGATCGACCATTACCAGTAATGGCCATCTTAATTTTTAGTGGAGCATATTCAAAAACTGGTAAATCACGAGATAAAGCAGCTGCCATGGCTACTCCTTGTGCCCTGCCCAGCTTAAGCATGGATTGAACATTTTTACCAAAAAAAGGAGCCTCAATAGCTAATTCATCAGGTAGATAAGTATCACACAAACGAACCACTGTATCAAAAATCTTCTTCAGTTTTATATAGTGATTATCGTACTTCTTAAGCTCAACAACCCCCATGGATACAACAGAAGGTTTATTATCAACAATCTTTAGAATGCCGTAACCCATAACAGTAGTTCCTGGGTCAATACCTAATATAATGCGCTCTTTACGCAATTAAATTTCTTTTAATATAGAACTAAAGAAAAGAGCATCGGAGCCGAATTCTGATGCCATTTGCCCTAATACAACAGGTGATTGCTTATTTAAAACTTCCAAATCAGTTGGAGTTGCAACTCGCCATTGAACAGACAATGTACGCCCTTCTTGTTGATCAGCACTAAGTACCTCGAAGGTTTTGACCTCAGCACCTGGCAATAAATTTTTAAGCAATGGCATATAAGTGCCCTTTTGCCATGCGTGCCACTTTTCGAACGCAGCAACTGTTACAACAAATGTAGTATTGAATACAAACATAAACTTAAATTGATAATAAAAGGAACCCTAAAAAGTTCCTTCTATCTTATTTTATATACCCAAAATGGGACTAATTAATAATATCAAAGCCTGTATAAGGCACTAAAACCTCAGGTATTTTAATACCATCAGCTGTTTGGTTATTCTCAAGAATAGCCGCTAAAATACGCGGTACAGCTAAAGCACTTCCATTTAATGTATGTGCTAGCTCCGGCTTTTTCATATCCTTACCCTTGTAACGACACTTTAATCGGTTAGCTTGGTAATTCTCGAAGTTAGAAACAGAACTTACCTCTAACCAGCGCTCCTGAGCTGCCGAAAACACCTCAAAATCAAACGTTAAAGCAGATGTGAAACTAATATCTCCACCACACAAACGTAATAAACGATAAGGTAAACCCAATTTATTTACTAAGTTCTCAACATGTGCAACCATTCCATCCAAAGCCTCATAAGACTTCTCAGGATGTGAAATTTGTACAATCTCAACTTTATCAAACTGATGTAAACGATTTAAACCACGAACGTGAGCTCCCCAAGAACCAGCTTCACGACGGAAACAAGGCGTATAAGCCATAGTTTTCAGAGGAAGATCTTCTTCTTTTACAACCTCATCACGATAAATATTGGTTACCGGAACTTCTGCCGTAGGAATAAGGTATAAATTATCTGCGGTTGCATGATACATCATCCCCTCTTTATCTGGTAACTGACCTGTACCAAAACCAGAAGCTTCATTTACTAGGATAGGAGGTAACACCTCATTATATCCGGCTTTTTGTCCTTCATCCAAAAAGAAGTTGATTAAAGCACGCTGCAAACGAGCACCTTTACCTTTGTACACAGGAAATCCTGCTCCAGCAATTTTAGTACCCAACTCAAAATCGATAATATCGTACTTCTTAATCAATTCCCAATGCGGCAATTTGCCTTCTCCTAATTCAGGAATATTTGCATCACATGTTTTCTCAACCTGATTGTCCTCATCGCTATTTCCCTCTGGAACTGTTGGATGTGGAATATTAGGCAATTTAACAAGCTCAGCATCTAAGTGAGTATTGATTTCGTTTAACTTAGTATTTAATGATTTAATATTCTCTTTAAGCTCAGCAGTTTTACTTTTAGCAGCATTAGCCTCTTCGGCCTTTCCTTGCTTAAAAAGCATTCCTATTTCTTTCGACAAGGAGTTCATCTCTGACTGTTGCTGATCAACTTCTGATTGAGTAGATTTTCGATTATTATCTAACTCAATAATGTTTTCTACCACTGCGGCAGCATCGAAACGTTTTACCTTTAAACGCTCAATAACCGTTTCCCTGTTTTCTTGAATGAATTTTAGCGTAAGCATTATAGATGATATTCTATAAACCGATTTATGTACCTTAATAACTGATGGTTATAAATCAATTTTGTTATTAATTATTTCTTTATCTCTCAGCAAGATACAAACAAAAATGTCTGTATAAAAAAAGTCTCCTGAATTTGCTACGAAAGTAACAAAAACAAGAGACTCTTAAAATCTTTCTAAATCTTTTTACTATTCAGCAGCTAAAGGCTCAACTGAAACGTAAGATTTATTGTTTCTTTTTTTGCGGAAAGTAACAGTTCCATCAACTAAAGCAAAGATAGTGTGGTCTTTTCCCATACCTACACCTTCACCTGGGTGATGTTGTGTTCCTCTCTGACGAATAATGATGTTTCCAGCTTTAGCAGATTGACCACCAAAAATCTTTACACCAAGACGCTTACTTTCTGACTCACGTCCATTCTTCGAACTACCGACTCCTTTTTTATGTGCCATCTTATTCTAATTTTTTAATTATCCAACTAAAATGTCTTCAATCTGAATTTGAGAAAACTGTTGACGGTGACCGTTTTTCTTTTTATAACCTTTTCTTCTTTTCTTTTTGAAAACGATTACTTTATCACCTTTAACATGTGCAAGTACCTTTGCAGTTACTTTAGCTCCTTCTACAACTGGGGCACCAACTTGAACATTACCTTCGTTGTCAATAAGCATTACTTTGTCAAACTCTACAGCAGCTCCTTCTTCATGAGCTAAACGGTGTACAAAAATTTTGCGGTCTTTTTCAACCTTAAACTGTTGTCCTGCAATTTCTACGATCGCGTACATACAATTAAACTTTTAAAATTACATCCTGGAGGCGGGCTTAAATACTCATTATCAACCACTTTATCTTGCCCCTCAAGAACATTGGAGTGCAAAAGTAGATATTTATTTTATTACCACCAAAATTTTATTTCATAATTGCATGAAGCTCAGCATAATTTGCGCCCTATATTTCAATAATTGGATGATTTTCGCGCACAAAATAACCATCGTTTAATAAATCGAAACCTGATTTTTGAAAAAACGCGTACAATTTAAACTGTGCACTTTCTTCATCAAATTGTGCATCGTTGTATTGCATTTGCTTTGTAAAATCATCCATTTCATCAACCAATATCCGCATTACTTTTAACTGAAAAGGAACTGCCTGCACAAAGAACGCTGAACACATTGGGCCAAAACGGTGAATGATATCGCCAATAATAGTTTTACCTAAGCCCTTACCTCTAAAACTTGGCAAAAGCTCAATACTTTCAATTAAACAAATATCAGTTTTAAAATCAGACGAGGAGCAATTTATAGTTAAGGGTGCATCAAAATCATCAAGCGGAATGCAAAGTACATTACTGGCTAAATTCTTCGTAGACGAATATGCGTTAAATATATTCTGAAAATAATATCTATTCTTCCTCGCTTGTGTTAGCAGTATAATTTTAAGAAAAACCCGCCCGACTTGTAACGTTGTTCCTGATAAGGAATTTACATAAATTTGTGCCTCAATACAATTGATGTATTTTTTAGGCGAATCATCACTTAAATCACTATTAATATGGTAAGTTATTGAATAATCGAATGCGCTCATTTACTATTTTTATTTAGTTAATAAATTGCTTGTGTTGCCATTCGAGCATTTGAATATACAAAAAAACTGCCAATCACATAAAAGCAATTGACAGTTTACAAATCATAAATAATATTTTAATTATAGCTCTGACTTCCTGAACTACTCACACCTTTTATTTGTATTGGTCCATTTTCAGAAACCAATTTCTTACGTGAACTTATACCTTTAGCATTTAACGAACCCGAAGATGCTGATAAATTGAATGACAGCTCACTAACCGGATTATTTAATTGCATTTTTATACTTCCTGATGAAGAATGGAAAGATGAATTTCCTGTTAAAGAAATCGAAGATCCTGATTGAGACCCACTTGACGAATTAATATTTAAAGCACCTGTTACGTTAGACATTTTTATGCTACCAGAACTCACTCCTGCTGTAACATCGCCTAATACGTTTTCAATATGGATTGAGCCCGATGAAGCTTTTGCTTTAAGACCATTATTTACATTCTTAATATACTGGCTTCCTGATGAACACGTACTAACTGTTTGACCATTTACATCATCAATTCTGATTGAGCCAGATGAACAAGTTGTATTTAAAGTCCCTCCTATCTTACTAAAACTTTGACTTCCTGATGACGATTTACCAACTACATTACCCGATATATTGGATATTTTTAAACTACCTGAGCTAGCTGTGCACTTCAGATTACTATCTATATTATCCGCCTTCACACTTCCAGAGCTGGCTGATAATTCTACTGTACTCTGACCAATGTTTGAAACATTAACACTTCCTGATGAATTATCTACTGTTACATTAGTGTTTTTAGGTACTTTTAATTCTATTAAACCATTAAATGAACCTCTTACTGATTTAGGTCTTTCAAGCCAAATTTCAAGTGTAGAGCCACTCTCTTTATACTTGAACTTTATATCATCACGGTTTTTATTACTTTTTAGTTCTCCTCTTAGGAATACGGTACTTCCGCCTTGGCCTAGCACATCAACTTTACAAAAAGATCCTTTTACAACAACGGATGAGATATTATTAAAATCTTTCTCAATTTGATCTATAACAACCTTTTGGGCATTAATTGGTAGGCAGGCCTGTATCAAAAACAGACTAATAATTACAGCATTTAATTTAATCTTATTCATAGCAAATAGTTTTATTTCTAATTGTAGGACGCCTACCCTTTCGGATAAGTTACACTAATAATAAAACTATTGTATGATCAACAATCAAACATTAGCCTATAATAATACCAACTATTGTTGCTGATAATAACGACGCAAGTGTGCCAGCTAATAGAGCACGCATACCAAGCTGAGTTAGTAAAATTCTTTTACCGGGTGCTAATGCGCCTATTCCTCCAATTTGAATACCGATTGAAGCAAAATTGGCAAACCCGCAAAGAATATATGTAGCCATATAAATTGATTTGGCCTCAAAAAAAGCTCCAGCTTCTTTGAGCTCACTTAAACTTACATAACCTAAAAACTCAGTCATAATAATTTTCTCACCCAAAACTCTTCCTACCAAACTAATATCTTCAGAGCATACGCCCAATAGCCAAATTATAGGTGAAAATAATTGACCTAATATATATTGCAAACTTAGTTCAGTATATTGGCCACCTGTACTATCGGCAATTATTGCATTTAAGCCAGTAAAACTGCCCACTTTTAAAAACATATAATTTGCAAATGCAATGAAGGAAATAAATACCAAAAGCATTGCACCAACATTTACAGCTAACCTAAGCCCTTCGCCAGTTCCGTTACTTATAGCATCCAAAACATTTTTGCCAACCTTTTCTTTACTTACTTCAACTTCATTTTTTATAGGTTCAGTCTGTGGTACAAGTATCTTAGATATTACAATAACTCCAGGTGCAGCCATTATAGAAGCGGTTAAAAGATGTTTTGCATACATCAACTCTTGAGCAGGATCTCCACCTCCCAATATTTTAATGTAAACCGCCAATACTCCTCCTGCTAAAGTAGCCATTCCTCCTGCCATCACAAGCATTATTTCGGAACGGTTCATTTTATCAAGATAGTTCTTAATCATCAAAGGAGATTCTGTTTGACCTAAGAATATATTACCTGCCACAGATAAGCTTTCTGCACCAGATAGTTTCATAAACTTAGACATCAGCCAAGCTAATACATAAACTACTTTTTGAATAATTCCGAAGTAAAAAAGGACACTAGTTAAAGCAGAAAAGAAAATTATTGTTGGTAAAATTATAAAGGCAAAATTCATTAATGGCGATTCTATTTCGCCTGATGAAAAGCTTTTAAACAAAAAGGCACTTCCTGCTTCTGTAAAATTTAAAATCTTTACAAATCCCTTACTCACAAACTCGAAGAAATCTTGAACAAACTCAATATTGAGTATTGAAATTGCAAGTACAACCTGAATTAGCAATCCTACTAAAACAGATTTCCATGCTATTGCTTTTTTATTTTCGCTAAAAAGATAAGAAATAGCGATTAGTACAAACATACCAATTAGTCCGCGATATAGCGAATGAATAGAAAACCCATTGGGCTCATTTAAAATCATATTACTGCTTATGTCTGGATAATAAGAATAATCCAACCATTGAAAATAGGAGTTTCTTCATCCAAATTAATTTATAAGATATTTTGTAGACCTCTTCGAATACTAATTTTATAAATAGAAAATTAATATAAGATATAAATGATCACTTTAGCAATTACTCTTCGCGCTTCTTAATTTCGGCGCTAATTTCAGATGCCTTCTCGTAATCTTCTTTGGCAATGGCTTCTTGCAATGATTTTTTCAATTCATCTACAGATTGATTACCATATTTATCATTTGAAGTAGAACTCGCGCTTTCTGACACATCAACTTTCGTACCAGATTCTTTACTTTCTTCCAAAACTATACCTGCTGTTTCAATAATTGAATCAAAAGTATAAATAGGACAATTAAATCTTAATGAAAGTGCAACAGCATCTGATGTACGTGAATCAATACGTATTTCTTCTCCATCCTTAATACAAACCAATTCTGAGTAAAAAATACCTTCCTCGAGCTTATAAATTATCACCTCAGTAATTTCTACTTTAAAAGCTTTGGAGAAATTTAAAAATAAATCGTGTGTTAAAGGGCGTGGAGGCTCAAGTCCTTCTAACTTAATTGCAATAGATTGTGCTTCTACACCACCTATAATAATAGGAATTCTTCTTTCGCCTTCTTCCTCTGCTAAAACTAATGCATAGGCACCAGACTGCGTTTGACTATATGATAAACCTAGTATATTAAGTTTAATTTTTTTATTATTCATTTAGTATGCTTAGATGTATGACGAGATTATAATCACAAGACAAATACTGTGCTATAATCCATTAAAAACAAATATAGTTAAAATGTTTTTTTTAACGACGCTTTTTTGGCAATCGTAACATTCTAATAATTTGAAATAATTTTAACAACTAAAAACTAGATAAGTTTGTTGAGATGGAGAAATGGTTTGATGTGCCTCCTAAATGATATCGAGCAGAGCCATAAGCTACATGAAATTTATAAGCCTTGAACCCAAAGCCCCATGAAAAGCCTGCTGTCGACATTTTTTCAGAGTAACCCAATTCTTTTCTTCGTTTATGGTTGTATCCAAAATCAACGTGAAAATTTTTTGTTGGTAAAAATTCTACCCCAAATACCATATGACGTAATAGATTATCGCCAAAACTAATGTCGTCAATTACATAGTTGTCGTCTTCATTTTCAATATCTGTATCCCAAACTAATAAATTTTGAGCTGTTATTGAAAAACGAAATGGAGCATGCTTCAACTTTTTTGAAATACCAATTTGAAAGTCAGTGGGTAATTCTTCGTATGTATCGTCATATGATGTAATCTGGGAGCCTAAGTTTTTAATAGTTGCACCAAAAGAAAAACCTGATTCTGCTTTAAAATAAGCGATTCCAAAATCAGTAGCTATTCCGAACGATTGATAGGTATCCATTTTTGAGTAGATGGGCTTTATAGCCATACCCATAGAAAAGTTTGGAGAAAACTGTCGGGAATATGCAATGTTAAAACTATACTCTGCAGCCGAGAATGTACCTAATATATTTCCAACATCATCGGCTCTATCAAACTCGCCATAATTCATATTCATAATGCCGATACTAAAGGTACCCACATTCTTAAACTCCTTACCAAAACCTACATAACCATATTGCGTATCTCCAACATAAGGCACAAAATTAAACACCAAACTATTATCCATTGAAGCATGTAATAATGCAGGATTATGGTAAGCCATATTTAAATCAGTACTATCTTTTAAAGAGATATTATTTCCACCTAAAGCACCTACTTTAGCTGAGCTAGTAAGATTTAAGAAATCGTACGTACTACTGCCGCCTTTTTGAGCTCTTATTACAAGAGAACAACATGCTATTAATATGACTATTATGGATTTCTTCATATACTTCCCAAAAACTAGAACGCACTAATATTAAATTTAGTGCATAAATACACAAAATTACACTACGAATACGTATCCTTTAATGTTTCAACAACTTCGTTAACAGCCGGACATACAAAAGTGTTTTTATAAGTAAGATTTAAAATCTGATAAAACCTTTTTCTATCCGTATGGGGATATTCTTTACAGGCGCGCGGACGAGCCTCGTAAATCATGCAATAATTATCTGGCATTAAAAACGGGCACGGTGTTTCCTTAAATACATAATCATTATCCTCATCCTGAATAAAGTACTGATCCATAACCTCTGGTCTTTTCATTTTGAGGTGACGTGCTATTTTATCAATATCTCTATCTATAATTATTGGACTTATTGATTTGCAACAATTGGCACACTCTAGACAATCTATTTTCTCAAAAGCATCAACATGCGCATCATGAGTAACAGCATCCAAATCCTTTGGCTTTTTTTTCCTCAATCGAGTTAAGAAGGCTTTATTTTCCTTGGCCTTATTCAGGCTCATTTCTTTATATCGTTCTAAATCAAGCTTCACTTTTTGTAAATTTAATTTGAGAAATAAATAGTCCGCATATTACAATGGTAATCCCAATTATCTTTTGCATATCAATAACATCTCCTCGAATTAGCCAAGCAAAAAATGCTGTAAAAACAGGTATCAGATTTATAAACATATTTGTTTTTGTAACACCCAGTTTTTTGATAGCCTTAGTAAAAAAGATAAATGCAATTGAAGAGGCAAAAATAGCTAACTGCACAATGGCTAAAACAGAAGAGGAAGATATACTAGCTTCGAATAAAGTTTTTACATCGAGAATCAAAAAAAGCGGCAAAAACATAAAAATTCCGATAAAACTCTGACATGCAATTATAGTAACTGGAGGGTAAACGTTGGCCAATTTCTTTAAAGTAACCGCATAACCTATAGTAGAAAAAACGGCCAGAAACATCAGTAGTATTCCAACCAATGAGGCTGCTAGCTCAAAGCCATTCTCAAAAATCATTATCCCAACTCCGAAGAATGAAATAATTAAGCCGCCAATAGTTAAAGGAGAAATTCTTTCTTTATACAAAAGCCACCCAAATATTGGAGTAATTAATGGGATTGTTGAAATAATAACAGCTGCCAATGTGCTCGATACCAACTTCAGACCAAAGCTCTCGCCCATAAAATATAGGAATGGTTCGAAAAAAGCTAAGCTTACAAAAACCTTATAATGCTTACGCTGAATAGGAACCCACCTTTTACTCACTTTTAAAAAGGCAATTAGCACAAAAGCGCTTATTATAAGACGAAAAAAAATGGTACTAATTGGATTAAAGGACTCGTATGCAACTTTTGACCATACAAACGAGAACGCCCAACAAACCATTGTTATTAAAACATATAGATATGTTCGGATACTTTCTTTTGACATTGCGTTATTTAAGGCCACAAAAGTAAATAATTCTCGAACAATCTATATGTCACTTATAAAAATAAATAATTATCAATTATCCCTATCTAACTTATTAAGCTGAGATCGGTTAAAATTGAAGAACTCAGCTTAATGCATAGTTTTATTCCTTAACAATTACTTCTAGCATTTTATTCTGTGCTAAACCAGTTTTTGCTTTGGCTGAAACTTTAATGGTTGAGGGTATATTGGTGGCTTGTAGCATTAATAAACATCTTCCAAATTCGGTTTGTACTGTCATACCTTTAAAACTAGCTAATTTCTTAGTATTTCCACAGTCTGTCCCTAAAAAACGATATTCCCCATTAATTTCAAAAGTAATTTCTGTATCTACATTTTTAACTTCCCTACCCTTTTTATCAATAAGTTGAGCAACTACATGAACAACATCGGTATTATTAGGAAGGATTGATTTTCTATCAGGAGTTAAGCGAATGGCTGCAGGTTCGCCAACAGTCTCAAGAGAGGTAGAAGTTTTTTTACCGTCTTTTGTTCCCTTGGCTACAATTTTGCCATCTTTATAATTAACTGCCCATTTGTAGGTATAATCATCCTGATCTTTCAGATACTGTTTTCCTAAGGATTTACCATTCTGGAACAACTCAACTTCAGGACAATTTGAATAAACTTCAACAATTGCAAATTCTCCATCATTATAATTCCAATGAGGATTTACATTTTGCCACTCTCTAGGAGCCAATTCCCAATATCCTTCTTTCTTTTCTACAACCTTACCATTCTCCGCAACTTTATAAACCGATTTCTTCTGCGTTTGAGAGTACATACTAATTACCGGAATATCATCGCGCCATAAGGCTTTAAACATGTAATAAGATCCACGAGGAAAACCAGCAATATCAAGTGGCCCCTGCGGTGTTACCTTGTCAGGCCAATGCTTTACTCTACGTTCGCCCATGTAATCCACTCCAGTCCATAGAAATAATCCTGAAATAAAATCTCTATCCTTCACTGCTTTCCATTCATAATAACGAGGTACATTTTCTGTTCCCATCATTACCTTATCGGGATACGTTTTTTTGAAATAATCATATTTATGAGGCTTATAACTAAAACCTACAATATCTAGCACATCGGTATATCCTGTTTCGAAACTAGAAGTAGGTAAAATACAATTGGCTGTAACCGGACGTGTAGTATCTAATTCTCGTGTCCACTTAGCTAATTTAGCTGCGGTTGTACCCATATCAAATGTTTGCTCAGGAAAGTTCTTCCAGTATTCGCGCACTTGCTCAGGCGAATGTGGAGGTATTTCGGTGCGCCAATTGGTCCAATCCATTTTGTTGTCCTTATCTTCCTCTTTAAAAATACCTGTTGCACCTCGGTTACCAGCATAAGTCCATTCAATTTCATTACCAATACTCCACTGAAAAATACTAGGATGATTACGACTTGCCAACATCACATTTTTTAAATCCGTTTCAGCCCACAATTGAAAGTGCTCAGAATGTCCACGAGTAATATAATCTACAACCTTATCTTGCATATTGAATCGCTTATCCTTAGGCAAATCCCACTCATCGTAAAATTCATTTTGCACCAAAAATCCCATTTCATCGCATAGATCTAAAAACTCGTCTGAGGCTGGGTTATGTGCACTCCTAATTGCATTACATCCTCCATCTTTCAATAATTGAAGTCTTCGGCGCCAAACATCCTTCGGCACAGCTGTACCAACAATTCCGGCATCGTGGTGTAAGCACACTCCTTTAATCTTCATATTTTCTCCATTTAAGAAAAATCCCTTGTCCTTATCAAAATGGAAAGTACGTATTCCGAAAGTAGTATTTCGAGTTTCAAGAACTCTGTTATTTAGCAGAATTCGAGATTTAGCCATATATAAGTTAGGCGTTTGAATGCCCCATAACTGCGGATTTTTAATATCGAAATTTTGCTCAAAAGTCACTTTATCATTCGCATTTACTGAAACAGGAGTCTCAACCGTACTTACTTTTTGGCCCTTCGGATCGTAAATATCAGTTATTAGAAGAGCTTCTTCTTTAATGCTATAATCATTGGCTATCTCTATTTTTAAATTAGCCACCGCAAGTTCATCGCTTACTTTTGGAGTGGTGATAAATGTTCCCCAGACAGGAATATGCAATTTATCAACAGTCAACAACTGTACATTTCGGTATATACCAGACCCTGTATACCATCTAGAATCGGCATATCTACTGTGATCAACACGAACAGAAATTCGATTTTCTTGTCCTTCGGGAGCTAGCAAATCTGTTAAATCATAATAAATTGGGGCATAGCCATAAGGATGATCGCCAATACGCATCCCGTTTAACCAAAATTCGGCATTGTTATAAACACCATCAAAAATGATATAGCATTTCTGATCATTACTAATTGGGGTATTAAAAACCTTACTATACCAACCAATTCCACCTGGCAAATAGGCTGTACAACCTTCTAGTTCTTTTGAAAAATCATAAGCAATACTCCAATCATGAGGCAAATCGAGCTTTTGCCAATGTTTGGGGCTGTAGGTAGTTAATGAATAGTTCACAGAATCTGACTCCGTAAAAAACCATCCATTATTAAAATTTTCTAGATTTGCTTTTTGCGCTGAACACAAAAAACTGAAACTTATTAAAAGAGTAACTATACGTAATTTTAATGATAATTTTTTGTTTTGCATTTTTATCAATTTGAGTTCTTATTAGCTATTGCAATTTTATGAATCGAAAGTCTTAATTTCTATTTTTGCACTAGGACAAAAATGAGACATTGAAGATTTTTTAATGAGACACAAGGATAACTCTCATCTTGAAATAAAGCCACTAATTAATTGTATATCTATATTTTATGAAACTTATTTTACCAGTAATATTCTTTAGTATATTTTATTATTCTGCTTTAGCAGTAGACATAGACGGTACTAAAAGTTTATCGTATGATGATATGCAGAATTTAAGTATTACCTCTGTTTCTAATCCTGATTCGGCTATTATACGCCTTAAATTAATATCTAATACAGCTACGTCAGATTTGGATACTACCAAGTTGTTAGAAGCCATTCTTACATTAAGTGATATCTATCGTGTAAACGAAAAATATAGTTCTGCATTTGATTATGGAGGTCAGGCGCTTTTTTTGGCAGAACAGTTTAAGGATACTTTTTTATTATCAGAGGCTTATAATAAATATGGTATTCTGAACTATTTGTTCTACCAAAAAGGTGATGCCATAAAGTATCTAAATAAATCAGTTGAATTATCGAAGAATCTAAAAAAAACAAATTGTAATACTCCACAGTTGCGATCAAGATATTTTAACCTCGCTTTAGCGCATAGAAAATTCGAGAACTATAATATGGCTCTTACTTATCTTGATTCTTGTTATGCTCTAGGGAATAAAGAGACACCTTACATCGATTCCGAAAAGGGCATAATTCTGTTAAAACAAAAGAAATATAACGAAGCCATTCCTGTTTTAATTGCTTCAGCAAAACAATTTGAGAAAATTGAGGATCTTAAGGATCCGAAAAATACAAAAGGCTACTTATTAGTAATTTATGCACATTTGGCCGAAGCTTATGAGGGAATAAAGAACTACACGAAGGCTTTAAATTACTACTCTAAAGCATATTTATCGCTTGAAAATAATAAAAGATACATGAGCCATAAGGCTTCCATTCTTGAAAGGTATGGATGGCTCGAATACAAAGTAGGACGATATAGGCAAGCATGTGAACGCTTACGTAAAGCTTCTGAAATAAACGAAAAGCACTTTAGCACACGAACCATAAGTAACGCTGATTTCTTAACCACACGCGACAAGTATCAAGAGAGTATCCAACAAAAAGATAAAGAAATTGCAATACAGAATCTTTTAATTGCAGAACATGAAAAAAAAATGTTGCGCATAAATGTTATTCTCTATTCTTTAGTTCTCTTTATTCTACTGTTCATAATCTTTATCTATACCAAGCATAAAATAAAAAAACAAAAACGTGCTTTTATTGAAATAGAAGAAAAAGAGAAAGAAGCCAAACTCCAGCTTGAGCAAAAGAATAAAGAGTTAACAGCTTCAACTTTAAAACTGATTGAAAAAGATGAGCTGGTTGATCAGTTATCGATGCATCTAAAAAACATAGCATCCAATAATGAAATCGACGGTCTTTTAAAATCAATTTCGCAGCAAAGTAAAACGCTTTGGGATGACTTTAATAGTCGATTTATGGCCGTTAACGAAGGGTTTTACGAGAATATAAACACCCGTTTTCCCGAATTGAGTCCTGCCGATCTAAAAATATGTGCTCTAATTAAACTTAACTTCTCAGGTAAAGAAATGGCGCACCTATTAGGAATATCAATCAATAGTGTGAATAAGGCACGCTACAGACTGAGAAAAAAGATGAACTTAGATAGGGAAGTAAATTTGAGTACTTATATTTCTTCGTTTTAAAAAACGAATCAATTCATTAATTTGCAGTGCAATAATAAAATCAATTTATGAATCAAGATACAGCAAGCTTAACCGACATTCTTTCACAATTTATTAATACCACCAATCAGCATATTTTCTTAACAGGAAAGGCAGGAACTGGTAAAACTACCTTTCTTCGTAATATTGCCAAAACAACACATAAAAATATAGTGATTGCTGCACCCACTGGCATTGCTGCTATTAATGCGGGTGGAGTTACTTTGCATTCTTTGTTTCAGATGCCCTTTGGCGCTTTTATTCCAGATAATGAAGGGTTGAATTCTATCCCTTTAAATTCGGTTGCCATTAATAGTCCTCGAACTCTATTGAAGGGATTTCATATGCACAAGAATAAAAGAAGTGTATTACAAAAAATGGAACTTCTAGTTATTGATGAAGTGAGTATGCTTCGTGCTGATTTATTAGATGCTATTGATTTATTATTAAGAACCGTTCGACGAGAAAGAAACATCGCATTTGGTGGAGTTCAGGTTTTATTTATTGGCGATTTATTGCAGCTTCCTCCAGTTATAAAAGATGAAGAATGGAGGCATTTATCTAAATATTATAAAGGAGTTCATTTCTTTAATGCTCAGGTTTTGCAGCAAGCTCCATTATTATATATTGAGTTGGATAAAATTTATCGCCAATCTGATGCGCAATTTATAAATCTATTAAATAACCTGCGCGATAATATAATTACGAACAACGATATTGAATTACTCAATCAATTTTATAAACCCAATTATCAACAAACCTCTGATGATGGTGTAATTCTATTAACAACTCACAATAGAATTGCCGACGAAAAAAACTCAACAACTTTGGCTAAAATTGAACAGCCAGAACAAACTTTCAGAGCAACTGTAACCGATGATTTTAAAGAGTATAACTATCCCGCAGAGGAAAACCTCAAACTAAAAGTTGGTGCTCAGGTAATGTTTATTAAAAACGACTATTCGGGCGATCAGCTCTATTTTAATGGGAAAATTGGACATGTAGAATCTTTCTCAGAAAATGAAATTACCGTCAGCTTTACCGATGGTTCTGAAACGGCCACTGTTGAGCCTTATACTTGGGAAAACAAAAAATATGTACTTAATAAAAATAGTAACGAAGTTGAGGAATCTGTCGCGGGCACTTTTACGCAATATCCTCTTAAATTAGCGTGGGCAATTACGGTTCACAAAAGCCAAGGCTTAACTTTTGATAAAGCTATTATAGATGTAGGTAATGCTTTTGCCCCTGGTCAGATTTACGTAGCACTATCTCGCTTGCGCGATATTAAAGGCTTAATTCTTACTTCAAAATTACCTTCGCAAGGAATCCCTATTGATAGCAGCTTGAAGGAATTTAGCAAACTCAAGAAACAGAAAGAAGAATTGATGCCCGTATTAAAAGAAGCATCCAATTTATACTTACAAAGTTATGCATTGTTTGCCTACGATTTTAATAGCTTAATGCAAGAACTTCGTAATCACCTAAGTAGTTACAATAAGGATAAAAATCGATCAGTTAAACAACAACACAAAGAATGGGCTTCTAATTTGGTTAATGCTTCGCAAGGCATTAAGGATGTAGCCGATTCTTTTAGAGCACAGATCTATAAAATAACTAATAATAAAGAAGATGGGTACCTATCCATACTTAATGAGCGCATAGAAAAATCGATTGCTTACTTTGAGCCTTTAGTTAAAAAACTTCACGATCAGGTAAGAACTAAAATGAGTGAACTTACAAAGGCCAAAGGTGTAAAAGCTTATCAAACCGAGTTGGTTGATATATCAAACCTATATTACGGTCAGTTACAACGTATTTATAAAGTTAAGGCTCTTATTGATGCCACACTAGAGGGTACTGATGTAAGCAAGGATTCTATTAAAAATCCTGAATTTAGCGAAACACGAGAAATTGTTGAATCCAAGAAGAAAACTCGTACTGCAAAAGAGAAAAAAGATCCTAAAACACCAAAGATTCCAACTCATCAAATATCTTACGATTTATACAAGTCGGGCAAAACCGTAGAGGAAATTGCCAAAGAACGTTCTTTTGTGACCATGACAATTGAAGGTCACCTCGCCAAATATGTACAAACAGGAGATTTAGATGTAAAAGATTTTGTAGCTCCTGAAAAAATAGCACCCATAGAAAAGGAAATACATAAGTTGGATGATTTTGCGCTTAACCCAATAAAAGAAGCACTAGGCAGTAATTATAGCTATGGAGAAATTAAAATGGTAATTGCCTGGATGAAATCACAAATTGAGGGGGAATAAAATATTTTTCTGAATGAAAAATTTATATCAGATCATTTTCTGCTAAGCAGAATATTAAACAACCTAATATCAAACGCCATTAAGTTTTCAGAGAAAGGGAAACACATTCACCTAACTGTTCTTGAAAGTGGAGATTTTGTTAGCTTTAAAATAAAAGATGAAGGACCTGGGATTACTGAAGAGGACCAAAAACTAATGTTTAAACTTTTCCAAAAACTTTCAGCAAGACCAACCAATGGTGAGAGTTCAAATGGCTTAGGACTCTCTATAATTAAAAAGCTCACAGATAAACTACATGGCCAAATAAAAGTTAATACTAAAATTGGAGAAGGAACTGAGTTTATTATTGAACTACCTAAAAAGTAAAGTGTTTTAATATCATTGTTGTTATCATTCTGAAGTCTTATTTTTGCGATAGCAATTAACCAATTAAAAACTACTTTGTGGCTCAAAATATCCCAACATATAGTTTAAATTCATTTAGCAACGCTAAACACTTAAGCCGTCAATTTCAGGTTGAGGTATTTGATGCAAACCGCCACTTTAAAGTTAGCTACCCACATCGCCACGATTTTTTCGAAGTATTATTTCTTACCAAAGGATCAGGCTTTCATGTTATCGATAGTAGCAAATATAAAATTGAGCCCAACACCGTATTTTTTATGTCGCCTGGGCAGGCTCATAAAATTGAGTTTTCATCGGATATTGAAGGTTACATATTTATTTTTACCTCCGAATTCTATCTTATAAATAAGAATAACAATAATCGCTTATTAGAATTTCCATTCTTTTTCACCATCAATCAAGATAATCCACCTTTGATTTTCTCCGATGGGAATGATGCTAAATTTCTAATTCAATTATTCACACAAGCTATTGTAGTTACAACAAAATCCGACTCCCCTAATATGGAGTTATTAAGATCTTTGCTTGATTCCATATTAAATTACTGTGCGTCACTTTACAAAAGTGATGAGTACGAACTAAGTACAGGTAAAGGTCATTTATTGGTAAAACGTTTTTTTCAGTTGGTTGAGGAAAATTACCAAAATAATTTAAGCGTAAATCAATATGCTGAGAAGCTAAACATTACTTCTAATCATCTTACGCAAACCATTAGACAACTCACTGGTAGAACTTCTAACGACATACTACAATCAAAACAAATCCTAGAAATCAAAAGACTTCTAATACATACAAACCTAACAGTCACACAAATAGCCGACCAATTAAATTTTACAGATCAGTCTTATTTTACAAAATTCTTTAAAAAGAACACAGGTATCACACCTCATAAATTTAGGACTTCGTACTCCGATTCCTGAATGCATATTCATACAAAGAATATACAATCCACGAAAAGTACCTAAATTATCCTCTTTTGTCTGTATTCAGCTTCATTTTTTATATGTTGATTTGTAACATGATGATTTGTACATTGCATGTCGGAGTTTAAAACTCTCCACATTTAATTATAAATCAATTGTTTATTTTTAAGTTAATCACATTATAAAATATAAAAGATGGCTAATTATTTTAATACTTTACCGTTGCGCGAGCAGTTAAACCAATTAGGGGTTTGTGAATTTATGGATATCTCAGAATTTGCTGATGGTGTTGATAAATTAAAAGGAAAAAAGATTGTTGTTGTTGGTTGTGGTGCACAAGGACTAAACCAAGGATTAAACATGAGAGATTCTGGTCTTGATGTTTCTTATACACTTCGTCCTGCTGCAATTAAAGAGCAACGCCAATCGTATAAAAATGCCACTGAAAATAACTTCAAAGTAGGAACTTATGAAGAAATGATTCCTACCGCTGATATGGTTATTAACTTAACTCCAGACAAACAACACACCAATGTTGTTACTGAGGTTATGCCATTAATGAAAAAAGGTGCTACACTTTCTTACTCACACGGTTTCAACATTGTTGAAGAAGGCATGCAAGTACGCGAGGATTTAACTGTTGTAATGGTTGCTCCTAAGTCTCCTGGTTCTGAAGTTCGCGAAGAGTACAAACGTGGATTTGGGGTTCCAACATTAATTGCTGTTCACCCAGAGAACGACCCTAATGGCGACGGATTAGAAATCGCAAAAGCTTATGCTGTAGGTACGGGTGGTCACAGAGCTGGTGTATTACATTCATCTTTTGTAGCTGAAGTTAAGTCTGACCTTATGGGTGAGCAAACTATCCTTTGTGGTTTATTACAAACTGGCTCAATTCTTTCTTTTAACAAGATGGTTGAAAAAGGAATCGATAAAGGGTACGCTTCTAAATTAATCCAATACGGATGGGAAGTAATTACTGAAGCATTAAAAATTGGTGGTATCACTAACATGATGGATCGCCTTTCAAATCCTGCTAAAGTTGAAGCTTTCAAATTATCAGAAGAATTAAAAGATATCATGCGTCCATTATTCCAAAAGCATATGGATGATATCATGAGCGGAGAATTTTCTTCTACTATGATGGCTGATTGGGCTAACAACGATAAAAACCTATTAACTTGGAGAGCAGAAACTGGCGAAACAGAGTTTGAGAAAACTCCTGCTGGCGATGTTGAAATATCTGAGCAAGAATATTTCGATAATGCTACTTTATTAGTTGCTTTTGTAAAATCAGGTGTTGAGCTTGCTTTTGAAGCAATGACTGATGCTGGTATTAAAGAAGAGAGCGCTTACTACGAGTCATTACACGAAACTCCATTAATTGCAAACACTATCGCTCGTAAAAAATTATACGAGATGAACAGTGTAATTTCTGATACTGCTGAGTACGGATGTTACCTATTCGATCACGCTTGTAAACCTTTATTAGTTGATTTCATGAAGAAAGTTGAAACTGATATTATCGGTAAAAACTTCAACGAAGGAAAAGATGCTTCTGTAAGCAACATGGAATTAGTTGAAATTAACGAAGCCATCCGTTTCCACGATGTAGAAATTATTGGTGCTGAGTTAAGAGGTGCAATGGGTGCAATGAAAGCCATTGTATAGTAACTTAAGATACAATTAAAAATATCAACCCTGTTTTAGTTATTCTGAAACAGGGTTTTTATTCATAACAAACCTATATTCTCATCAAATTTAGTCTTAAAGAAGACCTTCGAATTTTAAATATGAGAGTGCAACCTATATATCCAATAGGATATTTTTGCTGATTAAGATTTTGTGAATATTTTTCCATTAGTTATTGAGTCCTTACTACTAATAAATATCATGTGATATTTATCACTATTGTTTATTCATAAGCCCTCAACCCCTATGGATTAGCGAACAATTATTCATTTGAATATTCAATTACACCTTTGCTTTAACAAGGAGCAATTACAATATGTAGTTATACATTGTATATTTATACAAAAGTGACACTTTATATGTATTTTTTTGAATCATTTTTTTTGATGGTACAAAAAAAGTTCTACATTTGTAATCGTTGATTTTTAGTCAACAATAAAAAAGCAAAACGATTATGAATAATAATTTTTCACTCATTCTCAGCATTATTAATCTCTTGGTCATTACCAAGTAGAAGTGAGAGTGGTGTGTAAAATTTAACATTATAGGATTTTATATAAGCCTTTCTCACATAGTTGAGAGAGGCTTTTTTTATGCCTAAACGTGACATAAGTACCCAATTTAGTAGTCTTGACATTAGATATTTATAGCAATGAAGAATAGATTAAGAAGTGCAACAACAACCGAAGGTAGAAGAATGGCTGGAGCCAGAAGCCTTTGGAGAGCAAACGGAGTTAAGGAAGAACAATTCGGCAAACCAATGATTGCCATTGTTAATTCGTTTACACAATTTGTACCAGGTCATGTTCACTTACACGAAATTGGTCAGGACGTAAAACGAATGATCGAAGCCCAAGGATGTTTTGCTGCAGAGTTTAACACCATTGCTGTAGATGATGGTATTGCTATGGGACATGATGGTATGTTATATTCTTTACCATCTCGTGATGTTATTGCTGATAGCGTTGAATATATGTGTAATGCACATAAGGTAGATGCTATGGTTTGCATCAGTAACTGCGATAAAATTACTCCAGGAATGTTAATGGCAGCAATGCGATTAAATATCCCTGCTGTATTTGTATCAGGTGGTCCAATGGAAGCCGGTAAAGTTGGCGATAAAGCATTAGATTTAGTAGATGCTATGGTTATGGCTGCTGACGATTCAGTTTCTGATGCAGAAGTACAGGCGGTTGAAGAAAACGCTTGTCCTACTTGTGGTTCTTGTTCTGGTATGTTTACAGCAAACTCAATGAACTGCTTAAACGAAGCAATCGGCTTAGCATTGCCAGGTAATGGAACGATTGTAGCAACACATGCCAACAGAAAAGCATTGTTCGAAAAAGCAGCTGCTCAAATTGTTGAAAATACATATAAATATTATAGAGATGGTGACGACTCTGTGTTACCTCGATCAATAGGTACATTTAATGCATTTAAAAATGCAATGACTTTAGATGTAGCCATGGGAGGTTCTACAAACACAGTATTACATATCTTAGCCATTGCACATGAAGCAGGGGTTGAATTTACGATGGACGATATTGATCAAATATCACGCAACACGCCTGTATTGTCTAAGGTAGCACCAAATTCTCATTATCATATCGAAGATGTAAATCGCGCTGGTGGTATTTTAGCCATTCTTGCCGAATTAGATCGCGGCGGTTTATTAGATAATACCGTTAGTAGAGCTGACGGATTAACTTTAAAACAAGCCATTGCCAAATACGACGTAACTTTAGAAAGTGCATCTGAAGAGGCTAAAGAAATATATTCAAGTGCACCAGCAGGTATCAGAAACCTAGTTATGGGCTCACAAAAAACAATGTATGCCCGCCTAGATTTAGATAGAGAAAGAGGTTGTATCAGAAGTATTGAAGGTGCTTACAACAAAGATGGTGGTTTGGCTGTTCTTAAGGGAAATATTGCTCAAGATGGCTGTGTAGTAAAAACTGCAGGTGTTGATGAATCAATATTTAAATTCACAGGGAACGCCCGTGTTTACGAGTCTCAAGATGCAGCATGTGATGGCATCTTATCAGGAGAGGTTGTTGCTGGCGAAGTGGTAATTATTACCTACGAAGGCCCTAAAGGTGGACCAGGAATGCAAGAAATGCTTTACCCAACATCGTATATTAAATCGCGTCACCTTGGTGAAAAATGTGCATTAATTACCGATGGTCGTTTTTCAGGTGGTACATCAGGTTTATCAATCGGTCATGTTTCTCCCGAAGCTGCAGCTGGTGGTAATATTGGTCTGGTACAAACTGGTGATGTAATTGAAATTAACATTCCCGAAAGATCAATAAACGTAATGGTTTCTGATGAGGAATTAGAAAAACGTAAGCAGGCAGAACTCGCAAAAGGTAAAGATGCATTTATGCCTTCTCAACCTCGCGAGAGAAATGTATCAAAAGCATTAAAAGCATATGCTAGTTTAGTAAGTTCAGCGGATAAAGGAGCTGTAAGATTAATTGATTAAATAAAAAGCAAAATAGGTTTTTAAGTATATCAGATGGCAAATATAATCTGAGTAGGAGAAAGCCACAAAGCCAATACTCATGGATTACAACACAAAAGGGGAGGAAAAAATTTCCGGTTCAGAAGCATTGCTTCGCTCATTACTTTGTGAGGATGTGGATTTAATATTTGGTTATCCTGGAGGTGCCATCATGCCAGTTTATGATGCACTTTACGATTACCAAGATAAATTACATCATGTACTCACACGCCATGAACAAGGAGCTGTTCATGCGGCACAAGGATATGCTAGAGTAACAGGGAAAGTCGGTGTCTGCTTTGCAACTTCGGGGCCAGGAGCCACAAATACGGTAACCGGTATTGCTGATGCAATGATAGATTCAACACCCCTCGTGGTTATTACCGGACAAGTTGCCTCACCCCTTTTAGGTACAGATGCCTTTCAGGAGATTGATGTAATCGGTATTACTCAGCCCATAACTAAATGGAATTTATTAGTTAAAAAAGCTGCTGATATACCGGCAGCCATTGCCAAAGCATTTTATATAGCTTCATCTGGCCGACCAGGCCCTGTGGTAATTGATATTACAAAAGATGCTCAATTTGAATTAACGTCTTTTAATTATAAGAAAGAAACTCTAGTTCGCAGCTATACTCCGGTTCCAATGACGAAGCCAGAAACAATAGTAGAAGCTGCCGAGATAATTAATAACGCTAAAAAACCCATGGCTTTAGTTGGTCAAGGTGTTATTCTTGGTGAGGCAGAAAGTGAGTTAAAAACGTTTCTTGATAAAACGGGTATCCCTGCAGCGTGGACATTATTAGGTCTATCTGCAATGCCATCCGATTACGAATTAAACGTTGGAATGCTAGGCATGCATGGTAACTATGGCCCTAATGTTAAAACCAACGAATGTGATGTTATCATTGCTATCGGAATGCGTTTCGACGATAGGGTAACCGGAGATGCTACCAAATATGCCAATAATGCCAAAGTTATTCATCTTGAAATAGATCCTGCTGAGGTAAATAAAATTATAAAAGCTGATGTAGCTGTAATGGGAAGTGTAAAAGATACTTTACCACAGCTTACAAAAGTTGTTAAGCCAACCACACACACCAATTGGCTTGCAGAGTTTAAAAAGTGTGATGATTTAGAAATTGAAAAAGTAATTGATGCCGAGGTATTCCCAAAACAAGGAGGAATGAACATGGGCGAGGTTGTTAATAAGATTTCTGAGGCCTTCGATCACGATGCAGTGGTTGTAACCGATGTGGGTCAGCACCAAATGATGGCCTCTCGATACTTTAAATTTAAGCAATCAAAAAGTATTGTAACATCAGGTGGATTAGGTACAATGGGATTTGGTTTGCCAGCAGCATTAGGTGCTAAATTAGGTGTACCAGAACGCGAAGTTTGTGTTTTTATTGGAGATGGAGGTTTCCAAATGACGATACAAGAATTGGGAACCATTTTCCAAACTAAAGCAGCTGTAAAAATTGTTATTTTAAACAATAACTTTTTAGGCATGGTACGTCAGTGGCAAGAGTTATTCTTTGATAGAAGATATGCTTCAACTGAACTTTGCAATCCAGATTTCCAAATGATCACCAAAGGTTTTGGTATCGAAAGCGAATTGGTAACTGAACGTAAAGATTTAGATGCCGCGGTTGAAAGAATGGCTAAAAGTAAAGAATCGTTCTTACTTGAAGTTAGAGTAGAAAAAGAAGGTAACGTATTTCCGATGGTTCCATCAGGAAGTTCAGTTTCAGATATTAGATTAGAGTAGTATTTTAGTTCAGTCTTTTAAAAAGAAAAAAAATGCAGCAAGAATTCACTATAACCATATTTTCTGAAAACCATGTCGGGCTCCTCAATCAGGTCACCACTGCTTTTACACGCAGAAGTATCAATATTGAAAGTCTGAATACTTCGGAATCATCTCTTGAGGGAATCCATAAGTTTACCATTGTTGTTTTCACTACACGTGAGCAAATTGATAAACTTAAAACTCAAATAGAGAAAAAAATTGATGTACTCAAGGTATTTGTATTTACCACTGATGAAATTATTCATCAAGAGATGGCACTATATAAAGTTCCAACAGAAGCACTTCTCTCAGGTAACGAAATTGAGGATATTGTAAGAAAATACGGAGCTCGTATTATGGAGATTACTCCTGAATATACGGTAATTGAAAAAACTGGCCACAAAGCAGAAACACAAGAACTCTTTGTTAGGCTCGATAAATATAAAGTACTCCAATTTGTGCGCTCAGGCAGAATTGCCATCACTAAGTTACGAACAGAACTCCTTGAAGAGTATCTGCTTAAACTTAGAGCAGAGAACAAAATTAGAGGAATAGAAACATTTTAAGTAAAGGGAATTAGAGGTTTATGATACCTATTTTATTTTAAAAGTAGTGATAAATTATTTTAGATATTTTAAGTTTAGGTAAGGCAAAAAGTTGAGACATAGCATTCGCTATGGCGATATCTTTTTAACGAAGCATACGCTTAAAAGAATTAAATAATAGCACTAGGTTCAATGTAACATTGGTATATACTTCAACAAATATTTATTTTAAGGTTATGAGTAGTAATAAAGTACATATTTTTGATACCACATTAAGAGATGGGGAGCAAGTCCCAGGTTGTCAGTTAAATACTATTGAGAAGATAGAAGTAGCCAAGCAACTCGAGAAATTGGGTGTGGATATCATTGAAGCAGGATTCCCTATTTCAAGTCCAGGAGATTTTAATTCTGTTGTTGCTGTTTCTAAAGCAGTAACATACCCAACAATATGTGCTTTAACTCGTGCAGTTAAAAAAGATATTGAGGTAGCTGGCGATGCATTAAAATATGCAAAAAGAGGCCGTATCCATACTGGTATCGGAACTTCTCCATATCATATTTATCAAAAATTAAACTCCAATCCTGATGAGATTATAGAACGTGCGGTTGCTGCTGTTAAGTATGCAAAAGAACGTGCGGATGAGGTAGAGTTTTATGCTGAAGATGCTGGAAGAAGTGAGAACGAATTCTTAGCTAGAGTGATTGAGGCAGTAGTTGCAGCTGGTGCTGATGTAGTAAACATCCCTGATACAACAGGATATTGTTTACCTCATGAGTATGGGTCTAAAATAGCCTATTTGGTAAATAACGTACCTAACATTGATAAAGCAATTATCGCCACACATTGCCATAACGATTTAGGAATGGCTACAGCAAATACATTGGCTGGAGTTGTTAATGGTGCGCGCCAAGTTGAGGTTACCTTAAATGGATTAGGTGAAAGAGCTGGAAATACCGCTTTAGAGGAAGTGGTAATGGCTATTAAATGTCATCAAGATTTAGATTTTGAAGTAGGTATCAATCCTAAAGAGATTATAAAAACAAGTAAATTAGTTTCTACATTAATGCGTATGCCAGTTCAGGCAAATAAAGCAATTGTAGGACGAAATGCTTTTGCACACTCTTCTGGTATTCACCAAGATGGTGTTTTGAAAAATCGCGAAACTTACGAAATTATAGATCCTGCTGATGTGGGTATCGAAGAATCTAGTATTGTTTTAACAGCTCGTAGTGGTCGTGCAGCATTAAAGCACAGATTACATGTATTAGGTTACGATTTAGATCAAGAAAAATTAGACCAAGTATATAAAAACTTCTTAGTATTAGCTGATTCTAAAAAAGATATTGGTGATGATGACTTAGAAGTTTTAGTTGGCCACGAGAAGAAAGAAGAGCGTGTTATCAAATTGGAGAATTTCCAGGTTATATGTGGTAAATCTTGTATTCCTTCTGCTACGGTTACCTTAATATATAATGGTAAAACAATTACAGAAACTGCTACAGGCGATGGACCAGTTGATGCATCATTTACAGCTATCAAAAAAATGGTGCCGTTCGATGTAGTACTTGAAGAATACTTGGTACAAGCTGTAACACGCGGATCTGATGATATTGGTAAAGTACACGTTCAATTATCTCACGATGGTAGAACATACCATGGGTTTGGTGCTAACGTTGATACTTTAACCGCTTCTGTTTGGGCATACTTAGATGCGCTTTCGAAGTTTGCATAATAAATGAGTATCAAGTATCAAGATAAAAGTATCAAGATATAAGATTGTAAATCAGTCTTATGTCTTGATACTTGATACTTGTATCTCCTAACGAATAATTAATAACTTATAAATACTTAGTAAATTGGCAGGGAAAACGCTTTTCGACAAGATTTGGGATATGCACGAAGTGAAGACCATCGAGGATGGACCTTCAGTATTGTATATCGACCGTCACTTAGTACATGAGGTGACTAGTCCACAGGCATTCGCCGGCTTAAAAGCTCGTGGAATTAAAGTATTCAGACCGCAAAATACATTTGCTACTCCTGATCACAACATTCCAACTATTAACCAACATCTTCCTATTGCTGATGAGGTTTCTAGATTTCAGGTGGACACATTAACTAAAAACTGTGAAGATAACAATGTAACACTATTCGGTTTAGGTCATCCTAAAAATGGTGTAGTACACGTTGTTGGACCAGAGAATGGTATCACACAACCAGGTATGACTATCGTATGTGGTGATAGCCATACGTCTACTCACGGTGCGTTCGGTAGTATTGCTTTTGGTATTGGTACTTCAGAGGTAGAAATGGTACTTTCTACGCAATGTATCATGCAACCGCGTCCAAAAACCATGAAAATTAACATCGATGGTAAATTGGAAGAGGGTGTTTCTGCAAAAGACCTTGTATTATATGTTATTTCTAAACTTACTACAGGTGGTGGTACAGGTTATTTCGTTGAGTTCTCGGGTTCTGCAATCCGTAACTTATCAATGGAAGGCCGTATGACAGTTTGTAACATGAGTATCGAAATGGGTGCACGTGGTGGACTTATTGCTCCTGATGAGAAAACTATTGAGTACGTAAAAGGTCGCGAGTATGCACCTAAAGGTGCTGATTGGGATGCTGCTGTTGAAAAATGGAAAGCTTTGGTAACTGATGCTGATGCTGAGTTTGATAAAGTTTACAATTTTGATGCTGCTGATATTGAGCCTATGATTACTTACGGTACTAACCCTGGTATGGGTGTTGGTATCACTCAAAGTATTCCTACGCTTGATACGGTTGAAGAAGCATCACAAAAAACATATTTAAAGTCTCTTGACTATATGGGTTATGCTCCTGGCGAGAAAATGTTAGGCAAGCCTGTAGATTGGATTTTTGTTGGTTCTTGTACCAATGGTCGTATCGAAGATTTACGCGTTTTTGCTAATGCTGTAAAAGGCAAGAAAAAAGCAGAAGGTGTAACAGCTTGGATTGTTCCTGGATCTCACCAAGTAGAAGATCAGGCGATTGCTGAAGGTTTAAAAGATATTCTTGAAGAAGCAGGTTTTGAATTACGTCAGCCTGGATGTTCAGCTTGTTTAGCAATGAATGATGATAAAGTACCTGCAGGTAAGTATTCTGTAGCAACTAGTAACCGTAACTTCGAAGGTCGTCAAGGTCCTGGTTCACGAACGTTATTAGCTGGTCCTTTGACTGCTGCTGCATGTGCTGTAACAGGTGTAATTACTGATCCTCGTACTTTATAACCTTAAAAATTCAAGAAAATGCCTATAAATAAATTTATAACATTAGAGTCAACTTACGTACCTCTTCCAATTGAGAACGTAGATACGGATCAGATTATCCCGGCTCGTTTCTTAAAAGCAACTACTAAAGATGGTTTTGGCGATAATTTATTTGCCGATTGGAGATACAATAAAGATGGTTCTCCAAAAGCCGATTTCGTATTAAATAAACCTGAGTATACAGGATCTATTTTAGTTGCAGGAAAAAACTTTGGATCAGGTTCTAGTCGCGAGCACGCTGCTTGGGCTGTTGATGGTTACGGATTCAAAGTAGTAGTATCTAGTTTTTTTGCTGATATTTTCCGAAACAATTCTTTAAACAATGGTGTTTTACCTGTTATTGTATCAGAAGCATTCTTAGCTGAGTTATTTGCAGCTGGTGCTGATAATACAATTGAGGTAAACCTTGAAACACAAACTATTACTAATAAAGCAACTGGTAAGTCAGAATCTTTTGATATTAATAGTTACAAAAAAGGTTGTTTATTAAATGGTTTTGATGACATCGATTACCTGATGAGCGTAAAAGATGAAATTGAATCTTATGAGCAAAATAGAGCTTAATTAGACAAATTGAAATAAAGAAAAAGACTGATTGTTCACATATTCATATGTAACTAATCAGTCTTTTTTCCCATAATCTCTTATCTAAAATTTAGAATATGAGGATTGAAGTAATGGATACAACACTTCGTGATGGAGAACAAACCACAGGAGTGTCTTTTAATGTTGGCGAAAAGCTAGCAATGGCAACTATGTTGCTCGATGAGGTAAAAGTAGATCGCTTAGAAGTAGCTTCGGCTCGTGTTTCTGATGGCGAATTTGCAGCAGTACAAAAAATTACCAATTGGGCTAACAAACATGGTTTCATCGATAAAATTGAAGTACTTGGTTTTGTTGATGGTGGTATCTCATTACAATGGATAAAAGATGCAGGTGGGAAGGTGATCAACCTTCTAACCAAGGGATCATTAAAACACGTTCAAAGTCAACTTAAAAAAACACCTGAACAACATATTACTGATATTGCAAAAGTGGTTGATACAGCCGATACAATGGGTATTAAAGTTAATGTATACCTTGAGGATTGGAGTAACGGAATGTTAACTTCTCCTGAATATGTGTATCAAATAACTGAGGCCATCAGTAAAATGAATGTGCAACGAATTATGTTGCCTGATACTCTTGGTGTTTTAAATCCCGATCAAACATTTGAGTTCTGTACACAAATGGTTACTCGATTCCCTAATACTCATTTTGATTTTCATTCGCATAATGATTATGATATGGCCGTTGCTAATGCATTCTCTGCATTAAAAACCGGAATTAAGGGAATTCATACAACCGTTAATGGACTTGGAGAACGAGCCGGAAATGCACCGCTAGCCAGTGTTATTGGGCTATTGAACGATCATCTAAAACTACCTAATAATCTAGATGAATCTAATATTATTACTGTAAGTAAGGTTGTAGAGGGATTCTCAGGATTACGTATACCAGAAAACCAACCTATAACAGGATACAATGTATTTACACAATGTAGCGGCGTACATGCCGATGGCGACAGTAAAGACAATTTGTATTTTAACAACTTAATGCCTGAACGTTTCGGACGTAATAGAAAATATGCGCTCGGTAAAACATCAGGTAAAGCCAACATTAAAAAGAATTTAGAAGAACTTGGAATTGAACTCGACGTTGAGGATATGAAAAAGGTAACCCAACGTGTGATTCAATTAGGTGATAAAAAAGAAACGGTTACCATAGAGGATCTTCCATTTATTATAGCAGATGTGCTTAAAAGTTCTAAATCGAACGAAGACATTTGCATCAGAAATTACAATTTATCTTTAGCTCACGATTTACGTCCATTGGCTTCCATTAGTATGAATATTAAAGGTGAGCGACATGATGAAACAGCTGTTGGAGATGGCCAATACGATGCCTTTATGAAAGCATTGTGGCGTATATATACTAAGCTTGGTAAAAAGCATCCAACCTTAAAAGATTATATTGTAACCATCCCTCCAGGTGGTAAAACCGATGCACTTGTGGAGACGGTTATTACTTGGGATTATGATGGACTTGAAATAAAATCACGTGGCTTAGCTGCCGATCAAACCCAATCGGCCATTGAGGCAACCATTAAAGTACTCAATGTAATTGAAGAAGGTACTTTAACTCGTAAGGGTAATTGGAAAGAGGAATTAGAAAAATAAGACACAAGTATCAAGTATCAAGACATAAGACTTTTGATAGATACTTTTAAAGAAAATAAAACTAACGAAAATAACATGGTCATGATGATGTATTAGGTATGATGCTTAAATCTTGATACTTGATACTTAAATCTTGATACTAATAAGCGTATTATGAAATTGAATATTGGTGTTTTAGCCGGAGACGGAATTGGTCCGGAAATCGTAGAACAAGCGCAAAAAGTGCTTGATGCTGTTGCAACAAAGTATAACCACGAGATTGTTTACACACCTGCTATTGTTGGTGCATGTGCAATTGATGAAGTAGGCGATCCTTATCCTGAGGCTACTCACGAAGTTTGTATGAACTCTGATGCTGTTCTTTTTGGTGCTATTGGCGACCCAAAATTCGATAATGATCCATCAGCAAAAGTACGTCCTGAGCAAGGTTTATTAGCTATGCGTAAAAAATTAGGTTTATACGCAAACATTCGTCCAGTAACTACTTTCCCATCTTTATTAGATAAATCACCATTACGTTTAGATATCGTTGAAGGTGCTGATATGGTTGTGGTACGTGAATTAACAGGAGGTATTTATTTTGGCGAGAAAGGTCGTTCAGAAGATGGAAAGAAAGCCTTTGATACTTGTACTTATACTACCGAAGAAATTGAGCGCATCCTTAAATTAGCATTTTCGTATGCTGAGAAAAGAGACAAACGCTTAACGGTAATTGATAAAGCTAATGTATTGGCTACATCTCGTCTTTGGAGACAAGTGGCGCAAGCTATGGAAGCCGATTATAAGAACATCGAAGTAGATTACATGTTTGTTGATAACGCAGCAATGCAATTGGTTCAATGGCCTAAAAAATTCGATGTAATGGTAACTGAAAACATGTTTGGTGACATTATTTCTGATGAGGCTTCTGTTATTACAGGATCATTAGGTTTATTACCTTCAGCATCAGTTGGTGTTCATACTTCTGTATTTGAACCTATTCATGGTTCATACCCACAAGCTGCAGGTAAAGATATTGCCAATCCTATCGCTACAGTACTTTCTGCTGCAATGTTGTTAGAGTCTTTAGATTTATTAGAAGAAGCAGCAGCTGTTCGTGCCGCTGTTAATAAGTCATTAGAAGAAGGTGTTGCAACTGAAGATATTGTTAACGAAGGCGAAAAAGCTTACAAAACATCAGAAGTTGGTGATTGGTTAGCGAAAGCCATCTAAGAAATATTATTTCTTTACTTATTATATTGAGCACTGTTATTTATTTAGCAGTGCTTTTTTTATTCGTGTAAATTCTACTGCTCTTGTTTTTATATTGAATAAGGGCTTCAATATTTACTATCGCGATTAGCTAAAGTTTAATAATACGATTAAAATATGGGTTAATTTAATCCTGTTGATTCATATTGCATCTTAAGCCCCTCTAATACACACAATTTTCCTCCTCAAATAACATATACAATTGGTAATTTAGTGCATCATCCAATTAAAATTGAATCATGCTAAACACCTTTTTAAAATCTTCAACACCATTACTTGTAATATTTTTACTTATTAGTTTAAATCCCATAAAAGGACAAATTGTACTTTTAGGCGAAAACGCACCTCATGAAAATGTTAACGATGGCAATTTTGAACTAATACGCGGTAATTGGCGACAATCTAAACAATCTCCTTTCTGGAAAACATATAATGTAGAAGGCCTTGGCGAGTATAAAATGGGTTTACATATGGGCACAATGTATAGCATTAACGATGTTGGCATAGCCGAGTCAATTGTACTTGATTCAAACCCCGACTACCAGAATCCACAAATTGGTGACACCTTAAAGTGGAGTTTTGGAGCCGACTTAGAATATATTAGTAACGGAAGCATTAGCCTAAGCATAGTATTCGGAGATATTGAACATATAGTTGCAGATAAAGTAAAGTTAAAAGGATCTGATAAAATTGTAGAGCATTTTAAAGGATTCTATATTTTAACTGAAGAAGACGCTAAAGCGGGTTTTCCGAAGGTAAAAGCTACATTCTACTCTGAAGATGAGATTAAGGTATTTTTGCACTATGTAAATCTAAGGGTGCTAAATCATAAATTTAAAGGCCCCTCACTCACCATTAATAATATTACTGGAGGCAACCAACTACAGTGGAACGATAATTTAGCTCCTAAACAATCTATATTCTATATCTATCGTCAACCAAACTCAAAAGGTGAATACAAAAAGATTGGGGAATCATCAGAAACTTCATACTTAGATACAACCTTCATTACAGGTCTTAATTATAAATATCTGGTTACAAGAGAAGACGGACAAAGATCAATTGCCTCGAATATTGTCAATAATACCAAGACTGATAATATTGCTCCCCTACCGCCCACTCATCTTCAGGCAGATATTTACGACTCTGAGATTAAAATTAGTTGGGATAAAAGTAGTAGTAATGATGTAAAATATTACTCGTTATACAGAGGCGATAATGATGGAAATAATTTACAAGAAATTGCATATAAAATTTCCAAAACACACTACCTCGATTTTACACCTCAAAAGGATATTGAGAATACTTACATTGTTTATTCGCATGATTATAGTGGTAATAAAAGTAAACCATCTGAAATATTAAAAGCCAAAGTTAAAATGGTTAAGGGCGCATCTTTTAGCGATCTAATTCTTCCAATGCCAATTCATAAACAATTGCAATCAGATACTTGGGGAGCGGATGGAGTATTACCTCGTGATGTTGATAATGGAATTGAAGATCCTGATTGGAGTTATTGGGGAGGTCGTCCTGTAAAAGATAGCGATGAAAAATACCATATGTGTGTTACGCGTTGGCCAGCAAATGCAACTAAAGGTCATTGGGAGTGGCCACGTTCTACTATAGCGTATGCAGTAGCTGACAAGCCAACAGGCCCTTATAAAGTTGAACGAGACCTAGCCTACCCTTGCTATAATGGATTAGGTCATAACCCTGATATTATTTTATTAAACGATGGTACTTATATGCTTTACTCACTTATTAACTGGGAGCCGCGATTATTTAAATCGGATAAAATGAGTGGTCCATGGGAAGAGCTTGGAATAATGAAAATTGATAAAAATACCGAACTTGAAAAACCCGAACGTTTTTATCGATTCGAGAGAAATCTTTCGGGCGTACAAATGCACGATGGGAAATTTCTATTTGTAACAAAAGGTGGTGCCATGATGATGAGTAAGAATACCAACCCTCTTGGCCCATATAAAATACTTACGAACCCTATTCAAGGAAATAAAATTATTCCTGAGAAATATAGAAATTCAAACTACGAAGATCCAGTATTATGGAAAGATGATGTACAATATCATATGATGATTAATGCCTTTTGGGATTACAGATGTATTTATCTGCGCTCTCCCGATGGAATTAATTGGAAATTTAATCCGGGAACAGCCTATACACCAAATAATACATGCTATGAAGATGGAACTCAAACGCATTGGTATAAATTAGAACGTCCGCATGTTTTAACAGATAAATACGGTAGAGCTACACACCTATCTGTAGCAGTTATTGATGTACCAAAAGCGGATGATTTAGCAGGAGATAAGCACAACTCTAAAAATATTATAATACCGTTAACTGTACACAAACAAGTTAGTGTTTTGAACAAAAAAGCAATAACTGGTAACACTAGAAAAATAGAAGTAATTATTCACAGTGAAAATGATTTTAATGCACAAACTGATATTGACATTAATTCTCTTAGAATTGGATCTGCAGAAGAAGTTGATTACGGTAGGGGCTGTAAGGTGACTAAATTTAGTAATAAAGGAAAGAATCTGAAGGTAGAGTTCGACGGCCTAAATAATGGAATTACAGAAGATAACTTTGTTCTAAAACTATTAGGGAAATCAAATAGTGGCGCATTAATAATTGCTTATACAAAGTTACAAGCCCACTAAAGAAAACGAGAATAGTGGATACAAAAAAAGCTCTGAATATTCAGAGCTTTTCTTATGTCTAAGCAAAAATGCTTATTTTTTCTTTGCATCAATGTGCTTTTGATATTTGTTTTTAAACTTATCAATACGTCCTGCTGTATCAACAAGCTTCATCTTACCAGTAAAGAATGGGTGAGATGTGTTTGAAATTTCAAGCTTCATTAATGGATACTCAATACCGTCAATTTCGATAGTATCTTTAGTGTTTGCAGTTGAACGTGTAATGAATACTTCTTCATTAGACATATCTTTAAATGCAACTAAACGATAGTTATCAGGATGGATTCCCTTTTTCATATCTTTATAATTTTACGTTTGCGAGATGACTTCCGTGCTTATTATTAAGCTAGTAAACATCTCATTTAAATTCAAATTTCCTAATTCGGACTGCAAAAGTACATTTTAATATTAGAACAACAAACAAATAGATGTTAATAAATTCATTTTTCAACCCCCAACTCTCTTCTCATCAATTGTTTTGGTAGATTTAGCTATTATGTAAACATCAGCTTTTTGTATCTCGAGGGATAGTGCTTGCCCTATTATTACTTCCCTTATCCTCATCAAAAATATATCTGTAAGTAATATGCTTTTTTGAAAAGTCGGCGCCCATTGAATCTTGTAACACACGCATTTTAGGATTAAAATCTCCAACCCACGATATTTCAAGTTCCGTTAGGTTAGGTTTCTTCTCAACAGCACCTTTTAAATGCCAAAACAAACCCGACTCAATGCCTGATTTCTGAAATTTTGGAATAATCCCAAGTATTACCACTCGAGCCCTGCTCATCACATTACGCTTCTTCATCCATAAAAAACGAAGCTTATTGAGGAGGTTCATCTTACCATTAAAGTGTTTGGTAATTTGATTGATATCAGGAAAAAGAACCAATAAACCGATAGGCTTATTGCCATGATAGGCAAACCAAATTATATCTTCTTCTAAAAAGGATTTTGCTTTATCAATAGTGTCATTTAAAACCTGTTTGCTGATGGGCACAAAATTTTCATGAAACTGCCATGCATCATTATAGATAGTTTCAAAATCAGACAAAAATTTATCGCGATTTTTAAGCCTGAAGTGTTTAAAGCTATAGCCCTCTTTTTTAACAACCCACCCTGCAATCTTCCAGAAACGCTCCGGAAAAGGCTTTGTTAAGTCAAGCTTATTGGTAATTTGTTCAAAGTAAGTTTTAAAACCGTAGGCTTCAAAAAATGCTTGATAGTATGGCGGATTATATTGCATCCCAAAAGAAGCTTGAGAAAAGCCCTCAATTAACAAGCCCCAAAAATTATCGTTCTCGCCGAAGTTTATGGGGCCGTCCATCGCTTTCATATTATGCTGAATAAGCCATTCTTTAGCTGCATCAAATAATAAAAATGCTACCTCTTGATTTTTTATACACTCAAAAAATCCCATTCCTCCGGTTGGCTGTTCATAACCAAAAGCCTTCTTTTCATTAATAAAAGCAGCTACCCTACCCACTACTTGCCCATCATTATCTAACGCTATAAAACGAGTGGCTGAGCCGTGTTTGTAAAATGGATTTTTTTCGGGCGTAAAAACTTCATTAACCACAATATCTAAAGGACGAACATAGTTCTCGTCATCTTTATAGATTAGGTTTGTAATATCTAAAAACTGTTGAATACTTTTTTTGTCTACAACTTCTAGTATTTTCATGAATTACTATTTAAGTTCAAATATCATTACAAAAATAAAATAATGTTTATTTTATGAAATAATAAATCAATATAAGTTACTAACTCATTTATTGTCCTGTTATGTTAGTATCAGTTATTACCTTTATTTCTGTTCGCCTATTCATTTGATGCTCTTTTTCTGTGCAATCAGAAGGATTTTCGCACGGGAATTTTGGTTTAGTCTCTCCATAGCCCATTGTTTGCAACCTCAATTTATCAATACCTGAATCTATTAAGTAATCAGCTACAGACTGCGCTCTTCGCTGCGATAGGTTTAAATTATAGTCTGCGTTTCCTCTATTATCTGTATGAGCTCCAATTTCTATATTGATAGAAGGATTCTCCTCCATCCATTTTATTAAATAGTTTATTACAATCATTGAAGTATCGCGAAGAGTAGCCTTATCAAAATCATAATAGATATCTTTTAACTCTATGGTTTTGTTTGGCGAAACCTTAGATAAAGGAACCTTTAACTGCTGTACTCCTGATGTACTTTTATCGGTATTAAAGGGAAGTGTATGATTAAAATAACCTTTGTGTGATGCTATAATTTTGTAATTTTTATCCGCATCAATAATATAGGAGTATATGCTATCTCCCTTAGATTGATAAGGAAATAATACCTCTGTAGTCAACGAATCTGTTATCTCGATAACTGGGTTGAGCAGTGTTTGTAGACTCATTGAATCTACAACTTGAATATCGAGAGAAAGCTTTGGTTTTTTTCTAACATCAACTCCATAGTAAATATTATCATTTATCGTACTCCCTCTATTTGATGAAAAATAGCCACTTTTCCCGTCCTTTGTTGTTAATCCAAAATCATCGGAAGATGAGTTTATTGGGTAAGTAACATTCACTAAATCCGTTGGTTTATCATCAATTAAAATTGAAAAATAAATATCTAAACCACCCAATCCAGGATGTCCATCGGAAGAAAAGTATAGCACATCTCCAATTGCATTTGGGAATAACTCTTGCTCCGAAGTATTTACAGTAGGCCCCAAATTTATAGGTGGAGTCCAAGAATCGTTTACTCTAAAAGACATATATAAATCAGAACCTCCTAACCCATCAGGTCTATCAGACGCAAATATCAATCGTTTACCATCACTAGAAACTGTTGGGTGACCTGTTGAAAACTCATCACTATTGTAGGGAAATTCTCTGATGTTTTTAGCTTTATTATTTTCTATGTCTGCCATATATAGTTTCAGCACTGTTGAGCCATCAGCACTTAAACCGGCTTTTTTTCCTAGCAAACTTCGCTTTTTAATATTGCTTCGAGTGAAAATTACCTTGGTATTATTATCGTAAAAACACAAAGGCCCTTCGTGATAACGTGTTTTTAGTCCTTTAAAAATTTTAGGTTCCAAATATTCTATACTGTCAAGTGACTCTGTATAATATACATTTAAATAATATTGTTCGTCGTTTTTAAACCACTTCTTTAAGTTCAGTCCTTTGGTTCTGCCCGAAATAAAAACCAAACCATCTTTATAATAATTCGGTGAAAAATCTCGCTTATCGGAATTAAAGTTCACCATATTTATCTGAAAGCTTTCTCCATTATTCTCATAAAATGGGGTTTGTAAAAAGTTTTCCATTCGAGCTATACGAGTTTCATTTGTAGTGTCTCTTTCAAGATACTGCGCATACCAATAACTGGCGCGCTCGTAATGCTTATTGGCAGCTAGAATCTCTATATAATAATATATTTCATCAAGAGATAATTCGTAATTATTTTTAATTAATCTATTGCCCCAAAATTCTGCATCCTCGAGGTCGCGCATTCTATAATATGATTGTGCTAATCGGAGTTGAATAATGGTAGAAGTGCTATCTTCATCATAGGCTTTTAGAAAGTGTTTAATGGCTATTCGATAAGCATACTTCTCAAAGTATTTTTGACCTAACTCAAAATTAGTATTGTAATTTTGAGGTTTTATATCTTCTTGAGCTCTTATATTTAAGCTAGCAAAAAGTATAACGATTGTAGTATAATAAACTATTTTGCTCATAGAACTTTAGAAATATCTTGGTGTAACAATACGGTCTTTACTAAACGGGAATCTGTAATTTATCATTATCTCGTGGCTTCCTGACGCTGCTTTATTAATATCGTTTATAATCATATCGTAGGAATATCCAATGCGGATGTCCTCGGTTACAAATATTTCGAATATGGCAGAAACACTTTCGTTCCATCTGTACGATACACCTACTCCTAGCGACTCGAGGAAATAAGCATTGGCATTGATGTCGAGTGTAACAGGTGCTCCATAATTTGTTCTCAACATGGTACTTGGTTTTAGGGCAAAATTATTGCTCAACTGAAATAAGTATCCACCTGTAAGTGTGAGATAGGGTTTTACTTCACTGTTAGTAACCTCATCTTCTATATCAGCATCGTTTGTAAAATTATTACTTAAGATAGTTGGAACAGATAGGCCTATATAGTATTTCGTATTGTAAAAGTAGGCGCCAAATCCAAAATTAGGAAACCATTTATTTACATCTCTATTTAAGGCAACATCGTTACTGTTTGTGGGATTAAGTTCTGTAAAGGCAGATTTGCCATTTGTAATATTGGCTTGCAAACCCAATGATAAAATATTATTGCCTCCAAAATGTAATCGGTAAGCATATGAGGGCGCAATTGTTGTTACCGAGGTTACTCCAATTTTATCGTGAAGTACTAGTAAACCCAATGCTACTTTATCTTTCTTCAAAGGGCCATGTAAACTAAATGATTGAGTCTTGGGTGCACCATCGAAACCTACCCATTGGTTTCGGAAATGTGCCGTTGCACTTAATGTTTCGTGACTACCTGCATATGCCGGATTTATTGCCAATCCGTTAAACATATATTGCGTAAACAAAGCCTGCTGCTGTGCTTTTGTTTTATGAATAGATGTTGCAAACAGCATTAAAATAACGATAAGTATTTTATCTCTATTTCTCATATATTAGATACAGTTAGCGGTTTATAATTAAATAGCCCTTTAAAATATCACTACCATCACCAAGGTTAATAATGTAGAAGTAAGTCCCATCAGGCATTACTTTTGATGACCCTTTATTGGATTTGCCGTCGAACCTTACATCCTGATTATTATACCCCTGAACCTCGTATAGTAATCCTCCGGAACGGTTAAATACTTGAACTTTATTACTTGGGTAGTTTTCAGCTCCTTCGATAAACCAGAAATCATTAACTCCATCACCATTAGGGGTAAACGCATTAGGTAGATTTTCTAGGCCTTCTCCACACTGAGATCCAGTTAAAACAACTAACCTAACTGCATCACTCTCTACAGAATTACATTCTGTAGTGTAAGCAAGCATTCTATACATTCTGTTGTTAAAGTTGCTGTTGTTAGCAATGCTTAGGGTTTCTGTATCTGTACCAGAGTATCCTTCCTGATTATTGATATCTAGGAAAGAAGTGCCATCATCACTTGAAACTTGCCATTGGAACTGCAGATCACCGAGCCCGTCATTAACTGCTCCTGCATTAAACGTAACTGGTTCGTTGGCACATTGATTATCGGGTATAGGTTGCTCAATAATTGAAATAGGTCCTTCAATATTAAACGAACTTTCTATTTCGAAACCTGCAGCATTACATCGATTAACGCCAATATAAGTGATTTCAGTTATTACAATTATTTGCTGACCGCTCGATTGTATATCGTTGCTAGTAACAACAAAATCAGACCTACCATTAAAGACTCTGATTATAGTCGATAATCCAACAGTCTGATTGGCTCCTTCTAGGTTATACTTTATTTCATAATCACCATTAGGTAAACTTGTTTCAATCTCAACAGAAGCATCATCACCTAAACACATGTCCCTTGTAATCATCACACCATCAAAAGAACCCCCAATAGATACCACAAGGAAGTCGTCGACTAATACAACTGGCACATTACAAGCCAAACCTTCTATATTGGCAACATCTGTAATTGTGATATAAGTAAGACCAGCGTTTGTTATTAATTCTGCCGGAATGATAAATGCTCCCGATCCAAAATCAGACTCGATGTTTACTTCGACAGTTTGACCTGTTACTGTATTTGCTCCAGATAAATTATAAGTTAGCAGATAAGACTTGCGTTCTAAATTACCACTCAAGCTAACTTTACCATCTAATCCTAAACAAGTAGCTTCAATAGCCATTTGCAAACCGTCAACTATTGGAATAGTCTCTATATTAAACTGACTTCCAACATTCACTATAGGTGAACTACAAAGCGCTCCCTTTGTATCTGAAATTTCTTTTACAGAAATGTTATTGATTCCATCATTCAATAGATATTCCTTAGGAATTAGTATTTCTCCGCTACCATCGCCAGTATTAATTACGAGTTCTGCTGAATAATTTACCAATAGGTTAACGCCTGTGATATCTAAAGTAAGATTATAAACACCGTCTTCTAGCTGACTATTAACCTCTATTATCTGATCTTGACCATGGCAAATATCTTCAGTTGCAATGGTAAATCCAGAAATATCAGGAACTTTAGAAATGGCAAAATTACTTCGTGCCTCTAGTAGCTTGCTACATTCTGTGCCGGTGGTAAATTTAATTTTCGTAATCCATATAGTGCTGACTCCAACATTAGGAACCACATCTGAAGGAATATAAAACTCAAAGTTACCATCTCCTGAAGTGATATCAACATTTGCTATTTGATGAACAGATATATTTTTACCAGTTGTATAATAGGTAATTTCATAAGCACCATCAACTAAGTTACTTACTACATCCACAACAACATCATTCCCTTCACAAGCATCAAAAGCGTATACCTTGAGGCCTTCTGTTACAGGGAGAGGTGTTATGAGTAATTCACCTTTGGCAGAAATCATTTCCTGACCTTCGCACTGTTCACCATCTAACGATTGTACCCCGAATACATGTACAATGGTTGCACCTGTATTGGCAAACCTATCGGAATCAATATTGAAATTACCCAAGCCACCAACAAAGCTCATCTCTTCAACAATTGGCAGGCTTTGGTTACTTCCGATAAGCTCATAGGTAATTTCATACAAGCCATCTTGCAACGAACTCACAATATCTACATCAACATCGCTGTTAAAACAGGTATCATCAACATCAATAGTGAGCGTGGTTGTATTCGGGAGGTCTTCTACCATAAAATCAGCACTGATATTTATCCCCAACTGAGTACACGATAATTGATTAGTTCGTCTAACTTCTGAAATAGAAATGGTGTGTAATCCAGCCTCATCCAAATCGTAACCTGGGATAATAAAGTAACCCGTTCCATCACTTGCAATACTAATTAAGTTAGATAAAGTTTTTCTTTTAGTCGCTGTAATAATCTCATATCCGAATTGATAAACTCCTTCGCTGAGTGAACTATTAATAGTAACCCTTGATGAAGACAATAGACAAGTGTTCGTTGCCTGAATTGCCATTGCATCAGTATTAGGAGTTGGCTCAATTGTAAAGTTTTCTTGAGCGATTACCCTTGAGGCACATAATTGGCTTGAATTTAAATCTACTACTGAGGTAATTGTTAGCGTATTTAATCCCGTTTCGGCAAATATGCTTCCCGAAATTATAAAATCTGCATTACCATCGCCTGTTGTGAAATTAATATCCTCAGAAAGTAAATAAATATTGTTTGCTCCGTTAATCTGATAGTTAATTTGATAATTGCCATCTTTCAGATTACTTATTAATTGAACTACAACATCTTCTTCCTCACAAACATCGTCAATTATAATTGACAACTCACCAACGTTTGGCACTTCTTCAATATCAAAATCAGCATCCACCGATAGCATATCAACTTTACATTGTTGACCGCTGGCATTGGCCACTTCAATAATCTCAATATTCATGCTACCATAAGTGGATAGATATTCGGCAGGTATCGTAAATTGAGCACTACCATCGCCATTCGCAAAGTTTACTTCAACAAGATGATTCTCTGAATTATTTGCACCACTTAGGTTATAGCTAAACGTATAAGTTCCATCCGATAAAGCACCAGAAATTTTTACTTCTGCAACATTACCAAAACAAATATTATTTGCCGAAGCTGATAAACCTGTTGTATTTGGTTCTGGCTCCACTTCAAAATTAATTTGCAAGGCACTAACTATGGCTTCACACTCTTCTCCAATTAAGCCGCTAATATTTGTTATATCAACAACTGTTACTCCGGCATTTATTAGAGATGCTTCTGAAATTTCGAAAGCTCCAATACCATTTTCAAATTGCATTGAGCTGATTAATGATGCCGCACTATTTGCACCACTTAAGGCATAGGTAACATTGTAAGTTCCATTGAGCAAGGATGTACTTGTTACCTCAACTTGTGCAGCGTTGCCAATACAGATATTATCTATTATTGCATTAACATCTGATACATCAGGCACCGTCTCAACATCGAAGAGATCTGAGGATGATAAGCCTTCTACAGCACAATTATGGCTCGATGCAAAATCTATTTTGGTAACAGTAATTCCTGTAGATCCCTCATTCACTAATTCAGATGCTGGTATAACAAAAGAACCTGATCCATCGGCATTAACTAAACGAGTAACAACTTCGTTATCACTAGCTACATTTGAACCAAACAAATCGTAGGTCAGCCTGTAATCTCTAAAACCGGCAATAGCATTTAATTCGAGTTCGCTTGTGAAGTTTACAATCAAATTATTTCCAATACATATATTATCCGCACTTATTATAAAGTTATCGCCATTTGGAGGACTAGAAACATGTATATAGGCATCGTCAGAGACTACTTGAGAACACTCTGCTGTGGAGATATTCACATTAAATTGAGTACCGTCTCTAGCGAATTCAAATAATGGATATCTCTCTCTAAATTTTGATAAATCTAGAATTGTTAGATTCGCAGTTGTAGCCCCTGATATTTCATCTTCAGCATCTACCAAATCTACTCCTCCCAATTGCCACTGATACAGTAAAGTCCCATTATTCTGGTTTTCTGCAATTACATTAAATGAGGCAGTCTCTGTATTACAAGCATAGGCATCGAAAGGCTGCTGAATAATTGTTATTGGCCCTTCAACATCAATAGTTACTTGATTCGATAACTCTGCGTCCGCACAAGATGCACCTGTTTCATCTAACTGAATAGGTGTTGCCAATATGGTATAAGTTGTTATTTCCAATGGACTTACTGCAAAAACTTGGTCGAGGTTATTGCCATCAAACATCTGTCCTTCAATAGGACTACCATTACCAACTAGCTGATAACGAACTCCTAATTCAGTTGAAGAAACTGTTATGTTAGATGAATTACCACTACATACAACAAGTGGATTAGCCGATACGCCCAAACCTAAATTCGGTTCAGAAATCACTTCTATATCAGGATGATTATCGAGTATCACATCAGAGCACGTAAGAATTGCACTTGAAGCAACGACCTCGTAACTTGTTGTAAGCAATGCATTAATAGGATCAAACAAAATTGCGCCTCCTGTACCTTCAACAGGAGTACCCACATTGGTTTTACTCACATTCTCTCGCAATTGATAAATAACATCTAGCTCAGAAGCGTCAATCGAAATTACTCCAGCGCTACCGATACATATAACATCACCGTTAACACTTAAGGTATTGTCTGGAGTTGGTGCAAAGCCTATGATAGCTGTATCTGTTAACTTGAGCACATTACAACTATCTCCATCGGAGTTTAACTCTATTGGCGTAGCATACACTTCATATTCAATACTCACTGTCGGTTCTGGAACAATAAAATTAAGATCGTTTCCTGTTCCTGCGAGTTTCTGAGTGTAACTGCCACCTTTTTCTCTTAGTTCGTAATTAACCAACGTACTTGTTGGAGTAACCGTAATGCTAACATCTCCATGTCCTTCGCAAACATCAGCATCAGATACGCTTGCATCAATAGCTGGTTCTTGAATAATCGTTACATCTGCTACATCAACCAACTTAACTTCTGTACATAAACCATTGTTTAATGTGGATTGAGCAAATATTTCGTACTGCGTATCCACCTGTGGAGTTGGTATTGTAGAGAATTGTATATCAGAACCATTTCCTAATATGGTTTGAATATCGGTACCATTCTGACGCATAGTATAACTCACATCTATTTCTGAATCTCTCACAAGAATATTTGCTTCCGCCCCAGCGCAAACAATAGGATCTGTAACTTCATTGGCATCAGAAGGTAATGCTACAATGGTAAGAAATACCTTATCTAATAATTCAACACCATCGCAATATGAGTTATCCCCTTTTTGAATTTCGGATACTGCTAAAACATTGTATACCGTAGTTGTTAAAGGAGTAGTGATAGATATGGAAATATCTCCTCCATCGCCAATAATAGGATTACCCACAGGGGAATTATCACTATCTAATCGTAATTGGTATTTAACATCATTTTCACTTGAAGTGATAACTATACTTGTACTTGGTGGTGAAGCTTCGATACATACATTAGGATCAGAAACTTCCAATGCATTGGATGGAGTTGGAATTATTATAAATGCGCCTCCTTGATTCATTATTTCTTCACAAGCACCGTTTGTAACTGCAACGCTGTATTCGAACAGTCCACTTTCTGCCATCTCTGACGATGGTATAGTGATTTCTAAATCTCCACCTGGACTTAGCGATGAAGCAACCACTTTATTTGAATTGTTAATATCTAAAACCGAATAGGTATATCCCAGTTGGCTTGCTTCAATTGTAACAATAGCATCTGAACCTTGGCAGATATTTCCCTCATCGCTAATGTTTAAATCAACAATAGGAAGTTGGTCCATTACAAAGGAGTTAGGAGGAAAATCTCTCTCACACAAACCTTCATTATTCGCACGTATTAGAAAATTAAATTGATCCCCTGCATCTGGTAGAAGATTGTTTGGAATAGTTATTTCTAAATCGCTACCTGTGCCATTAGCACTTGCTACCTCTGCATTGCCATTATCAATATCCAGAATGAAATAAGATATTCCTAATTCAGAATTTTCTATTATTATGGTTCCATCGGCATTTTCACAGGTTGAGCTGGTAATAACCGTTAAGTCAACATTAGGTGCCAATCTAACGAAAATCATAAGGCTCTCGCTATAATCTTGACAGTAATCGTTAGACATCACAACTCTACGGAAATAAGTAGTTTCGCTCAATAAGCCTGGTTGATAAGTTTCTTGGGTGGCGCCATCAATATCTAAAAAATCGATATTATCAGAACTACTTTGCCACTGATAAGTAAAATTACCCTCTCCGCCTGTAGGTGATGAGGCTGTAAGAATAGCTGCTTGCACATCGGAACAAATATCCTGATCTTCTCCAATATTATTACCTCCTATTTCGGGAGTCACCTCAATCTTTACAACATTAGAAAAAGCCTCGCTACAAATACCACTTTGCACCAATACTCTATAATAGGTAGTTTCTGTAAGATTGGTGTATACTAATTCATGGGAAGTTTCTGCCACTGTTGTGTAAGTAGTAAAATCTGCAGTATTTGAAAATTGCCACTCCTTAATACTTCCAACATAATCACTCAATGTTAATATATTATTATTATCGTTATAACACTCTACTCTATCCGCTTCTAATTGACCCGGAATAGTTGTAGGATCTATAGTTACATTAAAGTTTGGTGAGAATAAAACGCAATTGCCCGACTGAACTTTTCTGCGATAGAATAATTCGATCTGCGTACTATTGCCTTTACTTTCTATTTGATAATCTTCTAGGTTATTATCGCCAGGCGCAGCATTCCAATTTGAACCATCTGTACTTTCTTGCCAGTGAAATACATATTCGCCAACAACACCCCCGGTCGGAGTAGCTCCATCTAATAACAGAGGGGTTAAATCACACATATCAAAGTCTCCGCCTAATGTATTGTCAGAAATTGGATCTGTTATTTCAATTTCAATAGATGTAGACGATTGACAACCAATTGCTGTTGTTACCGTCATACTTACCGTATACATTCCAGATTGTGTGTAGGTAAACGAAGGATTTTGCTCTGTAGAAGTAGAGTTATCAACATCTCCAAATTCCCACAACCATTCCACAATCTCGAAGCGATCATCAACAATACCTCCTGATTTTGCTGTGGCATCAATAAAATTAATCTTCTTATCCTGACAGCCTATTTCATCATCAACACTCGTTTCGATGCTAGGAATTGGCTTTTCACTAATAATAATTGGATCTATATCTGGAATATAAACAAACGGCCCGCAGGACTCAGGCCCTGGAGTATCCTCAAGTGTTAACTTAGGTTGATATTCACCAAGCCTTTCATAATCATGAGTAATAATATGGCTATCTGTATTACCTCCATCAGCAAATGTATGTGTATATGCCGCACTTCCATCACCAAAATCTAAAGTAAGATACTTTACATCGACTAAGCCTTTTATTGTAAATGTAGCTTCTGGGTTATCAGGACTTTCTAAACAGTTGTTGGGATCGATATCTACTGTAAAATCATCGTAATATGAACCCTCCACAGATAAGGCTGCGGGAATATTCTCGGTTGCCTTACATCCTCCTTTACTTGTTGTGGTCAGGCTAACATCATATACACCTGGATACAAAAATAACTGTGATGGGTTTTGCTTGTTAGAGGTAGATCCGAAACCATCGTTAAACTCCCAAAACCACTCCACAATATCAACTGATGTATCCGTGAAAGTAATATTTACAGGTGCACACCCATTTTCGGATGGAACTGTGAACGATGCATTAGCCTGGTATATTCCAATGGTTTTTGTAATGGTATTGGTACAACCCGTATTATTGGTTATGGTGAGAGATATGGTTTTATCTCCCTTAGTAGGATAGGATATTAAAGGTGGATTCTGTCCTGTAAAACTTTCGGTTGAAGCATCTTCGCCAAACTCCCAAAACCAATTTGTTATAGAAAAATTAGAAGATTCGCTTGATTCATCTACAAACTCAATTTCTTCGTTAATACAGAAATTAGCTTGTGCTGCAACCGAAAACTTGGCAATAGGGTTAGGGACACTTATTAGGGATTCCATAACAGTATCATTTACACAACCCTCGTTATCGGTTACCTTAAGGCTAATTGTTTTTTCTCCACTCGTAGTGTAGTTAACTACAATTGGCACTTCATTATTTCTAATTAAAGATGCCGGTTTTGCACCGGATCCAAAATTCCATTCGTATAAAACATTCGTATTTACATTAGGTGTATTTCCCGTAGTACTAGTATAAGTAACATTCTGAGTTGGTTCTAAACATTGTACCGAATTGTTACTATTATCGGATTGCCAAATAAAATCTGTTACAGGGCCTCTTACATCAATATAATCTACGTTTATTTTATCCTGAAAACACCCAAGGCCTTCGCTTAAGGTTAAGCTCACTGTTTTTAAACCTGTTGTGGTATACAAAACTGCAGGTGGATGAGATCCCGTAAATTCACGCGGTACAGCTCCTTCGCCAAAATCCCAATTGTAGATTGTGTAAGGCGATGTTGATGATGATAAATTAGTAAAGGTGACTTTATCAGAAACTGTACTATGACATATTTGTGTTTTATCAGCCTCAAAATTTGGTGCACCAACAAGAACTTGTAATGAGTTATTAGAAGCATCCTCGCAATTACTTGCTGCATTTCTAACATAAAGAGTAGGTCTAAAAAATCCAACCTCAATATAGCGGTGCGTAATTGAAGGATCGCTTCCACTTGCCCAATCATTGGCAGTAGGCCCAGGGTAATAAGTACCATCCCCCAACTCCCACCTATAGGAATCAACACCTTCGCTCAACCGAGAAGGGTCATCTGGATCGAATGCTACAAATGATATCTCTCCTAGAAATAAACAATTCTCATTTTCAACTATCTCGAAACGAGAAATAGGATAAGTTATTTCAACCAACTCAGTAGCAACATCAGACTCGCAACCATTACTGAAGGCGATTAAGGACACCGTGAAAGGAGTATTATTATCTTCCGTATCATCAGAATACACATGGCTTGGATTGAGTAAATTCGGATTAGTAATTGGATTACCCGAGATACTTGTGCCATCTCCGAAATTCCAAATTAAACTATCTATTTCAGCTTCTCCATCATTATTAGGTATACTTGTGCTTGTGAACTCTACTGCCGAAATCCGGCAAGTACTCGGCTGATTTATTGTAAATGATGCAATTGGTGGATAACCACGCTTCACAGCTGCTACAATAATGGTATCATCAGTACAGCCTGTTGCAGTTTCAATGCGCAAAAGCACTGAATATTCGCCTTCGTCTCCATATTCTTTTGAGGTAATAGGAGAACTCGTTTCTTCATCAAAAACCCCATCGTTTTCAAAATCCCAACTATACTTAACTATAGCATTATTTCCTTCTGGCATTGTATTTACTGATGCCGAAGCATCGAAGCTTGCAGTGGCAGAAAAGCAACCATTTATGCCTGTTGTTACTTCAAAATTTGCATGAGGGTAAATAACATCGATATAGGAATAGGTATTATGAAGTATACAGCCATCAGCTGTTAAAACCTCTAGGTATATAACAATTGAATCTTTTTCTTCGGTATAAATATGGCTTACTACATTTGAAGTTGTTGTTTGTGTAAAATTGGGCGTAATGCCATCATAATCAAAATCCCATTTATATTCAGAAGCACCAGGAGTTGCAGTTATGGTAGCTTCAAAATTTTCACAACTTTGATCAATATCAACATCTATAATTGGAGTCGTAGCCTCATTTACAATTACAAGTTCATCTATGGTTTTACTCGATTGGCATCCATTGCTAAATGTTACCACTAAGGTTACAGAATAAGGACTTAGAGTAGCATCTAAGAAGGTATGATCCGGATTCTTTTCTTCACTGGTAGTTCCATCTCCAAAATCCCAAAAATAAGAGACTGGCTCATCACCATTTCCATCTAAAGAGGTATCTGTAAAAGATATTACTTGACCTTGACAGATCGTTTGCGTTGTATTGGGTAAAAAGGATACGACATTCTCTTCGAAGGAGACCTGTTTAAAAATTTGATCGTTACATTGCCCTGGCGATGTTGATATTGCAAGGGTAATATCGTATGTTCCTCCCGAGGGTAATTCGATCTTTGGATTTTGATTTGTACTTTGAGCAATAGTTCCTTCCCCTTGTTTATCTATATTCCACTGATATTGACTGATGCTATTTTGTCCATCGGTGGATGTGTCAGTTAACTCTAATTCAAGCGGAAAGATACATGAAGCATCGTAATAAATATCAAAATCAGCAACTGGTGTTGAATATATCTGCACCGCATTAGGCTCGAAATAAGAAGCCTTACACCCATTCCCATCAACAACCTCAACTAATACGTTATAAGTTCCATATTCATAATACTCATAACTTGTATCTCCGCTTCCTGTAAGAAGTACATCATCTGAACCATCTCCAAAATTCCATTCCCATGTAGATATATCAGCCCCATGTTCAGGAACCTCACCAGTATACTTAAATGTAACTTCTTTTTTATTTGCTAAACATCCTGTCCCATCAATTACAGTAAATTCAGGCTCTGGTATGGCGTAAATAGTAATAACCTGAACGGAGGATTGAGATTCATTAATGGTTAGTTGAGCTGAGAATATTCCAGCCTCTAAATAAGTAGTTGATGCAGTTCCATCATCACTTGCACTAATGGTGCCTGAAATAATTGGCTCACCGTTACCAAAGTCCCAACGGTAAGTAGATCCTTCAACAGGATTATCGATGGAAAATGTAACTGTGGAAGGTCCACAATTTGTATTATTTATTAAATCGGTACTAAAGTTTGGCGATTGGCTAAAAGAAAATAAACATAATGATAGAAACAATAGAGTTAAAAAGTTTAGTCTCATAATGTATAGATATAGAGTTAGAGTTACTTTTGACTTTAGAATCTGATTGTTCTAGAAATCAACTGACTAACAATTTATTACATTATGTAGAAAAAAACTACCTTTTAGTTTATTTTTTTAATAATAATTTTGTTGATACTGAGCGACATATACACAAATGCGCAAGCTCTAAACCACTATCTACCTATTATCATAATCCATTAAACTAATTAAAAACAGTACTAGAAAATCTTAATTTACAAACAATGCTTCCCTAGTATCTAACCAAGAATCATATTCATTAATACTCGTTTCTTTCGCATATTTATGATAATATTCATTTTTAGCCGGGCTATAGTTATAATCCTTTTGCATATCCCTCCAATTATTAGATATAAACGTAATACTCTCAATAATATAAGTAATCTCTTCTTTACTCATAACTGGATGCAAGGAAATCCGAACCCAACCTGGTTTTTCTGAGAAATCTCCTCTATCTATTTTAGAAGTAATTTTATGTGAAGTTTGGGAATCAACATGCAATAAATAATGCCCATATGTTCCTGCGCACGAACACCCTCCACGCACCTGAATACCGTAATAATCGCTTAATAGGCGAACCACTAAATTAAAATGTGCATCCTCAATATAAAAAGAAATAATACCTAAACGCTCATCAACATTGTTGGCTAAAATGGTAATGTTTTCAACTTTTCGTAACTCATTTAAAACGAAGGATACCATTTGGGATTCTCGTTCGGCCATTTTAACCACGTTCATTTCTTCCTTTAGCCTGATGGCCATTGCTGCTTTTATGGACTGCAAAAAACCTGGAGTCCCAGCATCCTCCTTAGTTTCAATATCCTCAACATAATGATATTTCCCCCACCTATTGGTCCAATTAACAGTGCCTCCCCCAGAGGTATCAGGAGCCACATTATTATATATTGATTTATTGAAAATAAGAACGCCACAACTACCTGGTCCTCCAATAAATTTATGCGGTGAGAAAAAAATGGCATCTAAATACATCTCCGGATCACATGGGTGCATATTAATTTCTACGTAAGGTGCTGAGGCGGCAAAATCCACAAAACACAAACCTCCATGTTGATGCATTATTTTTGAAAGCTCATGATAGGGTACTTCAATACCTGTGACATTAGAACATGCAGAAAATGAACCTATCTTAACGTTCCGGCTTTCATATTTTTTGAGTTCTAATTTTAGGGAATTAACATCTACTAATAAATCTTTATTGGGTTTAATTACCACAACATCCGCAATTGTTTCAAGCCACGAGGTATGGTTAGAATGATGCTCCATGTGAGTTACAAATACAACCGGACGTTCTTCGGGTTTAATTGAGATGTACTTTAAAGCCTGTTCTGGAATTCGCAAACCTAATATACGCTGTAGCTTATTTACAACCTCAGTCATTCCACTACCCGAGGTTATTATAATATCATCATCAGAAGCGTTAACATGCTTTTTAATAATTCTCCTGGAGCTTTTGTAAACCCCAGATATAGTTTCTCCTGTGTAGCTTGATTCAGAATGCGTGTTGGCAACTAATGGCCCCACTTTATTAACAATTGCATCTTCAATGGGATGGTATAATCTACCACTCGCAACCCAATCAGCATAAAGTAGTTTTTTTGTACCAAATGGTGTTTCAATACATTTATCACTCCCCACTACACGCTTTCCATACTTCACAAAGTGATCTTCGTGTATCATATACCTTAAATCTACTTTTAACTTTCGCGCATAAAATCAATTTCTGCACGTAGTTCTTGAACCAGAAAAGCTAGTTTCTTATCGTCCTTAACCAAGTTTAATTGTGCTTCTATTGCATCGAGCAAATCTCTTGAATGTCGACATGCTGCCCTAAGAAATCTACCCTTGGTTCGTTGCAGAAATACATAATCCTGATTTATATTGATAAACGCATCATTAACTAATGATGCCACGTTTTGTAATTCACTATTTTTTAAAAATATAGATAAAGAGCACCAGCCAGCCGCTTGTTTATATACATCATCACTGTGAATGAATTCTTGACTAAGCGATTTATAATTGTCTGATCTACTCAACAAATTAACGCCAAATTGTTCAGCCAACTCATTGGTTTTAACCATGGCAAACCATTCTTTTATCTTTTCTGAGTTCAACAGTGAGACATTAGCAATCATAGTAGCTAAAATCATTGTTTCACGAGCTTCCCTATGCCATAAGCGTTCGGCTAGATTTTGCTTGTTTTTATACTTGGCCGCAATTTTACGCAACCAATGCATACTAACACCAAAGTTCAATTTATAATCGAGCCCACTTTTTCGCATCTGTTGCGAAATCTCTCCATCCATATAGCTTTTAAGCAAAGCCATTATATTATCCACCTCCGCAGAGGTAGTATCTTCCATAAAAAACTTCATCTCTTCTATTCTTATTTCTCGCCAATAAAGTTATTGTTTCTACAAATAACAATACCAGAAAAAACATTTTTCTCTACTTTTTTAAAATCAAACTCATTTTATGAAATAAAAATCACAAATATATTTATCTGTAATTCTGAAACTTATATTCTTCAGTGAAAAATACTTTGTTTTTTTTTAGATAATGATTTGCAAATGTAATTCTTTTAGTGTTATCTTTGCATCGCTTTTAGCAAGAATGGTGATTGTAGCTCAGTTGGTTAGAGCGCTGGTTTGTGGTTCCAGAGGTCGCCGGTTCGAAACCGGTCTTTCACCCTATAAAGCTTCAACTCTTTGAGTTGGAGCTTTTTTTATGCCCTAATATTTATATCAACTCATCATTAAAATAGATGTGTATATAAAAAACTTCTCTCCTACAAGAATTGTCATCTTTCAAAATTTTTATTTTAGTAGAAATTTCATCCCTATTCTATTAAAATGTCGATTTATAAAATCATACTTATTCTTCTGTTTATTTGTAACATTACAAGTGCTCAGAAAATGTACAAAACAATTAACAAGTATGAAAAGGCGGTATTTACAATTATTACCTACGGAGAAACCAACTCAAGAAACGATACAGCAACAGGTTTCTTTATAAATCCTAGCGGAATAGCAATTGTTCCAGCTCACATATTCATAACAAATGACTCCGGCGTTATAACCCTCAGAAATAATAAAACCTACAGTGTAGATAAAGTAATATCAACACATGCAATGGCAGACTTATGCCTCATCAAGGTAATTCACTCTCAAAATAAAAGCTTTGATTACATTGTTCCTTCTCTGAACACAAATGCATATCAGTCAGAAACCCTAGTGATGTGCCATCCGAATGATGCTGACAATGGACTAAGTTTTGGTCAAGTAACTAAAGTTTTCCAGGCTCCTTATATCGATCGCTTAGTAGAAACCTCTTCAAATATCACCCACAAATCAAGCGGTGCTCCAGTAATAAATAGTAGAGGTGATTTGATAGGTATTTCTACAAAGCATAACAAAAAGGCCAACACCCTATTCTACAGCACCCACATTTTAAACGATAGTTTGTGGCGGAAAAACAACAGTGATTTACCGGTTAGGCAATATCAAACCACCTCACAGATGGCTGTTTATATGAATTCGGCACTTATTAACTTTATGCAAAAAGAGTGGATTGAATCTGCTAAAGATTTCTCACGAGTACTCAAACTAGATTCTCTTAATGGAAAAGCCTTAATGCTTAGAGCAGAATCACGAAGGCAGTACAATAACAAACATGGTAGAAATTTAGATTTAGAAAAGCTTAAACGTACCAACACCAATACATTTTTAACAGATTTCTTTAATGCCGAATACAATAGGCATAACAATTACTTAAAAGAAGCCTTTATCAACTATATTGCGTGTATTGAAAAGCATGAGAATTATGCCCCTGCATTAATTAAATTTGGCCTACTTGCTATGCGATTACATAACGACAAACAAACCGCAGAAAACTGTTTTAATAAAGCAATTGCAGCAGCACCAATGTATGCCAACGGATATTACGAGCGTGGCCGGTTTACTTTTCAACATTTCGATTTTTACGACAGGGCCTTGAAGGACATTAATAAGGCCATTTTACTCGACCCCTATTTACCCGGAATATACTCCATAAGAGGCACCTTAAAAATGCAAATTGAAAACTACTTAGGCGCCATTGCTGATTATGACATAGCCATTGATATTGATGGGGATGATATTTATGCATTATTTAATAGAGGAATTGCATACTATAATTTGGGCATGAAAGAACAGTGTTGCGCCGATTGGGTTAAAGCTGAAAAGCTAGGGCATTACAAAGCCACTAAGTTTTTATCGCAGTACTGCAACGGAATTACGACAAATAAAAATTAGAATAAGAAAAACTGACTAATTCAGGCGCTATCTTTATCAAAACATTAAATTTGCGATAAAATTTATATTTCATGACAACTATTGAACAGCTAAAAGATTTAGCGGAGCGCCAGCTGGCGTTAAGGAGGTATCTTTGACATTGATAAGAAAAAGATAGAAGTTGAAGAGGAAGAACAGCGCTCACAAGCTCCCGACTTTTGGGACGATGCCAAGGCCGCTGAGATACATATGCGTAAACTCAGAGGCATAAAAGCTTGGGTAGATGAGTACGAAGCTATTGTGGCTAAAATTGAAGACCTTGAGGTTCTCTTCGAATTTATGAAAGAAGGCGATGCTACACAAGAGGATGTAGAAGAGCTGTATGCCGAATTATTAATTAACGTGGAAGCCCTAGAACTTAAGAATATGCTCCGCCGAGATGAGGATAAGTTTGGTGCCGTATTAAAAATTAATGCTGGTGCTGGTGGAACCGAAAGTCAGGATTGGGCAGAAATGCTAATGCGCATGTATATCCGCTGGGGCGAGAGAAATAAATACAAGGTTAAAGAAGTAAACTATCAAGCTGGCGATGATGCAGGTATAAAAACCGTAACGCTTCAGTTTGAAGGGGACTTTGCATATGGTTATTTAAAAAGCGAAAATGGCGTACATCGCCTGGTTCGTTTATCGCCATTTAATGCGGCCAATAAGCGTATGACTTCGTTTACATCTGTTTTTATATCTCCATTAATTGATGATACAATTGAAATAGAAGTAAGTCCTGCAGAAATTTCTTGGGAAACATTCCGTAGTGGTGGTGCAGGTGGCCAGAATGTGAATAAAGTTGAAACCGGCGTTCGTTTACGCCATGCTCCAACGGGTATTATTATTGAAAATACCGAATCGCGTTCACAGCTTGGTAACAAAGAAAATGCCATGCGCCTTTTAAAGTCTCAGCTATACGAGCTTGAACTACGTAAACGTATGGAAGAGCAAAATAAAGTAGAAAGCGAAAAGAAAAAAATAGAATGGGGTTCGCAAATTAGATCTTACGTATTGCAACCTTATAAAATGGTTAAAGATGTTCGCACAGGTGCCGAAACTTCAAATGTTCAGGCGGTATTAGATGGTGACATCGACATATTTACCAAAGCCTATTTAATGGAATTTGGTGGTAAATAATCCTATAAATAACTAAAATAAGATGATAACAATATTACATAATCCTCGCTGTTCTAAAAGCCGTTTAGGCCTGCAATACCTTGAGGAAAAAGGAATCACACCAATGGTTGTAAAGTACCTTGATGTGCAACTAAATGCAGAAGAAATTAATCAACTGCTTAAAAAGTTGAATATGAAGCCTAAAGATTTAATGCGAACAGGTGAAGATTTCTATAAAAAGGAAATTAAAGGCAAGGACCTTACTAACGAAGAACTTGTTCATGCCATGGCAGAGAATCCTAAACTAATAGAGCGACCTATTGTAATTAATGGAGACAAGGCGGTAGTAGCCCGACCAACAGAAAAAATTGACGAAGTATTATAACATTATTCAGAGATTATGCATTTGTAATGCATAATCTCAATTTTAAATTGCAAACACAGCTTCTTCCTGTATTTGAGCATGTTCCTTAACTATAGCAGATATAATCCAGTTTGTATCATTCTGGTAATTAACTTCCACAGGCTTTTCATTTAAAAGCCAGTTATTAAAAACATCAATATCTACTTCTTTTAATGTTTTAAAAGTGGGTATACCCATCGATTCAAGCATGGCAGCGTTGCACTGTTGCTCGTACTGTCCTGACATTGGTAAAACACAAAGCTTCTTTTTTAAATAGAGAGCCTCTGCAGGAGTCTCGAATCCTGCATTGCACAAAACACCTTTAGATGAAAGCATACTTTTAGCAAAACCCATTTTATCAACCGGTTGAATGTATACATTCTTATAGCTAAATGCACGCTTATTATGTTTAGAGAAAACTTGCCAATGGTCTTGCGGAAATTGAGTTAAGAAGTCCAATATGGCCTCATCGGAATACGCCGGAAGATATACTGTATAATGATTCTCAACAGAAGGGGTGGAAAATCTAATATCTCTTCTTATTACAGGAGTAAAAAAACCATTTCCTAGCTCCTTAAAATGAAACCCATAACTCTTATGCGCTGGTGCATAGTATTTCAGGATGTTTTTTCCAAATAAACTTTTAACCTTAGGTTGAGGTGCATTCTGATGCAAAACAGCAGACTGGTGTGAGATTCCAATACACTCCTTCCCTTTAAGTTTACATGCCCAAGCCACAACTGGTTCAAAATCATTTAAAACCAAATCGTACTCACGCACGGGAATTCGCAGAACCTCAGCAATAAAATTAACTGCATTTATATTCTTCATGGTTGATTTAAGGTCAACTCCTCCTTTTTTACCAAAAACGAAACTTGCCCCGTGATAACGATATTTTACCTTCCATGGCAAATCAATATCACATTGATTTCCGCTAAGTAATAAATCAACTTTACCAAACTTCTTTAACACAGGTATAACTTCCATAGCTCTGGCTATATGACCATTGCCTGTTCCTTGTATCGCGTATAGGATTTTCATAATAAATGGTTAAGATTCACTTAAAATATCTCGAAACATCGTTTTAAATAAAGCCTTATCTGACCTGGTTAATAAATCAGATACTTCATCTACCTTATCATCTTCATGATAATTAAATGGAGCCGAATCATTATAATAAACTAAATGCCAATCATTATTTTCAAACTCAAGGGCCGTCATGTTTTCAACCCAGTCGCCTGAATTTAAATACATCACACTTCCGTTTTGATTACTAATTCTTTTTTTAGCAGGCCAATGAATATGTCCGCAAATAGCATATTTATAGCGCTTTTTTATAGCTAAGCCAGCCACCGTCTTCTCAAAACGAGAAGTAACATCGTTACGCTTACTTTTCACCAACTCTTTAATATCCTTTGATAAAGAAATTCTTCGCTGACCAAAAAGTGAAAGAAAACTATTTACAACCTTGTTTATGATTGTAAGTAATGCATACCCTGTAGCTCCTAATTTTGCTAGCCATGCCGAGTGATGCATTACTACATCAAATGCATCTCCGTGAAATATCCATGTTTTAGCTCCATTTATTTTAAGAACCACCTTATTAACAATTGATAGGTTGCCCATTTTAACCCCTACAAACCTTCTTAAAGCTTCATCATGGTTGCCAATTACATAATGAACTTGAGTGCCAGCCTCCATCATTTTAATAATTTGCCTTACTACTTTAAGCTGTGTTTTAGGAAAGTAAGACTTACTAAATTGCCAGATATCAATAATATCACCATTAAGAACTAGCACTTCTGTTTTAATCGATTTGAGATAGTTTAACAGCTCCTTCGCCTTTGCGCTTCGGGTACCCAAGTGAGTATCGGATATCACAACAGCATCAAGTTGCTTTAAATCGTTTTTCTGCTTCATATGCACTTACAATTATTAAAGCAAAACTATCGTACTACAAACAACTATACATGAATTAGATACTAAGCTTTTGTAAAGTTTAAATATTGTGTTAAGCTAGTGTAAAGCACAATTAACTAAGTACAAAACCTCAAGCAAATTATGTGGGTAGCAAAGCTTCTATATAATCAGTATTCAAAAATACTATTGCTTATATTTGTGATTAATTAATTCGTTATGAAATTTATATTCACATTTATTGTTGTAGTTATTGGATGTTTATTGGCTATTCAGGGAAGCATAAATACACATCTCACCACATTCTTAAAACATCCATTACAAGGTGCCTTAGTAAATTTCTTAGTTGGCTCTGTATGCTTAATTGGTCTTAACTTGATTTTTAAAACACAGATTCCTGATTTTGATCATATTAAAACCGCGCCTTCTTATTTGTTTATTGGAGGTATGTTGGGTGCTATATTTGTTTCGTCAACTATATTTTTTATTCCAAGAATTGGGGTTACCACAGTATTAGCAGCATCAATTGTAGGGCAATTAATTGCAGCATCGGTAATTGATCATTTTGGGTTTTTTGGTATTGCTGTTCAACCCATTAATCCTACACGCATTATTGGTATAATAATGTTGTTATCAGGAGTTTTTTTTATTCAGAAATAAGATGCGGATTATAATGATCGCGGAAGAGTGAAAAAGAATTGAGTTCCTTTGCCTTCGTCCGATTCAAACCATATACGTCCTCCCAATAGCTCAACAAATGCTTTTGAGATGGTTAAGCCTAAACCGGTACCACCATATTTCTTTTGTATATTATGATTAGCCTGCCTAAATTGCTCAAAAATAAAAGCTTGTTCTTCTTCATGAATTCCTATACCACAATCGGAGACACTAAACTTAACAAAGTCACCCTCTAAACAACATATCATTTTTATTTCCCCTTCCTCGCTAAATTTAATAGCATTAGAGAGTAAATTTGATATGATCTGTGTGAGTTTTGTTCTATCTGTATTTAATTCAACATCACTACCATTTAAACTATTCTGAAGTGAAATACTTAGCTTGGTATCCATCTTAAAAATTGCAATTTGTTCCTCTAATAGGGTACTTAAATTAACCTTAGATAAAACTACCTCTTCTTGCTTTGTTTCAAGAGATGAAATGGTTAAAACATTATTTACAACCGAAAGCAATTGCTCACTACTATTTTTAATTATGCTACTATAGTCTTTTATCATGTCCATATCTGAATCTACTTCTGAAAGCAGTTCTGCAAAGCCATAAATAGCATTCATTGGTGTTCTAATCTCATGAGACATAATTTGCAGAAAGGTAGACTTAAGTAAATCACTTTCCTTCGCTTTTTCCATTGCCTTATACAATGCCTCATTTTGAATTTTATACTGATCATTCAATATAGAGAACTCTTCATTACGCTCACTTAACTCCTCATTAATTGACAAATACTCTTCGTTCTGCTCTTTGAGTAAACGCTTATTCTCCAATTCACTAATTTCGTTCTTCTTACGTTCTGTAATATCTACTCCTATCATCGATAATAGTCCTTCTTGCGGAATAAAAGCTATAATCTCAAAGTACATATCCAACACATCAGTATAATTTTCAACCTTTTGAGCTTTACCCGTTTTATAAACTTTCTTAAACGTATCAAGCCACACTTCTTCGGTTCCCGGAAACTCACCTAAAAGAGTCTTACCCTTTAGATAATCATCGGTATAGCCAACAGACGCTTCGAATGCTGGATTAACTGCAATAAATTTATAATCAATTGGCTCCCCATTATCATCGGTTACCACTTCATATAAACTCGAACTATCATCCATATTCGTAAATAGCATTCTATAACGAGCTTCACTCTCGAGCAAGTCCTCTTTAGCTTTTATCCTATCTGTAATGTCATGATAGTTAACCAATATGCCATTAATATTTGGCGTATTTATATTATCAACAGCACTAAACTCAACCCAAGTATACTTCCCATCTTTTTTGTGATATCTAAACTCTGTAGTAAACTGATTTAGGTTACCTGATATGATACTCTGAAACGCAGAAATTAAACCCTCCCTATCATCTGGATGAATATTGTTGACTGCAGGCTGATTCATTAATTCGTCACTACTCCATCCAAATAAATTTTCAACGTTATGACTCTTAAACTTTGTAATTCCATTAATGTCAATAATGCCTATAACATCAGTAACATTCTCAAGCATAGTTAAATACTTAATCCTTTCATCTAATAATCTTTCAACCTCAGTTGCTTTGCAGCAGTTCGCTTTTACCTCTGCCAGTTCATTTTTTACAGCAAGCAATTCCAACTCAAGCTCTTCGTATGATTTCTTATTATCCATATACAAGATTTATAAGGTTTAAGGCGATTTGTAAAAGAGTCTGAAGCATTAAGATACCATTTTTTATCCTATCTAATTTACAAATATTGGCCATTGGTCAAATTGTATAACTTTTTAGTAGCTGAACATAGTAACCTACAAACCATACATTTACAGCCTACAAATGGAGAAATATTTCTTTAATATGAGTTATTAATCTGATTATCATGCTACATAACAGGTAATATTCAGGGTAATTACTTCTTAAAATCAATCAAAAGGTTTAATTTTGCGCTCTGAAAAAACAAACAGTTATACAGTTATATTATGGCAGATAAAACTAAAAAACCGTTATTGAGTGATTTTGCTCCAGTTACCACACAACAGTGGATGGATAAAATTACAGCGGATTTAAAAGGGGCTGACTTCGAAAGAAAGCTTGTTTGGAGAACAAACGAAGGCTTTAACGTTCGTCCTTTTTATCGTTCTGAAGATTTAGAAGAGGTAAAATACCTTGATAGTCTTCCAGGAGAATTTCCTTATATCAGAGGAACTAAAAAAACAAACAACTGGTATGTTCGTCAGGACATCAAAGCTGTTAATGCCGTTGCTGCAAACAAAAAGGCATTAGATGTTTTAACAAAAGGTATTACTTCATTAGGATTTACATTCTGTGATAAAGTTGAAGATTTTGATGCTGAGATTAGTTCAGTATTAGCCAACATTATTTCTGATGATGTTGAAATCAACTTTTCTACTAAGCATGGTAGCAAAAAGCTTTTAGAAGCTGTTGTTGCTTACCTTAAGAAAACAAACCGCGACTTATCTAAAGTTAAAGGTTCAGTAAACTTTGATACTATCGGATGTTTAACTACATCGGGTAAATCTTGCAAGTCGTTCGACGAAATGTTCGATCACGCTAAAGAAGTTGTTGAAGCAGGTAAAAACTTACCAAACTTTAAAACAATTGCTGTTAACGGTAAACTTTTCAACAATGCAGGTTCTTCAATTGTACAAGAATTAGCATTTGCACTTTCAATGGGTAGCGAGTATTTAGCGCAACTTACTGAAAGAGGTGTTTCTGTAAACGATGCTGCTTCATCAATGAAATTTAACTTTGGTGTTGGTGGTAACTACTTTATGGAGATTGCAAAATTACGTGCTGCACGTATGTTATGGGCAACTATCGTAAAATCATACAAGCCTGCTGGTTTAGAACCAACAAAAATGGCTATTCACTGTGAAACTTCACAATGGAACAAAACTATTTACGATCCATATGTAAATATGTTGCGTACACAAACAGAAGCGATGTCGGCTACTTTAGGTGGTGCTGATTCGTTAACTGTTCAACCATTTGATACTATTTATAAAGATTCAGATGTATTCTCTGAAAGAATTGCTCGTAACCAACAATTATTATTGAAAGAGGAATCTCATTTCGATAAAGTAGTTGACCCTTCTGCAGGTTCATATTACATCGAGAACCTTACTGATAACATCGCAAAAGAAGCTTGGGCTTTATTTGTTGAGGTTGAAGAAAAAGGCGGATACATTGCTGCTTTAAAAGAAGGTTTTGTTCAAGCAAAAGTTGCTGAAGTTGCTGATAAGCGCAAAAAAGCAATTGCTACACGTCGCGAGAATTTATTAGGTACTAACCAGTTCCCTAACGGAAACGAAACTGTTGCTGAAGTAGCAGGAAACGTTTCTTCATGTACAACTAAATGTTGTTCTGGCGATACTGTTATTGAGCCTATCGTTAAATTCCGTGGTGCTGAAGAGTTTGAAGCACTTCGTTTAACAACTGAGAAATCAGAAAAAACGCCAACAGTATTTATGCTTACTTACGGTAACTTAAATATGCGTTTAGCTCGTTCTCAGTTCTCAGCTAACTTCTTTGAGTGTGCAGGTTACAAAACAATCGACAACAATGGTTTTGATACTGTTGAAGCCGGCGTTGAAGCTGCCAAAGCTGCTAAGGCTGATATTATTGTTCTTTGTTCTTCTGACGACGAGTATGTTGATGCTGCCCCTGCTGCATTTAAAGCAATCAATGGCGAAGCTATCTTTGTTGTTGCTGGTGCACCAAAATGTGCCGACGATTTAAAAGCACAAGGCATTACAAACTTTGTTAACGTTCGCTCTAACGTACTTGAAACACTTCAAGGATTCAGTAAAGAGTTAGGACTTTAATTAAGACACAAGTATCAAGACACAAGTATCAAGACTTTGTAAACGATGCATAATTATAGAGAATTAAAAGTTTGGCAAAAAGCAAGAGTTCTAGTAAAACTGATTTATCAGATTACTAATAATCTTCCGAAGGAAGAGAACTTTGGACTAACTAGCCAAATGAGACGAGCAGTCGTTTCAATTCCATCTAATATTGCAGAAGGAGCAGGTCGAGGTACGAATAAAGATTTTTGTAGATTTCTTGATATAGCATATGGTTCGAGTTTTGAACTCGAGACCCAATTGTTATTGTGTGTTGATTTAGCTTATATTTCTGAGAGTGTTTTATTTAATACAGAATCTCAGATTAAAGAAATACAAAGAATGTTATATGCATTAAAGTCAAAGTATTAGTAATAGTAAGTTTTAAGTCTTGATACTTGATACTTGATACTTGATACTTTTTCTTAATAAATAGAAATAATGGCAAGACCAGATTTTAAAAATATAGATTTCAAAAAAAGTTCTCCTTGTGGTGGCGTTAAAGCCAAAGAGTGGGAGAAAAAACATGGGATTAAAAAGGATATGGTTACTCCTGAGCAAATCCCATACAAAAGTGTTTACTCAGCAACCGACTTAGAAGGAATGGAGCATTTAAATTATGCTGCAGGTCTTCCTCCATACCTACGCGGACCATACTCAGGTATGTACGCTATGCGTCCTTGGACAGTTCGTCAGTACGCAGGTTTCTCAACAGCTGAAGAGTCAAATGCATTTTACAAAAGAAACTTGGCTGCAGGTCAAAAAGGTCTTTCTGTAGCATTCGATTTAGCAACTCACCGTGGATATGATTCAGATCACGAGCGTGTTGTAGGTGATGTTGGTAAAGCAGGTGTGGCTATCGACTCTATTAAAGATATGCGTATTCTTTTCGATGGTATTCCATTGAACAAGATGTCGGTATCTATGACAATGAACGGAGCTGTACTTCCAGTATTAGCATTCTACATTGTTGCAGGTTTAGAGCAAGGTGCTAAATTAGAAGAGCTTTCTGGTACTATCCAGAATGATATTCTTAAAGAATTTATGGTGCGTAACACATACATCTACCCACCAAAATTCTCTATGAAAGTAATTGCCGACATTTTTGAGTACACATCTCAAAAAATGCCTAAGTTTAACTCAATCTCTATCTCAGGTTACCACATGCAAGAAGCAGGTGCAACTGCCGATATTGAGTTAGCATATACTTTAGCCGATGGTTTAGAATATTTACGTGCTGGTGTTAACGCCGGAATGGACATTGATGCTTTTGCACCACGTTTATCTTTCTTCTGGGCAATCGGAATGAACCACTTTACTGAGATTGCTAAAATGCGTGCAGGTCGTATGCTTTGGGCTAAGATTGTAAAACAATTCAATCCTAAAAACCCTAAGTCACTTGCTTTACGTACACACTCTCAAACTTCAGGATGGTCGTTAACAGAGCAAGACCCGTTTAATAACGTAGGTCGTACTTGTATCGAGGCAATGGCATCTGCATTAGGTCACACACAATCGTTACACACTAACGCATTAGATGAGGCTATTGCATTACCAACCGATTTCTCGGCACGTATCGCTCGTAACACGCAAATTTATATCCAAGACGAAACGCAAATTACAAAAGCGGTTGACCCTTGGGCTGGTTCATACTACGTTGAGTCGTTAACAAACGACCTAATGGAAAAAGCTTGGAAACTTATCGAAGAAGTTGAAGAGTTAGGTGGTATGGCTAAAGCTATCGAAAGCGGAGTACCTAAAATGCGTATCGAAGAAGCTGCTGCACGTGCACAAGCTAAAATTGATGCCGGTACACAAACTATCGTTGGAACAAACAAATATCGTTTAGAGAAAGAAGATCCAATCGATATCTTAGATATTGACAACTCTGCAGTACGTTTATCGCAAATCGATCGCTTAAACGAGCTTAAAGCTGAGCGTAACGAAGAAGAATGTCAAGCTGCTCTTGCTGCTATCACCAAAGCGGTTGAAACAGGCGAAGGTAACTTATTAGCCTTAGCTGTTGATGCTGCTCAAAAGAACGCTTCTTTAGGTGAGATTTCTGATGCTTGTGAAAACGTAGTAGGTAGATATAAAGCCGTGATTAGATCAATTAGTGGAGTTTACTCTAGCGAAGCTGGAAACGACGAAGAATTCGAAAAAGCTTGTAATTTAGCTAAAGAGTTTGCTGATAAAGAAGGACGTCAGCCACGTATTATGGTAGCTAAAATGGGACAAGACGGTCACGATCGTGGTGCCAAAGTAGTTGCTACAGGATACGCTGATATAGGTTTCGATGTGGATATGGGACCATTATTCCAAACTCCTGCCGAAGCTGCTAAGCAAGCTGTAGAAAACGATGTACACGTATTAGGTGTATCATCATTAGCTGCCGGTCACAAAACTTTAGTTCCTCAAGTAATTGCTGAACTTAAAAAGTTAGGTCGCGAAGATATTATGGTTATCTGTGGTGGTGTTATTCCAGCACAAGATTACGATTATCTTTACGAGTCAGGTGCTGTAGCTATCTTCGGTCCTGGTACATCAGTATCAGTAGCCGCTACACACATCTTAGATTTATTATTAAAAGCTGCCGAATAAGCACTTTAATAAAATACAATTCAAAGCCCCGTTGCACATCGCTTCGGGGCTTTTTTATTAATAATACAAATCAAGGGTTGAAATATTTTAAACACAGAGTCACAAAAACACAGAGGAAGATTGGTATACATATATCTATACTGCCAACTCAAATGTGAATCATTAATATACCCTGTGCCTCAGTGCCTTTGTGTTCATTTTCAACCATTGGTTAACACTAGTAGTTATTACACAAGCTGTAAATCCCATTAACAATTTATAATTAACAATTAATCATTATATAATGGGCTTTCCTTGCAGGCCGGGCTATGCGCTATATCTTTGCTTCGCCAAAAAGGGCTCACAAAGGATGCCGCTCCTATCCCTAAGCCAAAATCATCAAACAAAAAACCCTCTTCAACACAACTATTCTGTTAAATAAGCAGACTCATTTTAAGTTCACAAATACGTATCTAACCAAAGCATTACTTATACTTTTAAAAACCATCAGGTGCATTTTAAAAAACCCTCCTGTCCATTTTTAAAAATCCACCTGACGAAAATTAAAAATGCACGTGTCCATTTTTCATTTTCGTCCTTTATTTTTTGTCATCCAAAATATCGTGCACGCAAAATCGCACTACACGTTAATTAACAAACACTTACAAAGCATAGATTACATGCTCTATCATTCTCAATTTCAATAAGTATTTATAAAAAAACAATAGCTACTAAAAGTAAGCTCTGCCCCATAGGCATAAAAAAACACCCGCTCCGTACTTAACAATAATCACTCATTAACATCACTTTCAAACATGCATTAATTAGGTATTAAAGCACAATTATCCCTATTCTATAAAAAACCATCCATTATTTTAAATACAGCATCGGTATAAATACCGTAGTTACATTATTATTACTATTTTAGGTATCCATAATAATCAACAACCAAAATCTATGTTAGTAAAAACCTACGGTGCAGCGCTTACTGGTATCGATGCTGTTACCATTACCATTGAAGTCAATTTTTCAAAAGGAATCAAATTTTTCTTAGTAGGCCTGCCCGATAACGCAGTTAAAGAAAGTGAACAACGCATACAATCAGCCATTAATATAAGCGGACTAAAATGGCCTGGTAAAAAAATAGTTATTAATATGGCTCCTGCCGATATTCGTAAAGAAGGATCGGCCTACGATTTACCATTAGCCATAGGAATCTTAGCCGCATCAAGCCAAATAAACGACGACAAATTAGGGGATTTTATAATGATGGGAGAACTATCTTTAGATGGCAGTTTACAAACCATTAAAGGCGTTTTACCCATTGCAGTAAGAGCAAAAGAAGAAGGTTATAAGGGCATTATTGTACCCAAAGAAAATGCACGCGAAGCGGCTGTAGTGCAAGGGCTTGATGTTTATGGTGCGGATAATATACTTGAAGTTATTGCACTTTTAAACGGAGAAAGTACTATTGAGCCAACAATAATAGATATTGAAGCAGAATTCTACAAACAATTTAATGATATAGAACTCGACTTTTTAGATGTTAAGGGGCAAGAAACCGTAAAGCGGGCTTTGGAGATTGCCGCTGCCGGTGGGCACAATTTAATAATGATTGGACCCCCAGGGGCAGGTAAGTCGATGATTGCAAAACGCCTGCCATCCATACTTCCTCCGCTTACGCTCGATGAAGCCCTTGAAACCACCAAAATACACTCAGTAGCTGGTAAAATACAAAACAACAGCTCCTTGTTAACACACCGACCATTTCGCGCACCACATCATTCCATATCAAATGTTGCACTTGTGGGGGGCGGTGGCTTTCCATCACCTGGCGAAATTTCTTTAGCACACCACGGAGTTTTGTTTTTAGATGAGTTGCCCGAGTTTCAAAGAACCGTGTTAGAGGTTATGCGCCAACCCCTCGAAGACAGAGTAGTTACCATATCACGCGCTAAATATAGCATCGATTATCCTGCTAGTTTTATGCTCATCTCTTCAATGAACCCATGCCCTTGCGGTTATTATAATCATCCCGATAAGGATTGCGTTTGCAGTCCTGGTGTGGTGCAACGCTATTTAAGTAAAATATCAGGCCCTCTTCTCGATCGCATAGATTTACACATCGAAGTAGTACCCGTTCCTTTTAAAGAATTGGCAACTGAAACCGTGTCGGAAAAGAGTTCTGTAATTAGAGATAGAGTAATAAAAGCGCGTAAAATTCAGGCCGAAAGGTATAAAGACAATCCACATGTGTTCTGCAATGCCCAAATGACTTCGAAGCTACAACGCACCTATGCCAAACCCGAAAATAGTGCGATGGATATTTTAAAAATGGCCATGGAAAAATTTGATTTATCGGCACGTGCCTACGATCGGATTTTAAAAGTAGCCCGAACAATTGCTGATTTAGAAAACTCAGAACAGGTATTAACCAATCATATGGCAGAGGCCGTACAATATAGAAACCTTGATAAAGCAGGATGGGTGGGCTAATTCTTTAATGCTATGTGTAGCATCACTAATTGTTAATAGTATATTTGTGATGGCTTCAGATTCATTTTGAACGTTCAACTCTCAATAAACAAGCACATCTACCAAAGTATGAGGCTTGTATTTATTAACTTATTAAACCAGAAAGAAATGTCTGACGATTTCACTACTAACAGCCTAATGGACCCTATTGGACGATTAATGGGACTAAGATACAAATCGCACCCTTGGCATGGGGTCAATATTGGAGATGAAGCTCCAGGAATTGTAACCAGCTTTATTGAAGTTGTATCAACAGATACCATTAAATATGAGGTAGATAAAGCTACTGGCTATCTGAAAATAGATCGCCCACAAAAATACTCAAACGTAATACCTGCATTATATGGCTTTATTCCTCAAACCTACTGTGGCTCGCGCATTGGCGAATTTAGTGCTAACAAAACTGGCCGCGAAGGTTTAGAAGGAGATGGAGATCCACTTGATATTTGTGTGCTTACTGAAAAAGAAGTACCCCATGGCGATATACTAGCCTCAGCAATTCCTATTGGTGGTTTTAGAATGATTGATGGCAACCAAGCAGATGATAAAATAATTGCCGTGCTTAAAGGGGATGTTCTTTATGGCGATATGAAAGATATAACCGACTTGCCTGAATTAGTACTAAAACGCCTAAAACACTATTTCCTGACTTATAAAGACATGCCAGGATTTGATGCTGATTGCGAAATTACCCATACTTATGATGCTGACGAAGCCAGACAAATCATTAGGCTTTCTGCCATTGATTATGAGTCGCGTTTCGAAGGTTTAAGAAGAGCATTATCAAACTACTAAACAGATCATCGATATAAAAAGAAAGCCTGATAAAACAATTATCAGGCTTTTAATTTATTATAGAAACGGTAATTATACCGCTACATTATTATCACGTAATGCATCGTTTAACGAAGTCTTTTTATCTGTAGACTCTTTACGTTGTCCGATAATTAAAGCTGCCGGAACTTGGAAATCACCTGCTGGAAATTTCTTAGTGTAAGTACCAGGGATAACTACAGAACGAGGAGGAACATAACCTTTATATTCTACTGGCTTTTCACCTGTAACGTCAATAATTTTAGTAGAACCTGTTAATACAACATTAGCACCTAAAACAGCTTCTTTACCAACTCTACAACCTTCAACCACAATACAACGAGAACCAATAAATGCATCATCTTCGATAATACATGGCGCAGCTTGTATAGGCTCAAGAACACCACCAATACCAACACCACCACTTAGGTGAACATTTTTACCAATTTGTGCACAACTACCTACAGTAGCCCAAGTATCAACCATTGTACCAGCATCAACATAAGCACCAATGTTAGTGTACGAAGGCATTAATACAACACCACTTGAAATATAGGCACCATAACGCGCAACAGCATGAGGAACTACACGAATACCTAATTCAGCATAACCCGTTTTTAAAGCCATCTTATCATGAAACTCTAATGGACCTGCTTCAATAGTCTCCATTTTTTGAATCGGGAAATAAAGGATAACGGCTTTCTTTACCCACTCGTTTACTTGCCAATCGTCACCTTTTGGTTCTGCAACACGAATTTTACCTTTATCTAACATTTCCATCAACTCACGAATCACTTCTTGAGTTTTATCTTCTTTTAAAAGCTCTCTATTTTCCCAAGCCTGTTCAACTAGCTCTTTGTATTGTTCTAACATCATGTTCGATTTTTAATTTGTTGCGAAAATACAACACAAGCATTCTATTTGCAAATTAAAGAGTCACTTATCTTCTAAGTGAAGAGCAGAAGCTATTATTTAAAGTAAGTAGGATAATCGTGCAAATTTTAACTGTTAGTTTATTGAAATTGAGTTTCTTGGGACTTAGTCGTATGATAAATAATATATGATACTTTGTAAAGGTTGGAGCATAAAAAAGGAGATACATTTATATCTCCTCTTCGTGTCTCCTGTAGAAATTAATATTTTTTTGTGGCAGTTAATTTACCATCATCACCAAAGATCTTCCAAGTACCAGATTTTTTGCCATTTTTGTAAGACATATCATAACGAAGGGTTCCCTTTTCATCATAAATCTTCCAAATACCGTGCTTTAAACCTTTCTTATAACTTGCAACACCTACTTTTACACCTTCTTCATTCCAAGTCTCCCAAACACCATCCATCTCGTTATTTGCGTAAAAACGGACTTCTTGTTTCGATTTATCTTCGAAGTAATAAGATGATGAACCTTGCTTTTTCCCATCAACAACATTCATCTCTAATCTAATGCTCCCATTTGGGTAATGTTCAACATAAGTACCGGAATATAATTCACCATCTTTGGTATAATATAATCCGTCTTCTTTTTGAATCAACTGCGCAAAACTAACAGTAACAAAACTGATTAACGCGAAAATTGTAAAAAATATTCTCATGGCTTTTAAATTTAAGAATTTAACAAAGCCTCCCAACAATGATAATAAAAGCCCTGTGTATTACTCTTATTATCTTAACATCAAATTAACAATTAATTAACAAATTAAACAAATATCTAATATTAAGTTTTAATTATTTTTTACAAAAAAAGGGCACTATAATTAGCGCCCTCATATATATTATCTATCCTTAATTTCTAAAATTGCATCTCCGCCTCAGAATATTGCTTCACAAGACTCATAACTGCTCTAGCACAACCTTCTTGCCCCCCCTTGAAAGAGAAAACCAGATTATATACTTTGGACTTACGGCAAACAAATTCGAATGAATTATACATTTTACCACCTTCAAAGTTACTTATCAACATGCGATCTCCATCGTAAAGTTGCATAATCACTTTTTCAGGATTACCAATACCATTTACTGCATTGAATTTATAATGGCTTCTGCTGTTTAAAATAACACTAAACTTTACATAGCCTGTTTGCGAATCCTTTTTATCTTTTTTAAGGTCAATGGTAAAATCCTTCATATATTGCGCATCTCCCATCTCCTTTAAAGCTGTTTTTAACATACCCTCATCGCATTGTGCATGACTTGATACGGTAAAAATTGCCATAAATATTATCGATAGAATTAAAACCTTCTTCATATCTTTATTTTTTAATAGTCCGTTTTAGTTTAAATGATTCCATATCATTATGTTAATCTAATTGTAAAAAACGTACAAATATAAACGTTTTTAATTGATTAACTATGAAATGATAAAGTCTCTTAAACTTTTGATCTCTTTGATTATTTTAGTTAAGCTTTCAGGAGCAATCTCCACATGGCTTATCTCATCCTGAACTATTATTAGAGTTCCATTTCTTTCAATTCTTTTTGGCTCTCCAAACTCGGTTGTAATTTTAACACCCTGATAAGCTTGCTTTATCTGTTCCATACGAGTAACCATTTCAGCAAAATTAGGATCTGCACTATAGTTATTCATAATAATCAGAAGAATATCGATAATATCCTTTTGCTCTCCTATTCTATTAATAAGATCCTCGTTATTGGTTTCTTCAATTACTTGCGATGAAATGTATAAACCTTCAATCCATGCACCCGTTACAATTAAAGAACTTACATTACTTCTTTTTTGTTCGCGCAAGTAAGAATCCATCTTATTGAAGCTACTAACTGAAACTTCCATTAATGAATCTAAATTGCTACTATTTGTAGCCATTTTCTTAAGTGCTGCAAAATCGAAAAATTGTCCCACTTTAATACCCTCAGAAAGTTCTTTAACTGAAAGTAAATAAGAAACAACAATTGTATTCTTATCAAAAGTATTAATATAACCAAGATCAGCACTATAAACTCCAAGGTTTAAAGCACGTTTAAAACTTGTGTTATAATCCTTAACCTTCTCTGGTTTATTTAAAATCTTTTGTGAGAAATCAACGCCTGATTTCTTAATTAATGAAGCCATCTCAACTGGCGAAGAAATATTTTGTATCACATTACCAATAATCTCCTCAGATAATTGTAAAGGTTCGTTCTGTTTTAATGCAGAATCAGAAACAGAAAAATCATCACCAGAGTTTCCTTTACTTGAATTACCTGAACATGATGAAATGAATGCGATACCACCAATTAGGGCTATTGAATAAACTAAGTTTTTTAACATGATAAGTTTCGTTTTTATAAAAGACGTTTTGTTATATACTCGATTAAGAAAGAAAAGGTTACTTTTTTAATATTTTAATTTCACTGATAATTTTAAAACTCTTACGTAATAAATCAAAATATAAAACCGCATATAATATTAAAGTACAGATCCATACCATTACAATATTGAACCATAAGGTTTCGTAATACTTGCCAGCAAAATGTTTATTTGGAGCAAAGAAATGTGTTCTGAATGAGAAAAATCCTTCGGGTTCAGGCCTTTGATATATAGGCTCAACATTCTGAATTAACTTATCACCATCACGCAATAACTTATTAGTTTCAAATGTTTTACATACAATATCAGTAATGCTTTCATTAAGGTAAGTATCCTTAACCCCATTAAATCTTTCTTTTCCAATCTTTTGAATTAGAAGCCCAATCTTTCTTTCTTTAAGATTATTAGCTTTAACAAATCGGTCGGAATAGTAGCTTTTTAAAGTAGCTAAATGATTTTTAATAGATTGATAAAGTTCCTCTGAAAAATTATCAACTGTAATGGCAGAAATATCATTAAAAGATATCTCACTAACTCTTTTATTCTCTTTAGAAAGTTCGTTCTGAATTAAGGCTAAATCATTTTTGAACTGCTTGGCATCATTTTCACCTTTCCCCAATAAATGACTATTACATCTATCTAAAAGTAATTCAAGCTCGGGCAAATAATAAACCACCTTAAAATCGGTTACACTTTGCTCTTGATCAATCTCAAAGAATTGACTCTGGTATACATTGTGTTTAAACTGATCAACAATTAATCCCTCGTAAATATATCGTGAAGGCATAAACTCAGCAACAAAAGGTACTTTATCAGGACTTGATATATCTCTATTAAGTTTATCAAACGTAAACATTGCGCCACCTAACACCATTTGAGGTATCATTACTAATGGAATTAGTATATATATGGTAACAATTGAGTTAAATGATGCAGATAGTATTAATCCTAATATATTAGCGAATGCGGAAACGGTAAATAATGCGAGCCAAAATTCAAAATACATATCTTGAATGCCCAAAATGGAATTAGCTACAGCTACGAACAGTGCCATTTGTATGGCTGAGATTGTAAATAGAATAAGAATTTTTGAAACAAGATAACTTGACCTAGAAAGGTTTAGAAATGCTTCGCGTTTCAGTATTTTAGCATCCTTAAATATTTCTTCGGCACTTACAATGAGACCGAAAAATAGAGCAACCACTATTCCCATAAATATATAAGGAGGGATGTTCTGATTATCCCTGAAAATATATATGTTCGATTCTGGATCTACAATATATCGAATTAAAAATGCTAGAATAAAGCCTAAAACTGGGGCTTCTAATAAGTTCAGAAGCAAATATTGTTTATTACTTACTTTTGACCAAAAATCACGCAAAGTATAAATACTAAATTGCTTAATCCATGTAGGGATATTTAAAGACTTAGGAGGTGCATCATTTACTTCCTCAAGAACAGGAATTGTAATATTTTGTTTATAGTGTTTATGCCACTCAGGAGGAGATGTTTTTCGTTTGTTTGTGTAATTACCATATTCATCAATTACATTGGCATCAATGATATTGAATAATAACTCGGGATTTAGATTACCACAAGAAGGACACTCACCTTGATCGCTATTAATTTGTGCGTCTAACTGCTTAAAATAAATTAGCGATTCACTTGGATTACCATAATATACAGGATAACCTCCAGTATCTAGGATAAACATTTTATCAAACATCTTAAAGATATCTGACGAAGGTTGATGAATTACTACGAAAATTAACTTTCCCTTTAGGGTTAACTCTCTTAGCAAATTCATTACATTTTCTGAATCTCGTGATGATAAACCCGAAGTAGGTTCATCAACAAATAAGATAGCTGGTTCTCTAATTAATTCAAGCGCAATATTTAAACGCTTACGCTGTCCACCACTAATCATTTTATTTAATGGAGATCCAACTTTTAGGTTTCTTCTTTCAAATAAACCTAGGCTTTGCAGCGTATCGTTGACTAACTGATTAATTTCTTCCTCACCTTTATCTTTAAAACAAAGTTTTGCATTATAATAAAGGTTTTCGAAAACAGTTAGCTCTTCAATTAAAAGGTCATCCTGAGGGATAAGGCCAATTACTCCTTCAACATCATCTTTATTGGTGTGCATATTCACACCATTAATTTCAACAGTTCCCGTTGTAGGAGACTCAGTGCCTGAAAGTACGTTGAGCAAAGTTGTTTTACCCGCACCACTGGCGCCCATTATTCCAACTAAACGTCCGTGCTCTTCCGCAATATTTACATCACGCAAACCAATACCTCCATTCTTAAAAGTAAAACCTAAATCGTTTACTTTATAAGATATTTTTGGTGTCGATGAATCTGTCATAAAATGACCAACTACATCGGTATAGTAAATTGGAGTACCTGTAGGTAACTTAATAAAACTACCTTTTGGAAATAAGTATATTCTACGACTATTTAGCAGTAATCCATTCAAGAAAATATCTTGATCACCAGTATATCGTAGAAAATATAAATTAGAGCTTTTTACTCTTAATATAAGAACATTACCATTTAACTTCCCTGATTGAATATGCTCGCGATTAACGCCAACCTTATCTGTTGAGTTAATAACCAAAAGATCTTCAAAATCAAGTTTATCAAGATCATCGTTTATTACGAAGGCCTCAATCTGTTCTTTTTCTAAAGCAGTAAACTTAAATACGTCGGCTACTGTATTTATAATAGCCATGCGTTGATCGGTAAATTTCCGATCGGTATTTATTAACTCGTATAACCTAACAAGAACCACAACTTTCTGCTCTTTATTAAGTTGCTTGTTAATTTTTTTACAAATACCAAGAATACGCACCGAATCCTTCATTGAGGTAAGTTGTACTTTACCTTCAGGTTTTAACGCGCTTTTTTTATCCTTTGAGTGCTTTTTAAACAAGGCATAATACTCCTCTACAGCTTCAGCACTTAGCTGTTGCTTTAAAAAAGTTTCAACAAAATCAAGTTCACTTTCCTGAACTCCGTCATCTTGTTTGGCTATTAAGCCAAACAACTGCATCAATGCCTTTAATATTTCTTCACTCATAGGAAACTATACTTAATTTGCTTAGTCAGCGTATGATATATAATCAAATGGAATATCCACAATATCTGCATATTCTTCACCAGCCTCTAGCATATCCTCTTCTTCTTCGTGATAATGCCAAATAATTTTAACATCGTTGCCACCTTCAACAATTTCTTCGAACTTTAAAAGTAAATCCAAAATAATTTTTGATGATGCAGTATTAAAATACTCTAATTTGATATTTACTTCAGTAGAATCATTCGCTGCTTCTGCGTATCCATCGATCCACTCAAGAATTGGTTCGTAAAATAAATTTACATCTTCTGGTAGTGATCTTCCTGAGAATTCGAACTTACCGTTGTCCTTATCCAATATAACGTTAGGAGTATCATCTGTGCCCTGAATATTGATAACTTCCATAATAGATTTTTTTTATATTTATTTATTTCTGTGAATAGTTGATGTTAAAATAAAGAACGAAACTTCATCATTTATTTCTTTAAACTGATAACCTAAAGTGCTTCCTGTTTTCTTAGCTATATCAATTAACCCAAGTCCAGCACCACCTTTATCAGATAATCGCCCTTCTTTCATCTGAGTTTTAAACAACTCTGATAAACCTTTTTTATCAAGAGAATTTACTTGTTCAAGATTCTCAGTTAGGCCAGGAACTTTACTATTTCTTATCACATTACCTGTAATAATATTATAGCAATCATCACCCCTACTTACCATAACAATACCTCTACGCTCCTCTTCAGTATCTTCAGCCATCGAATCAGCATGTTTACTAATATTTTGTAAACACTCTACCATAACATTAAATACTTTACGCTGAACAGCATTAGACTCTTCGTGCTTTGCCATACTTTTCTCTGTCATGGCAGTGAATGTCTTTGTGATATCCTGCGTAATTTCTCCTTCGTAAACCAAACTAATTTCGTTGGTTTTCATAGTTCTATAAAGCTGGTAAGCAAAGTCTAAAAAACTATGACCATCCTGCTGACTATTCAGACTATTAATATCCATACTTTTGTATTTATAATTCAATTCCTATTAACAATACATCATCTACCTGCTTCTCTTCGCCTTTCCAGCTATAAAACTCTTCTGAAAAATGGCGCGAATAATGCGACATAGTATGATCTGCATTCTCGGTTAAAGCCTCTCTTATTCGGCGTGTTTGATATTTCTTTCTTTTTTCTCCTCCTAATTGATCAGGAAGACCATCTGAGAAAATAAATACTTTATCTCCTTCTTGATATTCTATTATATGATTATCAAACTCTTTCTCCTTTTTCTTCAAAAGAGGTTTTCCTCCAATACCTTTCCTACTTCCTTTATATTCTATTAATTCGCCATTTCGGAGCAAATATAATGGATTATGCGCACCTGCAAATTGTATTGTACGATTTTCTTTATCTATTTTACATAGTGCAAGATCCATTCCATCTCTTCCATTATTACCTTCTTCGTTCTGCTTTAGTGTATGGCGAACGCCTTGATGAAGTTCTTCGAGAATTTCAGCTGCATTTAACCCTTCATCAATATTCACAATATTATTTAATAGGAAGTAACCAATAAAAGATAAAAGAGCCCCTGGTACTCCATGACCTGTACAGTCAACCGCCGCAATATATTGCTTACCATCTTTCTCAGCAAACCAAGGGAAATCACCACTAACCACATCCTTAGGTCGATAAAACATAAATGAGCGTGGGAAGTACCTTTGTATAAACGCAGTATCTGGTAATATGGAAGTTTGAATACGTTGTGCGTAGTTTATACTATCGGAAATTTTCTTGTTTTTTTCCTTTATTTCTTGCTCAATCTTTTTAAGCTCGGTCATATCATGAGCCACAAATAAGATCGATTCTAAGTCTTTTTCATCGTTAAACTCTGGAATTGCTTTGATACCCATTACACGTGTACCTTCATCAGCTTCCATCTCAATTTCATCGATAATTTGCTGACGAGTAGCCTTTATTTTTGTTAAAACAGTTTCAACAAACTCAAGGAAACGTGGGTCGATAGCGATATCATTCATTCGCTTACGCACAATTTTACCAATGCTCAAACCTATAAACTGAGCAACAGCCGGATTGGCATAAACAACTTTTCCTGTGGTGTTAATACGAATAATCATATCAGGCGAGTTCTCTGATAAAGATTGCATTCTACTTTTCATGCGCTCCTCTTTCTCAGCTCTAATACGTTCTGTAATATCCTGTGTATTAAAGATTATACCGCGAATGGCAGGATCATGTAATAAGTTTTTACCCTTCGTCTCTAAAAATAACTTTTCACCATTCTTTCTAAGATAGGCATACTGCGCAGTACTTTCTCCTCCTGGTGTAGCCTTAAGGTATTTGAATAGATTATTTATTGTTTTATATCCTTTAGGAGTTAATAAATCAGGATCCATACCTGATATTCCTTCATCTTCATCGCTATAACCAAGAATACGTTTAACAGATGGACTTTCAAATACCAAGCGTTGATTCTCATCGTAAATAGAAATAAACTCAGAAGCATTTGTTAATAAAGCAACCAAACGTTTCTGTCCATTTTCCACCTCTTGTATTTTACTTTCTAATAACTGATTAGACTGCTCCAGATCTTCTTGAGCAATCATCATCTCTTTAGCATTTTCTTTTAAGGTCTCTTCATTTTTCTGAAGTGTTAAAGTCATTTTTTGTGACTCCTCTAATAAGCGCTCAGTTTTATAATTAATCTTTTGCGCATAAATAGTTCTACCAATTATACTGCTTAACTCTTCGGCAAATTCTAATTTATATTTTGGTAAACTATTATCTAAAAATCCTAATTCAATAATACCCTGAAGTTCTTCTTCTTGCATTAAAGGCAGAATAATTAAAGATTTTGGTTTCTGATCTCCAATTAATCCACTTTTTATAATAAAATAGTCATCTGGTATTTCGGTTCTATATACCATGGCTTTTTCAAACGCAACTTGACCAACAAGTCCTTTTCCTATGGATACTTCTTGATTCTCGAAGCGTTGACGACTATATGCATAAGTGGCATTGTTAAAAAGTTTGCCATCTCTAAATATATAAAACGAACCTAATGAGGCACCTGTATAATTAATTATACCCTTTAAGGTTTCAATTGATAACTTATCTATATTTCGGTGCGTTCGCAGAATGTCATTTAATAGCTCTTTTCCTTCGGTAACCCATTTTTGCTCATCTTCCTTTCTTTTGGTTTTATCTAAATCGCGGGCTAAAAGATATAATGGAGAGGATTTTAATTGACTATTATCCATATAATTCTGGATTTTTCCATTTCGGATAACATCAATAAAATCTAGATTTGTCTTAATTTCCTGCTTTAACAAGCTGTTTTCTTTACTATACCTTTTCCTAATTTCTTTATTATAGCCTAATACTAATATTAAAATAAATGGGATTGATAAAACCAAGGCATCAACAAACCACACAAGTAATGAAGAATGTATTTGTACAATTGCATTCATTGAGAAAGGTGAGTTAATAAAATTAACAAAACCACCCCATACAATTAGCAATAGCAACAACACTAGGCAACAAAGAAAAAAGAAATTGCTATCCGATATAAGAGACAGATCAATACTTTTCTTAATTTTCAATATTTTTTCTCTATTGAACATAATTACTAGTTAATGAGCTTTGATTCAATTATCACATTATTAATTTCTTCCCAATAATGCTGTATTTGTATATCAGCAAATGAAGCCAATTCCAAAAGGGCAATTGTCTCTCCGTTCTTTACCAAAGGAAGCAAATACAGATTGCAAGGTTTTTCAGCACCTGAACAAGATTCAATATTAAAATATTCTGAATCTATATCTGTAATCACTAGTGGCTTTTTATCAACAACTGCCTGGCCATTAAAGCCATCACCTTGTATAAAGTTTTCAATTTCAACTTCATCAGATAAACCGTAATGTCCTTCTACGACAAATTCTTCAGAAGGTTGTTTCTTTATGTAACATATTGCTAATCCAATCTCAAAAAACTTTGATAGTTCGCTTAATAATGTTGATGCATCATCTAAATTAAGAATAGCTCCTTTTATAGAGCTAATTTTAGAATCATCTGCCTCCTTCTTACCATCACCCGTGAATTCTTTTAATTGAGATTCTAAATCCCCAATTTTACATTGAGATTCTTTATCGTTTTGAATAATTTTCTCATTTAGTTTAAAAATACTATTTCTACTTTCAGATAAACTACGATCACTTATGAAAATAATAAGTAAGAAGAAAATATACGAAAAGCCTTCAAAAATTATAAATGATCCTGAAACCTCAAATTGCGTGAAAACATACTTACACAAAGTAAATATGAATGCAAGCGTAGCAATAAGATAAAGTAGTTTATGATTCCTTTTCATAATGAATTATTCAAGATTATTTAAAAAATTGGTAATCTCATCAGGGCTCATTATAGCCTTTGGAGTGAATAGATCTAAAGTAGCTTTGGGCATTGTAACTATATCACAAGTTTTAGGATCCTGAACAATTGTATATCCATTTTTTGTATGAATTTGTTTCATACCCTGGGCTCCATCCTTATTAGCTCCTGTTAATATAATACCTATTAATTTTCCTCTAAGCGAGGTTGCTGCAGAACTTAATGTATAGTCGATTGCTGGTCTGCTATGATTATGGACGCCTTCTGTTGACAATGAAAATGTATTATCAAACTCAATAAATAAATGGTAATTTGATGGCGCGATATAAACCTTCCCTGGTTCAATTTTATCTTTATCAAACGGTTCAACAACCGGGATGTTTGATTTAATATTTAAACTATCGACCAAACCTGAACGCACATGTTTTAATCTATGCATACAGATAATTATTGGCAACTTAAAATCTGGTTTAATTTTAGCAAGCATTTTAGAGACAACAGAAAAACTTCCGGCTGAACCTCCAATAACAATGGCTTTATAATCGTTTATAGATACAGTCATTATTTTATCACTTTATATATGCTTTCATTCTCATTGAATAGAAAATATTCATTTGAGTTTGGACTTATTCTTTCTTGTATACCTAATGCCAATAAGCCATCAGGTTGAAGGCATTCAACAAAAGAGCTTTCTACAGTTTTCTGTAACCTTAGATTATAATTAACCATTGTATTTCGGAACAAAATCATAAATACAGAATTCTTAGGTGGTTGTGCTTCTGTAAAGTTACCGTCTAAAACAGATAGTGATTTTAGCAACTCTGACTTTAAAGAATATTCATCTTCTGTATTAAGAATAAAATCATCCTCGTTCAATTTATCATCCAACCTTTTTAAATTGCTCTTATTTAGTTCCTTGTTTTTAACATCTAAATATCCGCTTAGCAACTCTGATTTACTTTGTGGGTTATTAATATTAAGGTAGATTTTCACATCTTCACCAACATTCAGACTTTGAATTATTATTAATAAAGAAAATAACTCTTCATTTGAAGATAGCTCAGGAAGCCAAAACACGAGTTTTTTATCTGAATGGTATTTATTTATCTTTTGTCTTAATATCCTCCAAAATGAAGGATCTCTGAATAATTCAGTGGTAGGTATTGGGAATAAATAATTAATATCATCTAATAAACTGCCATCGTGAATTCCATCAATAAATTGAGATAGCTTTTTAATGCTCAGTTTTTGAAAAAGGAAAGTAAACCTTCTTTTTAAAAAAGAAAAGCCATAATTGGTATAATCAAAATGAAGTTTTTCTGATAGTAATGGTGTTATATCCCTAATATCATTTATAGTTGGTATATAAGCCATCTTATTTATATTTATAATGAAACGTATTTGTTTTAGTATAAACTAAACCTTTTTTAGTAAATCGAGTTTTAAAAAATCCATGAAGAGACTCATGAGAACCAAGAATTAAGGATGCCCCTCCATTCATTTTATCAAAGAATTTTCTGACCACATTAAGTTGAAGATCTCCATCGAAGTAGATCATCACATTGCGACAAAAGATCACATCAAATTTCTGATAAAATGGTATATCTTCTTCCACTAAATCATGACGCTTATACTTAGGAATCTTTCTTAAAAAGTCTTTTACCTTTATAAGGTCATTATCTATATCAACATCGAAATAATGACTAAAATCGTTCCCATCAGGATTTATCCTATCAAATAAATCTTTATATGATTTGCTATAAAGCTTATTAATTTTATAACTGTACTCACCATTTTGAGCTGTTTTTAAAACCTTAGAATTTAAATCAGTGGCAATTACATTTACTTTATCGAGTACTCCTAATTCATTAAATAAAATTAGACTAGAATAGACTTCTTGTCCTGTTGAGCAGCCAGCATGCCATACATTAATAGAATCCTTGCTTATTAGCTTCTTATACAAATGATTATAAAGATAAACCCAGGTATCAGGATCTCTAAATAGATCTGTAGTATTTACCGTTATTTCGTCAACTAAGTTATCAACAAACTTTTGATCCTTTTTAGTAATATCAAGTAGTTCTTCTAAAGAAATTCGTTTATCAGTTAATACCTTTTCAAGCCTACGATAGATCGAATTCTCTGAATATCCACAAAAGTTATATCTTGAATATTTTTTTAGTTCCTCGAGGTATGTTTTAAAGTTAAGTTTCTCCACTATTCTTTTTAATATTAAAACAATTCCACCTCAACGTTTTGAATAAACGCTGTAAAAGAGTGGTCTTCGCCAGTTTGTGCATCAGATAATAAAAACAATACGTAAACCTCTTCTCCAAACTTAGTTTTTATAGGCACCTCTTTACGCTCACCAATAACTTTTTGAGCTCCTGTAGTTACGTATGCATTAATAAATGCATCATTTTTAGCTTTGTCATCTGCAAAAAGCATTGATACATGCTGACCTAAAACATCATTGCGCTCATAGCCCCACAACTTTTCTGCAGCCTCATTGAAGAATTCTAGGATACCTTCTTTGTTTATAGTTACAATAGCATCTAATGCGCCTTCGAGTGTTTTTTCATTTCTAACTTTTACAGCTTCAATTTCTTTAAACTGCTCTTTCATTTCATCGCGAGCCTGCTCTAACATTAAGCCAAGTTCATCCTTAGAGCGCTTCATTTGCTCTTCCATATAAACTTGCTCTGTTACGTCATTCTCAAGACTTAAAATCTTAACAATTTCACCTGCATTATCAACTACAGGAGTGTATGTTGTTAATAAGAATATTTCTTCCCCTAATTTTGTTCTACGCTTTACACGGCCTTTAAAATTATGCCCATTACGTAAATCAGTTAGTATTTTAGACAGTTCTTCAACATCATCATGAAAGAAGAAAATTTTAAGATTCTGATCCTCTACTTCCTCTGGTAAATATTTAAAAGTTTGTAAAAACAATTGATTTACAGAAATTAAAGTACCATCTGTTTCAAACTCGCAACTAATGGCAGAGTTATCAATAGCCTCGAGTATACCTTTCATTTCAACCTCACGACGATCAGATTCTTCTTGTGTCGCTTGCATTTCTTCTAGGTTCTGACGTAATTCCTCTTCTTGTTGCGCCATTTTCTCAGCTTGAATCTGAGTTTCGTGGAGTAACTTTGTAGTTTGAATATTAATTTGAACTGTTGATATAGTAGATGCAATACTTTCTGCGGAACGCTCAACAAATTCGATTTCAAAAGATTCAAATGGCCTAAATGATGCCAACTCAATAACTCCATAAATTTCATCGTTTGCCTTTAGTGGCACAAGGAGTATTGCGCTAGGATTACTTTCTCCTAGGCCTGAAGTAATATTTATGTAATTATTTGGAACGTCGGTAATGTAAATTGTTTCTTTCTCTAACCCACAACGTCCAATAAGTCCCTCTTCCCACTGAATTGTTTTATCGGCAAACTTTTTTCTATCAAAGGCAATGCATGAACTAAGTTCAAATACTTTTTCTCCTTTTTCATTTTTTGTCAGCAGGTAGAAACCTCCTTGGTTAATCTTCATATAATTAACCAAATAGGAAATAATATTGTACGATAACTCTTCAATATTATCATTATTTCGGCGCAAAATTTCAGCAAACTGAGCTAAACCATTGGTTACCCAAGTACGTTGCTCCTCCTCTATTCTACCTTGCTCTTGCTCTTGTTTACTTTGTACCAAGTAATCGCGCAGTTTCAATAATGATTTTGTAAGCTTATCTTTTTTTGCAGTCTGTAAATCAGTGTTCTTCAAATTACCTTGACGCAGGTTATTCACGAAGTCTAGTACAATTTCAGATTTCTTTGACTCAGCATCTATATATTCATTTTGCTTACTAATATTTTTGACAAATACTTTTGCATAAAAGTAACCGATGCTACCAGATAAAATTGGTAGTAAAAAAACAATCCACATACCTGGAAAAAAATAGAACATATCTGCGATTGTTCTATTGGACTGTTGAAATACACCTGAATTTAAGTTGAATAGGTAAACTAATACAAGAATTACAATTCCTAATAGCACCCCTCCTAGTGTAAATCTTTTAATGATGCGAGATAAGTCTAGCTTCTTCACGTTTAATATTTTTATTTATCAAAATACTTTATAATCTATATAATACTTAGCTTCCACGAAAGAAAGCTGAAAGTACATCCCAATTTTTAATAAAACAATTACTTTAGTAAAAATGGGGCAATATCTTTTAATGCTTTAATATGATTTGCTGCGCCCAACTTGGCAGCTTCTTTAGGCATTCCGTATACAATAGAACTTTGCTCATCCTGTGCAATGGTTTCTCCGCCCGAATCCTTTAATTCAAGCAAACCTTTAGCTCCATCATTACCCATCCCTGTAAGTAATATTCCGGTACAATTTTTACCCGCATATCGAGAGGCACTGCGAAATAATACATCAACTGATGGTCGGTGCCTGTTTACTAGAGGGCCATCTTTAACCTCAACAAAATATTCCTTACCAACACGCTTTAATAGCATGTGATGGTTTCCTGGGGCTATTAAAACTCTGCCTTGGTATAGTTTATCGCCATTTTCAGCCTCCTTAACCTCTAACTCACAAATATTATTTAAACTATTGGCAAAAGATTTTGTAAATCCCTCAGGCATATGCTGAACAATAGCAATACCTGGCATTTTTGGAGGCAAACTTTTTAGCAACGTTCGAATGGCCTCTGTACCACCTGTTGAAGCCCCTAAAACTATAACATCTTCTGTCTTTGTAATTCTATTTGCTGCTGAACCCTTTTCAAGAATTACGTCAGCAGAATATCTAGGACTTACTTCAATAGGTTTAGGTTTTACTCGTGGTCTTGAAACCTTTTTTGATGTTGAAGTAGGTGCGGCCTTCCTTCGTAACATCTTTACATGAGAAGCAGCCTTAACTGCATCACAGATTGTAATTTTAGACTCGTTTATAAACTTACCAGCATTCATAGCTGGTTTACCAATAATTTCTGCTGCACCATATTCTAGTGCTTTCATTGCAACTTCAGTCCCCTCATTGGTAAGAGAAGAAATAACCACTACAGGGATTGGATGTTGAGACATAATCTTTCTTAAAAAAGTTAGTCCATCCATCCTAGGCATCTCTATATCCAAGGTGATCACGTCAGGCACTTCTTTCATGATCTTTTTAACGGCAATAATAGGATCTGCTGCAGTACCAATTACCTCAATATCTGAATCGGAACTCAATATTGATGATAAACTTTGTCGCACTACTGCTGAATCATCTACTATTAAAACTTTTATTTTATCCATAAAATTTGCTGTTAAAAATCACCCACTTTGTAAAATACGCAACAAATTAATGTTTTATGTATTTAAAGCGTTTTCTTTTCTAATAATTTATGCCTCACTTCGCCTGTATCTGTGAAAAAGATAATCTTACGGCCACGCTTTCCTCCTGTACTTGACGCAACAATAGGTATGCCACGTTCTTCAAGTATAATTCGAGCTAATCGAATATTTCGTTCACCGATTAAGGTTTTTGAATTGGTTTCCATCATTTCACCACCGCCAAATATTTTGGCCTGAAGATCCTGAATCCTTGATCCGTGAAAAACCAACCGATCAATAAGTTTATCAGTTGCGATGTTTCCGTATTTAGGCGATGCTAAATCATTACCATTCCAGGTAGGAAGCATATAATGATTAATACCGCCTATCCGAAGCCTTGAATCCCACAGACATATTGCTACGCAAGAGCCCAGAATCGTTTTTACCAGATAAGGCTCCTTACTTACAAATAGCGAAGAAGGGTATAAAAAATGTTGTAAATATTGAGTCATCTAATATCCCTTAAAAGATCTCATCTTCATCATCGAAGAAAATATCGTTACCATCTCCACTAAATCCATCCACAATATTTTTTGCTTCAGGAACACTTATTGTAAAAGTTGAACCTTCTCCTTTTTTACTATCTATTTCAATATTTCCACTAAGAACATCAAGTAAAGCTTTGGTAATGGATAATCCTAAACCGTGACCACGATTAATAGAATTAATACCAGTATCCAAACGTTTGAAACGTTCGAAAATAGTTTTTTGATTTTTTTCTGTAATTCCAGTTCCGAAATCTTGAACACCTATCTTTAATACATCTTCATCATCAAGCCAAACAGAAACAACTACTTTGCTATCTTTATAACTATACTTTAATGCATTATTAATAAGATTACTAAGTATTAGCTTTAACTTCTCAGAATCTGTTTTAAAGTAGAAATTCTTTCCAAAACCATGTTCGATATTAAACTGAATATCGAATGAAATTCCCATCTTACGTGAAATGATATTGAATGAATCTACAACTGTTTGCAGTAAACTTCTGATATTAACTTTCGCGATATTTGGTGCTATTTCTCCCGCTTCAATTTTTGCCGCTACAAAAATATTTTTAAGCTGAAAATCAAGATTAAAAGCCTCTGAGTGTATTAATGCAACCATTGATACTACCTTTTTCCAATCGTGCTTTTCAACCGATAGAATGGCTTTAGATAATCCAAGTATAGACGTAAATGGATTTACAATCTCATTTGAAATATTAGAAATGAAATGACTCTTAAGAGCTTCAGAATCTTTAAATTTTTTTGAAACACTTTGTAAATCAAGAGTAAGATCCGTTATTTCTTTCTGACTTTTTTTACCCTCTTCTAGTCTCAGTCTTAATTCCTTAAGTAACTGCCTGTCTGTTAAATTAGTACTCATGGCTTATTTCTGCTTTATTTTTTTCTAAAAATGGTTGGTTTAATATGCTCTAAGGGTACATCCATACCCGTTAGTGATTCGGAATGTCCTATAAAGAAAAAACCGCCAACTTTTAGGTGCATACTTAGTTTATTTATTACTGCTTCTTGTGTAGCTCTATCAAAATAGATGAGTACATTTCTGCAAAAAATCACATCGAATTTTTCAGTAATATTTGAATAACTTGAATCCATTAGGTTTAAAAATTTCAGATTTAAATTACGTTGTAATTCAGACTGAACCTTAACTGTTGGATTCTCTTTATCTTTACTTTTTAAAAAATACTTCCTTTTTAAATCGAGAGGTACTATATCAACCTTATTAAAAGGGTATACTCCTCTAGCTGCTTTACTCAATACATTTTTTGAGATATCTGTACCTAACATTGAGTAATTGAAACTTACATTACTTCTTTTAAATTCATTAAGAATCATAGAAATAGTATACAATTCCTCACCACTAGAACATCCTGCACTCCAAATTTTAAAAACTTCTCTCGACTGATTACCATTTATATGATTAGGTAAAACTGTACTATTAAGAAAATCGAAATGAACAGGCTCTCTAAAAAAATCTGTTTTATTGGTTGTGACTACATTCAGAAAATTAAAAATCTCTTCCTTGTGACCTTCAGCACTAAACAGATAGTCTTTATACTCGGTATACGAATTCATATTAAGAGAACGGATACGTTTTAGCAAACGGCCTTGAAGCATAATACGCTTTACTGCAGGCATTTTTATACCAAACTCAGTATAAATAAAACTGCTAAACGCCTTAAAATCCTTCTCTGACAATTCTGCCTTAAAACAATCCAACTCTTTTATATATGTTTTGTTTTCGTGTACCAATTAATTTATTGTTTTATAATTTGTTGTAAATCGATAATATCTTTTGTACTAAATACTTCATCAGCATTTAATATTAAATAATGCTTGTCTTTGCTATTATAGTTTGCCTCAATGTAATTAGGACTATAATCATTCTCGATAGCTTTAAAGTTCTCTTGTTCGGCCTCAAAAACATCTGATACTGCATCAGCAATAATCCCTAAACGAAATACTTTACCTTCTTCTTTTTTAGTAATATCAATAATTACAATGCACGTCTGTGCTGTATATTCTGAAGCCTTCATACCAAACTTAACCGCTGTATCAATAACTGGTATTACTTCATCTCTAAAGTCAATTACTCCCTTCATAAAGGAAATCGCTTCAGGCATGTTTCTTGGCTCTTCGAACTCCCTTATTTCGTTTACCTTACTAACATGAATAGCAAAGGATTGATCGCCCACAGAGAAAGATAAATATGAGTTTGTTATTTCTTCCATTACTTAATTACTTTACTTTCAAGTTGACTATTGATATGCATGATATCCATTAGGTGAATAAATTGATCTTTTTGTTGAATTGTACCTTCAAAATGCTGAATCATACCCATACCTTTTGTAAAAGGGCTTGGTGTAATTTTATCTTCCTCAATCTCAAAAACCTCTTGTACCAAGTCAACCATTATCCCAAATTGGGTTTCTATTTTATCTTCTGGTGAAACTATAACAATAGAAGTATCTCTGGTGATATCTTTTTCATCGATACCCAAAACCATACGCATATCAACCACTGGGATGATATTACCATGAAGGTTAATTACACCTAAAACATATGTTTCAGTATTTGGTACTGATGTAATATTATCCTCAAATGGCAATATATTCCTAACCTTTAAGCTATCAATAGCATAGGTTTGATTTTGTAATTTGAATGATATTTTTGTAGTTGGTAAACCCTCCATAACGAATTATTTATTCAATTTTTGGATCCAATTATTATGAATTAATCTATTGGTATCAATTACCATTGATATTGATCCATCTCCCATAATTGATGCCCCAGAAATAATTTCTTGGCTTCTTAACAATTTGCCCAAAGGTTTAACTACCGTTTGGTACTCTCCAATAACATCATCTACAATTAAACCAATCTTTTTGTTCTCGTATTTAACCTGAACAATATGCTGTTTTTCGTTTGATGATGGTGTTTTGAACACTTTTTGCAAATCAATAACCGGAAACTGTTCCTCGCCAAGAGATATTACTTCATTAAATATCTTACTTTTATCAGCTTCTGGCAGAGGATATAACTTTTCGATAGAAGAAATAGGAATAACATATTGTTTTTTGGCAACTTCCACTAAAAGGCCATCAATAATAGATAATGTTAATGGTAATTCAAGTGTAATTGTAGTTCCTTTATCAACCTCTGAGTCTATAGAAACTTCACCTCGTATGGCTCCAATTTTTCTTTTCACAACGTCCATTCCTACTCCACGCCCTGAAAGATCAGATACGTTTTCTCGTGTAGAAAAACCGCTCATAAAAACTAAATCGAAAATCTCTTTTCTAGTTAACTCAACATCCTCGGCAACTAAACCTTTACTAATTGCCTTTTTAAGAATAAAGTTAGGATCTATACCCTTACCATCATCTATAACTTTGATTATAACGCTAGCTCCTTCGTAATAAGCTCTAAATATAATTGTACCCTTCGGTGACTTTCCTTTGGTGATACGTTCGTCGGGCATTTCAATACCATGATCGATACAATTACGTATCATATGAAGTAAAGGATCGGTTAGGTGCTCAATTATATTTTTATCTAACTCAATATCTCCACCTTCAATAATAAAGTCAATTTCTTTATTCAGTTCTTTTGATAAATCGCGAACCAAACGCTGAAACCTCATTAAATCGTTTTGAAGAGGTATCAAACTAATTTCAAAAGCATTATCACGCAGTTGTCTGGTTAGTTTTTGAATATTTTCAGATAGGGCAATTATCCCTGGCTGACCATCTTTTTCTGCATATAAGTTTAACTGCGCCTGGATAGTAACTAATTCACTTACTAAATTAACAAGCTCATCAATCTTATTTGAGGCTACACGAATACTTGATATCTTCGTTTCTTTAAGCTGAACTACCTTTTTCTTGGTTGCTTCCTTAGGTTCTTCTTTAGCATCAACAGATTCTAACTTTTTTAATTTTTCAGAACTTATTGTATCGCCTGACTCCTTATTACTTTCTAGTAAATCTTGAAAGGCTTTTTGCTCTAATATATTGCCATCAGAAACCTCTGTTATTTCAAGATCACATTCATCTTCAACAAAAATGAACACATCTTGAATTTCATTTATTGCCTCTTCTGTATTTAAAATAATTATCCAAGAAACGAAGCAACTTACTGGGTCAAATGCATCATAAAGAGGCGCCTTAGCGTCATTATAAATAACATGCGCCTTACCTAAATCATGAAGATCATCTAATAAAAAAAGAGGGTTTGTACCATTACGTAGAATATCTGCATGAGGCACAAACTTAATAAAGTAAGATTTTGAACCATCTTGCTCTTCTTCAGTTGATTGCACACTTTCAGTCAACTCAACTTCATCGTGCTCTGATGGATTTGAAACAAAGCGTTTTACTTTATTTGTTAGGGCATTGGCTTGTTTTTTTTCATCCTCATCCTCTAAATCACCAACACTTAAATAGTGTTTAATTTGATCAATGGCTTCAAAAGTTAACGAAATTAGGTCGTCTGAGATTGCTAATTTGCCATTTCTAACCCAATCAAAAACAGTTTCAAGATGGTGAGTAAACTCACTTAAATCTGTAAACCCAAACATAGCGCCACCACCTTTCAGTGAGTGCATGGCTCTAAATATACGCTCAATTATTTCTTTGTCAGTCCTATCATTCTCTAATAACAGCAGAGATTCTTCTAGGTCCTGAACATTATCGAGGGACTCTTCTACAAATTTAGCTCTAAACTTATCAATCATGCTCGTTCTTGATTTTCATTTCTTAACTACTCAAGCCAATTAGGGATGAGTTTCTTAGGGTTTTTAGACTACCTCAGCACTCGCGAAATAGCACTTAACAGCTTTGCTGGCACAAATGGTTTAATAATCCAACCTGTTGCTCCTGCCTGTTTGGCTTCCATCTTTTTGGATGCTTGTGATTCTGTAGTTAAAAATAAAATTGGAATATGTTTATAAGTCTCTATTTCACGAACTTTACGTATTAAACCCAAACCATCGAGGTTAGGCATGTGTAAATCGGTAATGATAATATCAATATGTCTTCCATCTAAAAATTGCAGAGCATCTTCTCCATCAATTCCCACTAAGACATCATAACCTTCATTTTCTAAAGTAAAGTTTACAACTTCTCTAATACTCTCAGAATCATCAACAATAAGAACTGTTTTAGCCATAATGTTATATTTGTTTTTATATCTATTGTTTAAAATAAATTGTTAAAACCTGCATTTTGAAGCAAAGTTTTAATCTCATCATTAAAGTTATTCTTAAACACTATTTGTTTAGCACTACTTTGAAATGACTTCTTTAACGAAATAATTAATTGAATAAAAGTTATATCAATACTCGTAATTCCATTTAAATCTAAAGTTAAGTTCTTAGAAAAATCAATAGAATTATCTAATCCTTCTTTTATTTTTTCAATATGGTTAATTATCAGATCTCCTGAAACTGCAATATTGGTTTCTGTATCGGATTTATTAACATCAATCTTAAATGGTGCATCCATTGAAATAGGCTTTGTGATTAAAATTTCTCGTAATTGTCTAAATTAAAATCCTTATCCAGATTTATTATTTCACCACTTGTAGATGGTTTTATTGGTTCTCTTTCTTGTACGCTATCTTGTTTATTTTCAGCAACAGCATCGGTAGACTTTGGTTCTGATGGCTTTATCTTAACATCTGAATCTCCAATAGTAAAGAAGCCAACCGCATCTTTTAGCCGATCAGCAAGAACAGACAACTGCTCTGAACTTTGTGTTAACTCATCAGAAGACGATGCATTTTCTTGAGTAATTAAATTCAGCTGTTGCATTGCCATATTTATCTGCTCAGCTCCCGTTTTTTGTTCTAAACTAGCTGCAGATATTTCTTTAATTAACTGTGTTGTTTTTTCAATATCCGGAACAAGCAAACGTGATTTTTCTCCAGCCTCTTTAGATACCTTTAATCCATCAGTTACTAAACTATGAATTTCATCTGCTGCAACCTTACTTCTTTCAGCCAACTTTCTTACTTCGGCAGCAACAACTGAAAATCCTCTTCCGTGCTCTCCTGCCCTTGCAGCTTCAACGGCTGCATTTAAAGCTAAGATATTTGTTTGAAAGGCAATATCTCCAATTATCGTAATCTTTTCAGAAACTAGTTGCATTGAATTGGCAGCCTTGGATGATAACCCATCGGCAACATTAACATCACTAGCAGTTTCAACCGTAATTTTCTCAGTTTCAACAGCATTCTCTGTATTCTGGTCAATATTAGCAACCATCTCTTCAATAGATGTAGAAACTTCTTCCGCAGAAGCAGCCTGATCTGCTGATCCTTTAGACAATTGCATTGAACTATCTTTTAATGTTTGGCCATTTGTTACCAAATCATTCGCATTCTCTTTAATCGAAACAACAATATTCTTCAAGTTAGTTGCCATTGTCTTCAGCGCTTCAGCTAACAAACCGATTTCATCTTCTTGTTGTATATCCAACTTCGCCGTTAAATCTCCTTCACCAATAGTTTGAGCAAAAGCAACTCCTTTATTTAAAGGCTTAACAACACTATTATACAAAATATATGCGATAGAAGCTGATACCAAAACCAACACAATCAACATAATGATCACAAAACCATTAAACCAACCAAATGAAGCATCCATATCTTCTAATGCTTTGGTATTAAGTGTAGCAAACTCGTCACCTAGAGTCTCCAATCTCTCGGTTAATTTATCACACAACATAATGATTTCTCCGTCTTCTTGAACCATTGGTTCAACTTCAAATATCACCATAACATCGTCATACGACTCAAAAGAGTTTAAGCTCGTCATCACATATTTTTGCTTTAAAAACAAGTCGTCTGTTTGAACTTTTAAAGAATCAAATAACAACTGATTTTTAGTGCTCCACTCTGATTTAATCGACTCTAAGCTTTCTAATAATTCAGGGTAATTATTTGAATGCAACTCTTCGAGAGACTGCTTATCTGAAGTACCAGGCTGTCTATCAATAAACACCCAGCTTTTTATAAGCGATTTAGAACTAACCAACATATCGTGATATTGACTAATTAACTTCTCAGAAGGACTGTAGATCTTAGTAATCTCTTCACTTAGTGTTCTACTATTATTAAGTGTAACAGAAGTTGAAACCCCATTAATAAGTATTGCCACTAAAATCAACCCAAAACCAATAATTAATTTTTGAGCTATATTAAGTTTAATTTTCATACATCAATTTATTAAAGTAATACTACATTTTAATAGCAGCAGCCATATTCTCAAGCTTAGAACTAATGCTTAGTCCGAGAGCTTGTGCATTATTACCACTAATTTCAAATTTTAGGTTATTATCTCTAACAACAAAGTTAATTACAGAGCCATGCTTGGTTGCCCCTTCAGCCTCTGTTATAATGAGTGAATTTTTACCAATCACACTTTTTATAGTTGCTGCATGCTTCGAATAATTAATCGATGAAGATACAAACACTACTTGACAAGCTGTTAATTCATCGATAGATTTAAACTCTTTGACAACTACGTTTTGATAACCAAATTTTTTACCTGTAGATTGTTTAGTTAACCAATTTGCTACCCTACTATCCTTTATCACACCAATCACAAAATCCCCTTCTTTAGCTGCATCTGGCCATCCTATGTACCTCACAAAGTTCAATGTAAATACAGCTTTATATTTTTCAACTTGTCCAAAACTAAGGGTTGGAATAAGAACAAGGAAAAATAGGAATACACCCATTTTTTTCATAAACAATTACAATTAATTCTACGTTTTTCTAAGGGTATTACGGCAGCTATTACAATTAGGTTACTTATTACAAACATTTTTTGTTAAAAAAAGAGAAGACCTATAATTTTTGCACTGTTTTGCCAAATGAACCGATAAAACTCATAAATTTGCCTTCTCTATTTATATTTAGGAATGATTCGATTAGTAAAGCAACATAGTGCTAAGGAGGGGGATAATTTTAACGAAAATCTAATTTCTATTTTGGATACAATCCAAAAGGAAAATGTTGATTATTTCACTATTAAAGTCACCATTTATATCAACTCAGAAACAAAGGACAGTTTTTCTAAAGAAAGTGATTCTGCTCTTCAGAATTGCAAAGCGTTTTTTAAGGATAAAACCCCTGGGTTATCCATAGTCCCAATATCTTTACACAGAAACATTCCTTTTCTTATTGAATCAACTTTACATAACAAAAAAGAAGGAGTTGTAAAGTTTAAACAATTATTTGATCATCATTACACAGTTGTTGAAAATCATAATTCTACCGAACTTTTCTCCGGATCAATTTCTTTTAACGAGACAAGCAAAGTCTATAACATTCAGAAAACGCTCGATTTTGCAGAGCAAATTCTTGATGCAGAAGAAATGACCTTTGAGCACCTCTATAAACAAAATAATTATATTGGTGCATTGTCAGAAGATAATCTTAAGGAATTTAATGAGATTAAAGATTTCTATTGTGGCGGTGCTCAATTTAAGAATGGTTTACCCTTAAATATCAATATTGGTTCAAATCACGATATTTTATCTGTTGACATTTGTGCTTTAGCTTACGGCGATGAGAATACTGCATTCAAGAGAATAAAAAATAGTATTATTATTAATAATTCCTCTCCACAAATAAATACGATTCATCAAAGCCCAAAAGGAGATATCAAACAACAAACCACAAACACTATCCTCAATATTATTGAAGAAGTAAAGAGTCTTCAGGCAAGTTTAAATCCTCATTTGCAAAAAAAAGAATTATCTGAAAAAGACTTGCTATTCTTACGAGTTATAGTAACAGAAGAAAATGACTTTGATTTTGTGAGTAAATATATTACTGAAGCATTACCTCTTGTGCCATTTACTATCATGTGTGCCAATTCAGCCCACAAAAATCAATTAATACAAATAGAAGGGATTACAAATCTCAACATAACACTTTAGAGCAAAAATACAATGTGGACAGTTATTGCACGCACAATTTTAAGAAATAGACTATTCTTTCTTAGCCTCATATTTATACTTACCCTGTTTATGGGGTTCAAAGCCGGTGATGTTCAAATGTCATATGAATATGCACCTCTCTTACCAAAAGATGATCCGGCATATATTGAACAACAAGAATTTACCGCCCAATTTGGTAACGATGGTAACTTAATGGTTTTGGGCGTTCAAGACAGAGATTTTTTTGAACTTGACAACTTTAAAAATTGGCAAGAACTAACTAAATCACTTCAAGAAATTGATGGTGTAAGCGCGGTCTTCTCAGCTAGTGAATCTTACAATTTAATTAAAAATAAAGAGAAAAAACGTTTTGAAACTGTTCAAATATTCAATAATGAAATTGACAGTCAATACACTTTAGACTCACTGCAAAGAGTATATACAAATCTACCTTTTTATGAAGGAGTTTTGCATAACAAAGAAACTGACAGCTACTTAATGGCCATAACTCTAGAACCTGAGATTCTTCAAAGCGAGGCTAGGGTAGAACTAATCAATAGAATTGTTGAAGCTGGAACAGAATACACTAACAAAACAGACGTTTCTATTCATTATTCTGGGCTACCATACATTAGGGTGATTACGGCAGAAATGATTAAGAAAGAGCTTAATATGTTCATATTTATGGCTCTTGGAATTACAGCACTCATCATATTCTTATTCTTCCGATCATTCAAGGTTGTGATCTACTCAATGCTTGTAGTTATTATCGCGGTGATTTGGGCTCTTGGGACCCAAGCCCTTCTTGGATTTAAAATAACCATATTAACAGGTATGATACCTCCACTAATTATTGTGATTGGCATACCTAATTCGGTATTTCTGCTCAACAAGTACCATCAAGAATTCAAACAGCATGGTAATAGAATAAAAGCACTTCAAAGAGTTATACGAAAGATTGGTAATGCAACCTTCTTAACCAATTTAACAACAGCATCTGGTTTTGCAACTTTTGTTTTTACCAGCAGCCGCATACTTATTGAGTTTGGTATAATTGCAGCTATCAATATATTGGTAGTCTTTTTATTATCATTATTACTAATTCCTATAATATTTAGTTTTGTAGCCGAACCAAAAGAAAGACACCTTAACCACCTAAATAACACGGCTGTTAATAAAATAGTAAATAAGTTTGTTCATATCGCTTTAAATAATCGAACTACGGTTTATTCTGTTACAGGTGTAGTTTTGTTTTTAGGGGTTATTGGTATATTTCAAATAAAAACAACGGGGTATATGCTTGATGATATCCCTCATGATGATCCTCTTTATGTTGATCTTAAATTTTTTGAAAAAAACTTTGATGGATTAATGCCTTTAGAAATTGTAGTTGATACAAAAAAAGCTAAAGGTGTATTAAAGAGTAGTTCGTTAATGAAGATGGATAAGCTAGAAACCAAATTAGCACAACATCCTGATATTTCAAAGGCACTCTCACTTACTCAGGCAGTAAAATTTGCGCGCCAAAGTTTTTATAATGGTAACGAAAAATACTATGGCGTTCCGAAAAGTAACCAAGAACGTAACTTCATACTGTCATACATATCCAAAAATGAGGAAAGTGGTACCGAGCTCATAGAAACATTTGTAGATTCTCTTAGTCAGAAAGCTAGGATGAGTTTTAGAATGAAAGACATCGGGACCAACCGCATGGAGATTATCAACAAAGAAATCATTAAAGAAATTGAAGAAATATTTCCGAGTGCTAAATTTGACACCTCCGTTACAGGAGCTAGTGTCGTATTTTTTAAGGGAACGCAATATTTAATTAAGAATTTATTTGTCAGTTTATTTCTCGCGGTAATTCTTATAGCCTCATTTATGGCATGGATGTTTTCATCAAAACGAATGGTTATTGTTTCTTTAATTCCCAATTTAATTCCGCTAATCATGACTGCGGCATTAATGGGTTATTTTGGCATCCCAATAAAACCTTCTACAATATTAGTATTTAGTATTGCATTCGGAATTTCAGTTGATGATACCATCCATTATTTGGCTAAATATCGACAAGAGCTTACTGAAACCAATTGGAGCATTAGAGCCGCAGTTGTACTAGCCTTAAAAGAAACAGGGGTAAGTATGATTTATACATCAATTATTTTATTCTTTGGTTTTGGAATATTTGGTTTTTCAGAGTTTGGCGGAACTGTAGCTTTAGGTATTTTAGTTGCTGTAACATTGCTCATTGCACTTTTCTCAAATTTAATTTTATTACCTTCGCTCCTCTTAACCTTAGAAAAATACATCACAACAAAATCCTTCAAAGAACCATTACTTCATATTTATGATGAAGATGAAGACATTGAACTTGAAGAGTTAAGAATAAAGAAGAACACAAAAGACGCTTAAGAATGCTAAATATTAATGAATTACTAAACTTTGTTAATGCAGAGTTAAAGGAGATTTCTTTTGATCAAGAACCTGTTAAACTTTACGAGCCCATTAAATATTCTCTCGATATGGGAGGAAAGCGCATTCGACCTATTTTGTGTTTAATGGCTACTCAACTTTTCAATGGAGATATAAAAAATAGTTTGCCACCTGCATTAGCCCTTGAAGTGTTTCATAATTTTACTTTGCTACATGATGATATCATGGATAATGCAGATGTAAGACGCAACCAACCTGCGGTTCATAAAAAATGGAATGCCAATACAGCCATCCTTTCGGGAGATGCAATGCTGATTAAAGCCTACCAGTTTTTGAGTGATTGTGAAGACTCAGTATTACCTGAAATATTTGCACTATTTAACGAATTGGCAATTGGCGTTTGCGAAGGTCAGCAATACGACATGGATTTTGAAACCAGAAGGGATGTTACTACAAACGAATACCTTGAAATGATTCGTTTAAAAACAGCCATTCTATTAGCAGGAAGCCTTAAGGTAGGTGCAATATTAGCCAACGCTCCAAAAGATGATGCTAACAATATTTATAATTTTGGATTAAACATTGGTTTAGCCTTCCAGCTGCAAGATGATTACTTAGATTGTTTTGGTGATATTAAAACCTTTGGCAAAAAAATTGGAGGAGATATTATTGCAAACAAAAAAACATTTCTATTATTAAGCGCATGGGCTAAAGCTGATAAAGATGAAACCCAAGAGTTAAACAAATGGATTTCAGCAGAAGAATTTGATGCTGATGAAAAAATAACGGCTGTTAAAAACCTCTATACGAAATTAAAAGTAGATGAGCTTTCTAAACAAAAAATGGAGGAGTATTATTCAAAAGCAATGGATAGTTTAAGCAATATAGATATCCATAATAATGCTAAGCAAGAGTTAATTTCTTTTGCTAAAAATTTAATGCACAGAAGTAATTAGAACCCTATTATTTTTTGCAAGGTTTTGCAATATTTTTTCTATTTTGATCGGCTAAACAAAAAGCGGTTCTATTCCTTAATCTATCGGATATTCTATCACAAAAATCGATGGATAGCTAATAATAACATTATATGAAGCAAGTAGAAGGTAAAATAATTCAGATTGTAGGTCCTGTTATTGACGTTAGCTTTGAACTTAACGACAGTGAACTTCCTAAAATATTAGATGCACTTGAAATAGTACGAGACAATGGTGAAAAAATTACCATTGAGTGCCAACAACATATTGGAGAAAGCGCAATCAGATGTATTTCTATGGATGCAACTGATGGTTTAACCAGAGGTATGAAAGTAGTTGCAACAGGTCAACCTATTTTAATGCCTCCGGCAGATAAAGTTAAAGGACGCTTACTAAATGTTACCGGAACCCCAATTGATGGGATCGGTAATATTGATAAAGAGGGCGGTACCCCAATTCATAAAGATCCTCCTAAATTTGAAGACTTATCAACCGAAGCTGAAATTTTATTTACCGGAATTAAAGTAATCGATCTTATCGAGCCTTATTCAAAAGGTGGTAAAATTGGTTTATTCGGAGGTGCTGGAGTAGGTAAAACTGTACTTATTCAAGAACTTATTAATAACATTGCCAAAGGGTACGATGGTCTTTCTGTATTTGCAGGTGTAGGTGAAAGAACTCGCGAGGGAAATGACCTACTAAGAGAAATGATTGAATCTGGAATTGTTGATTACGGTGAGGAATTCCAAAAAGATATGGAACAAGGTGGCTGGGATCTTTCTAAAGTTGATGAAAAGGCATTAGATGACTCTAAAGTTACCATGGTTTTCGGACAAATGAACGAACCCCCTGGCGCACGTGCTAGAGTTGCACTGTCAGGCTTAAGTATTGCAGAAAGTTTTAGAGATGGAGATGGTGAAGGTTCTGGAAAGGATATTCTTCTATTTGTTGATAATATTTTCCGTTTTACCCAAGCAGGATCTGAAGTATCAGCTCTATTAGGACGTATGCCTTCTGCCGTAGGTTATCAGCCAACATTAGCTTCTGAAATGGGCGCATTGCAAGAGCGTATCACCTCAACTAAAAATGGGTCTATTACATCTGTACAAGCAGTTTATGTTCCTGCGGATGATTTAACTGATCCAGCTCCGGCAACAACATTCTCTCACCTTGATGCTACAACAGTATTAAGTCGTAAAATTTCAGAGCTTGGTATTTATCCTGCAGTGGATCCTTTAGATTCTACTTCACGTATTCTAAGTCCTGATATTGTAGGAGATAAGCATTATAACACGGCTCAAAGAGTAAAAGAAATTTTACAGCGTTATAAAGAACTTCAGGATATTATTGCCATTTTGGGTATGGAAGAACTATCTGAAGAAGATAAATTAATTGTACACCGAGCACGTAGAGTTCAACGATTCTTATCGCAGCCATTCCATGTTGCTGAGCAATTTACAGGTTTAAAAGGTTGTTTGGTTAGCATTGAAGATACCATTAAAGGTTTCAATATGATTATTGATGGTGAGGTTGATAAATACCCAGAAGCGGCATTTAACCTTGTGGGAACAATAGACGAAGCTATTGAAAAAGGAGAAAAGTTATTAGCTGAAGCGAAATAATATGGATTTAAATCTAGAAATTATAACACCCGAGAAAATTATTTATTCCAATGATGTTGGATTAGTTCAACTTCCGGGAATAAATGGTAGCTTTACAGTCCTTAAAAACCACGCTCCAATAGTATCAAACCTTGAGAAAGGTACAATCAGAGTAATTGGTAAAAATGGTAAAGAACATTTTTTTGAATGCACAAGTGGCATTTTTGAGTGCCGAAACAATAAAGCAACCATTATAATGGATGCTATAATAAAAAAGTAAAAAATATAAAGCAACTATATTGCAAGCCATTATCCTTTCGATAATGGCTTGTGTTTTTCAATATCATCATTGTGAAAAAGATTTTAATTATCAGATTTAGTTCTATTGGAGATATTATCCAATGCATGGCAGTTACAGGAGGCTTTAAAAACCACCACCCAAAAACGGAATTGCATTGGGTAGTTCGAAAAGATTTAGCTTCGTTAATAAAAATTGATCCTCGCATTGATAAAATATGGGAATTTGACAGAGAGCTAGGAATGCTTGGTCTCCTGAAACTTGCCTTTCAACTAAAAAAAGAAGGTTACTCTCATATCTACGATGCGCATAGTAATATCCGCTCTAACATCGTAAAAACTATTCTAAACCCTTTAAACCTTAGTTCTTCCAAACTGATAACCAGACGCAAGCATCGAATTAAAAGAATCTTACTTTTTAAATTTGGCATCAACAAACTTCCCAACCCGTTTAGAGCTTTTGAATCGTTTAGGTCGCCCATCAGAAAATGGGATATCAATAATTTTGAAACCCCCGATTCTAATTGGGTATTTCCCGATGAAATTGAGAACAAGTGCTCAAAACTAATAAATGGTTATACTCAAAATACAGTAACACTTGTTCCTTCTGCTGCTCACGACTTAAAAAAATGGCCTGTTAAATATTGGCAAGAAGTAATTACGCAACTCTCCGATAAAAAGTTCATCATACTAGGTGGTCCTGATGATCATTTTTGTGAGGACATTAGAAGTGTAGCCCCAAATAGGGTTTTAAACCTTGCAGGAAAAACTACCCTACACGAGAGTTTTTGTATAACTTCAAAAGCAAATTATGTTTTGAGTGGTGATACCGGATTTTTGCATGCAGCAGATTTATTTAATAAGCATGGCATTGCACTAATTGGCCCTTCTGCATTCGGATACCCATCGGGGAAAAACATGAAAGTTTTTGAAATAGAACTTCCGTGTAAACCTTGTAGTAAAGATGGTAGTACCATCTGCAAGATTAAAGAAATAAAGAAGTGTTTGATAGATATCAAACCTGAAAAAGTAATAAAAGAAATTGCTGCTCATTTTGAGCACAATATTTGTTAAGGATATAATACCACCCCAAAAGCTCTCAATAATAAGATGATCAAACAAACAAACTACATGAGACTAAATATTCTATTTGTTAACTCTATAGGTAAAAACAAATGGGGAGGTGGTGAAAAATGGATGATTCAAACAGCAAAAGGACTACTTGACATTGGGCATCAAGTAAAAATAGCTGTTAGAAAAAACTCTGTTCTCCAACAAAAAGCGGAAGAACTTGGTTTAGAAACCATGCCTATATCCTATAATACTGATTTCGATATAAAAGCAATTAGTACCCTTAGAAGTTATTTTCGACACAACAAAACTGATATTGCAATTTGCAGCCTTAACAGGGATATTAGAATTGTTGGTGTAGCCAATAAACTACTTTTTAACAGACCAAAGGTAGTCGGTCGACAAGGTGTTCAGCTAATCAAAAACAAATGGAAATACAAGGTTACATTTAGTCATTTGGCAGATGGTATTTTAACCAATTCAAAATCTCTTAAAACCATATACGACAGTTATGGTTGGTGGGATAAAGATTACGTTAGAGTAATTTATAATGGTATTAAAATAAATGAAGATACTTCAGTTTTTGATTACAACAAGATCACTCCTATATCGGAAAATACAAAAATTATATTAAGCGCAGGAAGACTTGACGATCAAAAAGGATTCCCTTATTTTATCTTAGCAGCTCAATTTGCTAAAATCAATAATAAAGATTGGAAGTTTTTTATTGCTGGTTCAGGTAAGGATCAACATAAACTTGAAAGAATCATTCGCTCAAATGGTTTAGAGAATCATGTTTTCTTATTAGGTTTTCAAAAGAATATATATCCACTCTTCAAGCAAGCAGATGTATTTGTATTAGCTTCATTATATGAAGGAATGCCAAATGTATTGCTTGAGGCGATGCTTGATGGAGTTCCTGTAATTACAACTCCGGTAAACGGAGCTGCGGAACTTGTTACCAATAATAAAACAGGCCTATACATAGAAACAAAGAATCCAAAATCAATTTACAAACAACTTAACCAATTGTTTGAAAACCCTGAGGCAGCTGAACAAATGACTATTGCAGCCAAAGAATTTGTAAACAATAACTTTACCTTATCTCAATCTGTTGATAGCGTAAATAGTTATTTTCAAGAATTGGTATTACAAGAAAAAAGTTATGCCCCTTATACCATAGTAGATACTACAAAGAAGAAATACTCTGCTATTAAAAACGTTAGGCATAAAAACATTAAAGCTTGGTATTATTTTAAAAATTTTATACGAATTAAGCTTTCTAAATCATATGCTCCTAATGGATTAGAGCGTACCCTAAATACGCTTAATAGTTTTGATGAAGAATATATAAGTAATAGGGTTAACTATTATAATAAGATAAATACTATTACTAAACTTCCTAACTCTTCTCAAAGTGTGAAAGAATTTATCCATGATCACAATATGGAGACATATTACCTAGATATGTGGAAGTATGTTCACTATTTTGACCCTAGCTATAGATTAAGATATGAGTTTGGCGATATTACAGAGATACCACAAACTCCTAGTGTTGTAAAAAGTAGACCGATTAGTGATAACAATGCCAACTCAGTTTTATTAAACCTTAATAAGGTGAGGCATTTCATATATGTTAAAGACAATAAAAAATTCTTTGATAAGGTAAATAAAATTGTTTGGAGAGGTAATATTTGGACACACCAACCGCAGAGGGTAGAGGTACTAGAAAAACACTTCAATAATCCATTTTGTAATATAGGGCATACAAATGACGCTGATATTGACACTGAATGGAAAGTTGAAAAATTAACTATTGAGGAGCAATTAGCCTATAAATTTGTATTATCAATAGAAGGAAATGATGTTGCTACAAACTTAAAGTGGATCATGTCTTCTAAATCGATTGCGGTAATGCCTAAACCAAAATTTGAAACTTGGTTTATGGAAGGGCAATTAATTCCTGACTATCATTATATACTAATAAAGGATGACTACTCTGACCTTACGGAGAAGCTATTATACTACATAGAAAACCCAGAAAAAGGTGAAGAAATAAGGATTAATGCCAACAATTACGTTAATCAGTTTCGAAATAGAAAAAGGGAAGATCTAATCTCAACTTTAGTGCTAAAAAAGTACTTTAAGCTAACAAATTAAATAATAATCGTAAAAGGATTATATTTTATAGCAAACTCTAAAATATAAAGATAAACAAGAAGTAATGAAGAACATAGGAGTAATATTAGCAGGCGGAAGTGGAACTAGATTTGGTAGCGATAAACCCAAACAGTTTTTGCGGGTTGCGGGTAGAAAAATATTAGAGCATACATTAGATACTTTTCAAAACTCACAAACTATTGATGAGGTTGCTATTGTTACACACAAAGGTTATGTTGATGAAGTAAAAGAGCTAATAAATGTAAATTCATTTAGTAAGGTTAAAAAAATCCTTTTAGGAGGAAGTACTAGAAATGAATCAAGTTTAGCAGCTATTAATGCATATTGGAGTCCTGCTGAACAGAACGAGATAAACTTAATATTTCACGATGCTGTACGTCCTTTTGTATCAAATAAGATACTAAATGACATAAATACTCAATTGAATAATTATAATGCAATAGATGTTGCCATTCCATCTACCGACACTATAATTGAAGTTGAAGATAGCAAGATAGTTAGTATTCCTGATCGTAATAAATTAATGAATGGTCAAACACCCCAGGCTTTTAAATTATCAACCATCAAGAGGGCGTATGATTTAGGTCTTAAGGACCCCAACTTTAAAGCTACCGATGACTGTGGTGTAATCAGAAAATACCTGCCTGAAGAATCAATATTTGTTGTTGATGGAGATCCAACTAATATAAAAATTACTCACGAACTCGATCTTTTCATTTCAGACAAGATATTCCAAATTAGGCATAAACAATTCTTTAATCAACCTTCGTTAGAAGGAATGCAAGGTAAAGTATTAGTTGTTTTTGGAGGAAATGATGGAATAGGAGGAGCCACTGCCGATCTTGCAGAAGTGAATGGTGCCAAAGTATTCCGATTTAGTAGAAGCCTAACAGGCACGGATATTACGAAGCCTAATGACGTAAAGTCAGCCCTTGAACTTGTATATAAAGAATGTGGCAATATTGATTTTGTTGTAAATAGTGCCGCAATATTAAATAGACAACCATTGGCTCAAATGGATTATGAAACCATAAATGAATCCTTAGATATAAACATAAAGGGAGCAATTATTGTAGCTAAAGAGAGTTATTCATACTTATGCAAAACAAATGGTCAGCTGCTAAATTATACCTCAAGCTCATACACAAGAGGACGTGCATTTTATGCTGTATATTCGGCAACCAAAACAGCCATTGTAAATTTAACACAAGCTTTAGCTGAAGAATGGGAACTTAATAATGTTAGAGTTAATTGCATTAACCCAGAAAGAACCAAAACTCCAATGCGCACAAAGAACTTTGGAATGGAAGCAGAAGATACACTCTTAAAAGCAGAAAAAGTTGCAGAGGTATCTTTAAAAACTCTTTTAGGTAAGTTTTCTGGTCAACTTATTTATGTGAAAAGAATATAATATTTCTAACTAAGAGGTTAATCCTAAGCATTAATCTCTTAGTTAAAAAAATATTAACTGCTAGATAGAGGAATTAAAAAAAAAGAAATGCAAACCTGTGAGAACCTAAGAATTCGTCTTCTTTCTTATAGATTACTTTTGAATTAGGTTATTTTTTCATCAATACTTTTCTAATATTGAAACAATTCGCCTAGAAACTTCTCCATCAACCAGTCCAACGATATCCTCCGAAACTGATAACCTCTCTTTTTCTTTGCTCTGAGGATTATTTAATTCATTTAATACAACATCTCTCAGTAATGATGAATCTAATATCTCAACTCCAACCTTCCTGTAAATATCCATATTAGAATCAAGTCGTTTTCTGATTTTTGATTTAAAGATTCGGTAAGTCAGTCTATATTTAATATCTCGATTTATAATAACTGGTTTATTAAGAGCTGCAAATTCAAATATTGCAGATGATTCATCGGTAACCATTACGTCTGCAACTGCCATTAAAGGGCACAAATCAAAGTGTTCAGCATCTGCAAAAAATACATTCTTATATTTCTCCCACGCCTTAAATTTCTTTAAATGGTGCTTATACTTTTTACGCTGCAAGCTGAAAAAATGCGGCTTTACAATTATATTGAGATCTTTAAATATTTCCGGAAAATCAATTTGCATATTTTCTATTGAACTTGGATAGAAAGTAGGCGCATAAAGCAATGTTTTTTTACTAGCATCAAGATTATATAGCTCAAGATACTTCTCCTTTTCATTCCTAATAATATTTACAGCGGTATCAAGCTTTGCGAACCCAACATTATGCAAATCACATTTAGTATCCGGAAATAATTCTTTTATTTTTTCAATCCGCTTTGGACCTTCAATAAATCTAATATCATGACTATTTAAAATATCAGAATAATAACCTGCTTTTGTTCCAATCCCATGAACCACAGAGACAGAATAGTCATATTTAATTTCAAATATTGGAAATTTATTTCCCCCATTAATCATAAACTTACAATTAATCGGATCATTATTCTCATTATATATTTCGTAATTAAAGTTATGCTTCTTACAAAAATTAATTGCTACATCATTTTGATATGGTAAATCCTTACCCATCAATAAAAATAAAAAATCATGATCTCGTTCTTGCAGAATTTGCGCAATCGGAAAAAACTGAGGGATAAAATACAAATGTTGGGAAACAAACAAAGCATAATACTTTTTACAATTCGGCTTACTCATAACTACTTAATATTGTATAGATTGTGGGTGATTACATTTTGTAAAAGGGAATATTTCATGCGCATGTACAATTCTATCTTCCTTTGGAGGTAATTTCATAAAATCACCATACATTTGAGTTAAGTATGATTTATAATCATTTGGCGCATTAAACTGCAAACCTTCAAATTCGATCTTCTTACATGGAAAAACGGTATTGTATTTGAAATTTTGAAAACCTACTGTTATATCAACACCTGTGCTAACTATATTAGCTTCTTTACCTGTATGCATATTAATAATAAACTTCTTAAGATTTTTATATCCAATAATTTTAATTGGCAATATTGATAAACCATTTAATACACCCGAAAAGAATCTTACAAGCTTAGATGTTGATTTATGCCATCTACGGTTTAATAGTAGCTTGCTTTTTGAAAATTGCTTTTCAATAATATCGTACGGAAAGATATCCACAAAAATACCTTGATGATAGGATACTTTTTGATCTAACTCCGTAGTCTGAATAAAAGTACTGTAATTATCTCTAACCTTAATCCATTTCCAAATAGACTTATCTGTATCTCTAGTCTGTAAAAAAAGGTCCTTTGGCAATTCTCTTTTCGCTACTTCTATAAACTTATTATAATCCTTTCGAGCTAAACACACATCAATATCATCATCCCAAGGAATAAATCCTTTATGCCTAACTGCACCCAATAAAGTGCCTGCATCAATCCAATATTGGAGTTTATGCTTTTCACATATTTGATCAATTACCTTTAAAATCTCAAGCATTACTAACTGAGCTTGTCTTAAAGGATCATCTGATAGCTCTCTAATTAACTTATTGTATTCAACCCCTCTTCCCGTCATCCTAAAAAAATGAATTCGTTTTTTCTACACCAGTTACTTTTTAATAAATAGTGTTTATAATTATAACCAGCAAACTCAAATTTTAAGTATTTTAGTTGACTGACTTAACATTTTATTAAATATTTAATAGCAATACACCTAAAGCATACTTAAAGTTACATATTTTGTTGATTTCGTTTATTTTTTCCAAAAGTATCATAAACTCGAGGCAATCACAATTAAGTACCCAATACTTTAAATAAGAAGGCCTGAAAATTAGATTACAAATCTAAAAGCTTATTGTGTATCTTTGAGCTCGCAAGAAATTAGGTGTATAAATAAATGATAGATCAGGGAACGGTAGATAGAGTATTTGAAAGTGCTCAAGCACAAATTGTTGATGTGGTTTCGGAGTTTGTATCACTTCGTAAACGAGGCATTAACTATATTGGTAATTGCCCGTTTCATAATGAGAAAACACCATCATTTACTGTATCTCCCCACAAGGGAATTTACAAGTGCTTTGGTTGTGGAAAAGGTGGTAATGCCGTTAACTTTTTAATGGATGTAGAGCAAATTAACTACATCGAAGCCATTCGTCATTTAGGAAAGAAGTTTAATATCCATATTGAGGAGGTAGAGTTAAGTCCTGAACAACAACAAGTAAAGGATGACAGAGAGAGTATGATGGCTGTATCTGCATTTGCTCAAAAATATTTTACAAATACACTTCATAAATCCGACGAAGGTAGGTCTGTTGGCCTATCCTATTTACGAAGCAGAGGGTTTAGAGATGATATTATTGAGAAGTTTCAGCTAGGATACTCACCTGAATCAAGGTCGGCGTTAACAGATGAAGCTCTTAAAAATTCCTTCAAAGTAGAATTTTTAGAAAAAACAGGGTTAACTATTGTTAGAGACACCTACAAGGCCGATCGTTTCAGAGGAAGAGTAATTTTTCCCATCCATGGGATCTCTGGTAAACCTACTGCTTTTGGGGGTAGGGTTTTAAAAGCCGATGCAAAAACTGCCAAATACTTAAATTCGCCCGAATCAGAGATTTATCACAAGAGTAAGATCTTATACGGAATTTATCAGGCCAAGCAAGAGATCACTCGCAAGGATAGATGTTTCTTGGTTGAAGGTTATACCGATGTAATTTCATTTCATCAGGCAGGGGTTTTTAATGTTGTGGCCTCATCGGGAACAGCATTAACGGTAGATCAAATAAGACTAATAGGGCGTTTTACGCAAAACATTACCATTATTTATGATGGTGACCCTGCAGGTATAAAAGCTTCGTTACGAGGAATTGACTTGGTTCTTGAGCAGGGCATGAATGTTAAAGTTCTTTTACTTCCTGAGGGGGAAGATCCTGATTCGTTCTCAAAAAACAGAAATGCCGAGGAACTTGAAAAATACATTGCTGCAAACGAAGGCGATTTTATCAAGTTTAAAACAAGTTTATTACTTGAGGATGCAAAAACTGATCCTGTAAAGAGAGCCCAATTATTACAAGACATTGTACGTACCATTTCCGTTATTCCTGATAATATTATACGCTCTGAATACGTGAAGGAGTGTAGCACTTTAATGGGTGTAGAGGAGCCTATTATTTACGCAGAGTTATCAAAAAAAGGAAAACAATCGAGAGAAGAGCAATATAAAGCAGCTTACCAACAAGCACCAACTCCTCCGCCAAGACAACAAACCCCTGCAAGTAACTTCACATCTCTCAATCCTTATGAAGTGGAAGAACGAGAGATTATTCGATTCATGATAAAGCATGGACACTTTAATCTTTTTGAAGAAGAAGAATTAGGCGAAGGTGAAGAAAACACAACTGTTGGTGCATTTATTCTAGCTCAGTTTCAAGAAGATGAATTAGAAAGTGCCAATCCTTTATATAAAAAGATAATGGAATTGTACGAGGCCAATTATCAGAATGAAGATTTTGATGCACCAAAATTTTTTGCTGCCAGCATGGATAAGGAAGTAAGCCAGCTAACATCGGATTTAATTAGTCAGGAAATTGAACTAAGTAAAATTCATTCTCGCTTCGGATCTAAGGTCACCAACGAAGGTGATTCTGTAAGTTGGTTAGTGCCTAAATTAGTACACGAATTAAAACTAAAAAAGGTAAAACGATTTATTGAAGAACAAAGAGCTATTTTGAAGACTGCTCAAGAAGCCAGAGACGAAGAAAAGCTTTTAAATACCATGCAGATGATTAGCAAACTGCAAACCATACAAACTGCACTTTCGAAAGAACTAGGTGGCAGAACAATATTGTAAATAATAAAAGATATATAATGAAAACTGTTGAGCATTTAAACGACAAACGAATAGAGGAAATTATTAAAAAATGTGATGTATGTTTTATTGGCGTTGTTGATGGCGATATGCCTTACGTACTTCCTATGAATTTTGGATACCACAACAACATTATTTACCTGCATTCAGCTCCAGAAGGTCGTATTGTTGATATTCTTGAAAAGAACGCAAATATTTGTATCACCTTTAGTACCGGTCATGAATTGGCTTTTCAACACCCTGAAGTAGCTTGTAGTTATCGAATGAAATCTCAAAGTGTTGTGGCATGGGGGAAGGTTCAATTTCAAGAAGATTTTGATAAAAAAGTAGAAGCCTTAAATATCCTAATGAAGCAGTACTCTGATAAGAAATTTAAATATTCTGATCCGGCTATTAAAAACGTAAAAATATGGGAAGTCCCAATTGATAAGGTAACTTGTAAAGAGTTTGGTGCACCACACGAGAAATATCAAGGAGATGATACCGTAAAGCGCTCTTTCTAATTATAGTTTATAAGATAGAAGAGTTAGCAAGCTGTAAAACAATTAATAATTAACAATTAATAATTACCTAAGCATGGTTCTTAATTATATTTGGATTGCATTTTTTCTCATCACTTTTGTAATAGCTTTAATTCGCCTTATTTTCTTTGGGGATGTTGAAGTGTTTCCTGAAATAGTTAAAGCCACGTTCGATTTTGCAAAATCAGGTTTCGAAATTTCACTAGGTTTAACCGGTGTATTAACACTTTGGTTAGGCCTCATGAAGATAGGAGAGAAGGGAGGAATGGTAAGTACTTTAAGTCGATTAATATCGCCCTTATTCAACCGACTGTTCCCAACGCTACCAAAAAATCATCCTGCATTCGGAACCATGATTATGAATTTATCGGCCAATATGCTTGGGCTCGATAATGCTGCCACTCCAATGGGATTAAAGGCCATGGAGCAACTGCAAGAAGAAAACCAAAAGAAAGATACTGCTACAAATGCACAAATTATGTTTTTGGTACTAAACACCTCTGGCTTAACCATTATCCCGGTGAGTGTAATGGTGTATCGTGCACAATTTGGAGCTGCCAACCCTGCTGATATTTTCTTACCTATACTTCTGGCTACATTCTTTTCCACAATTGTGGGATTGCTATCCGTTTCTTACGTTCAAAAGATTAAACTTAACAATCCAATTGTAATCGCCTACCTTGGCGGGATGACCCTCTTTGTAATTGGATTAATTTGGGGATTATCTCAATTGGACAAGGAACAGATTAAACTAGTTTCCAATGTTGGAAGCAACTTAATCCTATTCTCCATTATGATATTATTTATTGTAATGGCCGCCATAAAAAAAATAAATGTTTACGATGCATTTGTAGAAGGAGCAAAAGAGGGTTTCCAAATAGCCATAAAAATTATACCATTCTTAGTCGCAATATTAGTAGCCATTGGCGTTTTCAGAACCGTTGGTGCAATGGATTACCTTACAGATGGAATTAAATATGCGGTAAGTGCTTTGGGTTTAGATACAAGGTTTGTTGATGCCCTACCTACGGCGCTAATGAAGCCTTTAAGTGGCTCTGGAGCGCGCGGAATGATGTTAGAATTATTTGACAACCCAAATTTCGGCGTAGATTCTTTTGCTGCCAAAATTGCATCTACAGTGCAAGGAGCTACTGATACTACTTTTTATATTGTAGCCGTTTATTTTGGCTCAGTTGGTATTAAGAATACTCGCCATGCAATTGGCTGCGGATTGTTGGCCGATTTTGCAGGTATTATTGCTGCAATTGTAATTGGATATTTATTTTTTGGTTAGTAGTTCAATAGCTTTATATCGTTAGCCAAATACGCTGAATAAATTGCTGCTCCAACACTATTAAGATGCCCTATATCAAAGGAGGTTGTATCTTCATAAAGCTGCGGATATTTATCCTGATAAGTATAATCCAAAACGGAATAGCCTAACTTCTCATAGTTCCTTCTTTATTGATATCTGACAAATGCTATCGATATTGTATTTAAAGAATGCTATTCTTGATGACGAATTACCAATAAAACAACTCCACTATGTAACCAAAGTTAAAAATAAGTGAATAAATGTTAATTATTTTAATATTTTTTATATATTAGCAGTCGGAAAGTTATTTAACCTTTTCTCTTAGAATCAGATGAAAAAAAACGCAAAAAAGACCTGTATTGCCCTTCAGGTCTTTTTTTATGCCTTTATTTAACTAAACTTACTGGTACAAAAATAGGTACCTCAAACAAAGCATCTACTACATTTATTAATGTTAACTTCTACTGTAAGTGTCTATATCTTGGGCCATACTGAGCAAAAAAAAGCTTACTGAATCAGTAAGCTGGTTTTCTATTTTCGTTGTAAGTCTATAAACGAATATGTGAAGTTTGTTTTTTCATCGTCTTCAATAACTTCTTTATTTACCACATCCCAGTCATCATAATTAATCTCGGGAAAGAAGGTATCCGCATCATTAAAGAAATAATCAATAACAGTAAGGTTTAATATATCAGCCTTTGGTAAAAAGGCATCATAAATCGTGGCTCCTCCAATAACAAAAACTTTCTCATCAGCGCTACATAAGCTCAGTGCTGCTTCAGGACTATTAACCACTTCAGCTCCTTCAATTTGCAAATCGGTATTACGTGAGATCACTACATTTCTTCTATTAGGTAACGCTCCTTTTGGCAAAGAATCAAAAGTTTTACGTCCCATTATTATGGTATGTCCTGTCGTTAAAGCTTTGAATCGCTTTAAATCAGAAGATATATACGTTAATAAATCGTTTTTACGACCTATGGCATTGTGATCAGCAATGGCAACTATTATAGCAATGTTTGGCATTAATTTAGTTTTTGTATTATACAGAAATAGCACCTTTAATATGCGGGTGCGATTGATAATCGTTTAAAGTAAAATCGTCGAAAGTAAAATCGTCAATATTCTTAATTTCAGGATTTAAAGTCATTGTTGGCAATTCCATTGGCTCACGTGATAACTGCAACTTTACTTGATCGATGTGATTATTGTAAATATGTACATCGCCGAGTGTATGCACAAATTCGCCAAGTTCTAAGCCAGTTGCTTGAGCTACCATCATGGTTAATAAAGCATATGAAGCAATATTAAACGGAACGCCTAAAAATAAATCGGCACTACGTTGATACAACTGACATGATAATTTACCATCAGCCACATAAAATTGAAATAAGATATGACATGGTGGTAATTGCATATCTTCAAGCTGACCAACATTCCAAGCACTTACAATATGGCGTCGAGAATCTGGATTACTTTTGATAGAATCTATTACTTGCTTAATTTGATCGATATATGTTTTGTTTGCAGTTGGCCACGAGCGCCACTGATAACCATAAATAGGCCCTAATTCTCCATCTTCTTTGGCCCATTCGTTCCAAATTCGTACACCATTATCTTGAAGATACTTAACATTTGTACTACCCTTTAAAAACCAAATAAGCTCGTGTATAATTGATTTTAAATGTAGTTTTTTAGTTGTAACCATAGGAAAGCCATCTTGCAAATTAAATCGCATTTGATGACCAAAAACACTAATAGTACCAGTACCTGTTCTATCCCCTTTTTGAACTCCTTCGTTGATCACTCGATCACATAACTCAAGATATTGACGCATAAAGATGTTTCGTTTAATTTGTGACAAAAGTAGAAAAATATCTGAACTCTTGTTTCTTTTATTTTTAGATGTTTAATACTACAATAATGGACTAAAAAGTCGAGCAAAAGACTCCTTTGCCTTCTGACTTAACGGTCGTTTTTTCCATTCGTGTGGCAATACAATTTTACTATTACTAAAATCATTTTCGAGAGATTCACGCACCTCCACTGCAAATGCTTTATCATAAACAAAAGCAGTTACTTCAAAGTTCTGCTCAAAACTCCTAAAATCCATATTACTTGAGCCCACAGAAGCTACAGCATCATCAGACACAATTACTTTGCTATGAATAAATCCTGCTTGATAAAGGTAAACTTTTACTCCTGCATTGATCATTTCCTTTACATAGGAGCGAGAAGAATACTTGGTTATGTGAGCATCCGATTTATCTGGTATCACAATTCTAACATCAACACCGCCCATGGCTGCAACTTTTAGTGCCATCAGAATGCTTTCAGTAGGCATAAAGTATGGCGAAGCAATATATACATAATCTTTAGCAGTAGATATCAGTTTCAGAAACCCCATCATTATGGCTGGCCAATCACTATCTGGTCCAGAGGTACTAATTTGAAGAACCTTATTTTCAATGGCTTTAACAGGAGGATAATATTTACTATCAATCAACTCTTTTTGACTCACAAAATACCAATCGATTGAAAATATCGTTTGCAGTGAGCTTACGGCTTCTCCTTCAATTTTTAAATGGGTATCGCGCCAAGCTCCTAATTTTTTCGACCCGTGAATGTATCTATCTGCAATATTGATTCCGCCAAGGTAAGCCACTTCTCCGTCAATGATTACTATTTTTCTATGATTTCTGTAGTTTACTTTACTTGTAAAGCCAGGAAACCTAACTTTTAAAAATGTAAATATCTCAATCCCATAAGATCGTAAATCATCAAAGTAATCTGATTTTAAATCCCAGGAGCCCACATCATCTACAATTACTCTTACTTCAACTCCCTCTTTGGCCTTATTCTTAAGTATAGCCACTATTTCATTACCAATATTATCTTCTGCCAAAATATAATACTGCATATGAATAAACTGTTTGGCTTTAAGTAAATCAGCTTTTAAAGATTCAAATTTTAATGCCCCGTTTAATAATAACTTTACACGATTGCCAAATTTAACCACCGAGTTACTGTTGTTCAATTGCAATAAAATGAGGCCATACTGGTTTTTTAAAATTTCATGACGCGATAACTCACTCTTCGGAAAATTGATGCTTTGAGCGTGTGCAAGCTTTTGAATTTGAGTATGATTTTTAAGTCCTTTACGACGAATAATCTTTTGCTTTCGAAAGTTTTGCCCAAAGAATATATACAGAACCACCCCTGCAAATGGAATTAATAACAGGACCAATATCCATGATAATGTTTTAACAGGACTGCGGTTTTCGAGCATCATTACACCAATAATTAGCAATACACTAATTAAGTATGCTGATGTAAAAATACCGGAAAGTATAGATGTAAAGTATTCGGTAAACCACATATAAATTTAGGCTAATATTTACCAACAATGTAGTTAATAATTTAGTTTAGAACAATGTTACAAATTGCTATTCGTAAAATATAGTAACTCACTATTACCAACTGTTTTTATTTCGTCAGGTCTCAAATATAATTTTGGTGCTGGCGTACCTTCAATAAACCACTTATCTCCAATAAATACCCTTGCCTCATCCCATAAGTTTGCATCAATGAAACTCTGAAGTACTTGTCTTCCGCCTTCAATAATGATGGACTGTAAGCCTAATTTATACACTTCACTAAGTAATTGGGGTATTATATTCTTGCTAAAATCAAGTGTAATATATTTACAATTAGTAGTGGCTTTTTGCGCTTTACCTGTGAATATATAGGTACTATGTTTCCGATCTAGAATCTGATGCGATTCTGGAACACGGCAAGTTCTATCAATTAAAAAACGTGTTGGGCTTTTACCTGACCAATCTCTTACGGTTAATGATGGATTATCCTTAATCGCCGTTTCTGTTCCAACCAATATAGCTTGTTCTTCACTTCTCCATTTGTGCACCAATTGACGGGCATGCTTATTGGTAATCCAAGTTGGCTGTCCAAAATTATTTTCTGTCCTATCAATATCAATTAAGCCATCTTGAGTTTGAGCCCATTTTAATATAACATATGGTCGCTTTTTATTATGGAAGGTAAAAAATCGGGCATTCAAATTTAAGCTCTCCTGTTCGAGCACACCAACCTTTACGTTAATGCCTTCTTTTTCCATCATCTCAATTCCCTTGCCTGCTACTTCAGAAAATGAGTCGATACAACCAATCACCACATTTGGTATTTTACTATCAATAATTAGTTTTGCACAAGGTGGCGTTTTCCCATAATGTGCACAGGGCTCAAGATTTACGTAAAGAGTAGAAGAGAGTAGTAAATTATTATCTTTAACTGAGTTTACGGCATTAACCTCTGCGTGCGGTTCTCCAGATTTATGATGAAAGCCTTCGCCAATAATCTTTCCATTGTTTACAATTACAGAACCCACCATTGGATTAGAATAAGTATTTCCTAATCCTACCGAAGCCAATTGCAAACAACGTTGCATATAAATCTCATCTCTACTCATCACCATAAAAGTTATTAAACAAAAATAGATAATCTGTATTAATAATTCATTTATGAATGAGGTTATTCCTCAATATTTACAGATATTTGCTCACTAAATATATTATTGTGTATAATACGCTTCAACAGATTACCAGCACTTACAAAAACCGATTACAATCGATTTACGACGAGAATGAAATCAGAAATTTTGTTACGATACTCGCATTGTACGAATTAGGTTATACAAAAATTGATTGCATGATGAATGCGTCAAATGAATTAAATAAATCCGATGCTGACTTCTTTAAGCATTCGCTTGAGAAACTTGAACAAAACATTCCTATCCAACAAATTACTGGTGAAACCGAATTTTATGGTTTACCCTTTAAGGTTTCCAAAGATGTTTTAATACCACGACCAGAAACGGAGGAGCTTGTGGAGTGGATTTTAAAAGACAATACGAACAAACATATTAACATATTAGATATTGGCACAGGCAGTGGTTGTATTCCTATTACTTTGAAGCAGCATTTACCCGATGCTAAAGTTACTTCGTGGGATGTATCTGAAAATGCTTTAGAGATAGCAAACCACAATGCTATGATTAATAATACCGAAGTTGCTTTTGAGCATCAAGATGTTTTAAAATTCGATGGAGCACTTCCTAATCAATTAGATATTGTTGTTAGTAACCCGCCCTACATTAGGGAACTAGAAAAAGAGTGGATGCATGATAATGTTTTAGATCATGAACCACATTTGGCTTTGTTTGTATCAGATTCTGACCCATTAATTTTTTACCGAAAAATAGCCCAATTGGCTAAAGCAAACTTAAAGTTTGGCGGAACACTTTATTTTGAGATCAATGAGGCTCTTGGCAAAGAAATGATTGATTTACTAAATAATTTAGGATTCAATAATGTTGAACTGCGAAAAGATTTATTTGGTAAAGACCGAATGCTAAAAGGGATAGCATAATTAAACAGAATTCTTATCAAACAAAATAGGGTAATATCACTTATACTTGATAATTCAAACATCATATACCTATATATTGCTTTCTAATCTATTAATAATTGTATCATGGTAACATACCTGCAGGCGCAACAACAAATTGCAAAAGTAGCCAACAGACTAGCAATTGAAACTATTCCGTTGAAAAAGGCTTTAGGCCGTGTAATTGCTGAAGATATTGTTTACGATATTAATATGCCTCCCTTTGATAAATCTGCCATGGATGGCTATGCTTGTGCCCGAAAAGATTTATCACTAAACCTTGTATTAGTAGAAACTATTCATGCAGGCAAACAGCCCGAAAAGGAATTACAAAAGGGTGAGTGCTCTAAAATAATGACCGGTGCACCAGTACCTATTGGCGCTGATATAGTTTTTAAACAGGAGGATGCAATTGTGAATTCTGATGGAACTATTACATGCTCTGATATCAACGCAAAAGGCAATATCTGTTTTTGTGGAGAGGATGTTACTAAAGGTTCTGTTGTATTATCTAAAAATATTTTAATAGAGGCGAAACAAACACCATTATTAGCAGGTGCCGGATATGCCAAATTAAAGGTATATAAGCAGCCACAAATAAAGATAATTACAAGTGGCACAGAGTTGGTAGAACCTTCTGAAAAGCCTTTAGCCCATCAAATAAGAAATAGTAACGCAACACAAATACAAGCCCAATTAGAAGCTTTAAAATTGCCTTATGAATATTTAGGAGTTATAAAGGATGACGAAGCTACTTTAAAAGAAAGCATGAGGAGTGCTTTTAATAAATCCGACATTTTAATTATGAGTGGGGGAGTCTCTGTAGGTGACTTCGATTTAATACCCAAAATAATTGAGGGGCTTGGCTTTAATATTGAGCTTAATAAAACGGCAATCCAGCCTGGAAAACCTATGGTATTTGCACATAAAGAGGGCAAATATTTCTTTGGATTATCAGGAAATCCTGTGGCATCTTTTATACAGTTTGAGCTATATGCAAAACCTTTTTTATATGCTTTACAAGGTTTAAACTATAAGCCGCTTCTGTTTAATTTACCCTTGGCAAATCACTTTAAGCGTAAAAATGCCGGACGTCACTTGTTTACTCCGGCAATTATTAATTCGGATAATCAAGTTGAACCAATTCTATTCAATGGTTCGGCTCACATTAATGCCTTATCAAATGCGAGTTGCTTTATTGAAGTACCAATAGGAACATCAGAGTTAGAATCTGGCACAATGGTTCAAGTTCGTCCTTTTTAAAAAGTATTTTATGAGCGAAAAACTAACACATATAGATAAAAGTGGAAATGCCCAAATGGTAGATGTGGGGGAGAAGGCCATTCAAAAACGTATTGCAGTTGCTGAAGGATTTATAAAACTAGGCAAAGATACCCTTCAATTAATACAAGAAAACAACATTAAGAAAGGTGATGTACTTGCTACGGCACGAATAGCAGGTATTCAGGCAGCAAAGCAAACCCCTACACTTATTCCGCTATGCCATACTTTATTATTAAACCAAGTAACTGTTGACTTTAATATACTTGAGAATGGAATTAAAGTAACCTCCCAAACAAAATGTAACGGTAAAACAGGTGTTGAAATGGAAGCTCTTACCGCTGTTAATATTTCATGTTTAACTATATACGACATGTGTAAGGCAGTTGATAATAGCATGGAGATAACAGATATTCGATTACTTAAAAAGGAGAAAATATAATGAGCAGTACCATTAAAATTGGAATAATAACAATGAGCGATAGAGCTTCTGTAGGAGAGTATACGGATAAAAGCGGACCTCTAGCTGCTGACTTATTTGATAACTTCTTTAGTGAAAAAGGTGAAAAACCTTCAATTGAACGTATTATTTTACCCGACTCGGAAGAAAAACTTCGTAAGCAATTGCTGGCATTCGCAAAAGAGAAACATATTATATGTGTTTCAGGAGGTACTGGAATTGGACCACGAGATATAACCCCTGATGTAATAAAGCCTATGCTAAGTAAAGAAATAACTGGCATCATGGAAATGATACGAGTAAAGTACGGCATGAAATTTCCGAATGCTCTGTTAAGTCGTGCCATTGCAGGAGTAATTGATTCAACTCTTATTTATGCCATTCCCGGAAGTCCGAAAGCTGTTAAAGAGTATCTAAAAGAAATATTACCAACAGTATTGCATTCATTAAAAATGCTATCGGGTGGAGCACATTGAAAAAGGGCCATCAACAAAATTGACAGCCCCTTCATCATATAATTAGATCGAGGTATTACTTCTTATTGAATGTGGTTAATTTATTATCCATATTCAGGTAATATTTTCCTTTGGCTAAACCATTTACTTTAATCTCTTTCCCATATCCCTTAAACATGATTCCACCATATACATCATAAATCTCGTACATAGTTTCATCCGAAAAAGTAATGATATCATCAACCCTACTAGGAGAGAACGTAACTGCTTGCTTTGATGATGTAATTGAGGTTTCTTTTGAGTATCTAGGCTTACCTCGGTGATCCGTTTGCTTTAATCTAAATCTATTCTGACCAGAATGTAAACGAACTTTTGCAGAATAAGTACCTCCATCAGGAGTTCCTTTACCTGTTACGGTACCAACATTCACCCATTTATTCCATCTAAATTGCTGAACGTTAAAATCAAGACTACCAGCTTCTTTCTTTGTTTTCCATTTGATATTATCCTCATCAACTGAAAGCGAAACTATTTCAAATGTAGATCTCGGTTTTAGAATTTCAGCATTCAATACCATTGGTTTGCAATCCTCTTTATACTTAATCGCAATTATTAAAGGCTCGCCAATTTTAAAGCCGTATACAGATAAGTCGACTTCAAAAGCACTTGAGTTTATTTCATCGGTTGTTGTTAAACCGTTAACGGTAACCTCGTAAACACAGAAACCTACACCGCTTTGTGCAAACGGATTCTTCACAAACAGGTTATCACCCTGAAATGTGCCCTTCAATTCAATTTCATCTGCTTTTGTAACAGATGTAACTGCCATAAGAAGTAGTAATGTTATAAATAGCTGTTTCATGTATATATAAGCATATTGGTTTAGGGATCTGCAATTTAGAAAAACATAATTACCATTGCAAAGAAAGCGATACATACATGATGAAAAATACACTACTTATTCATATTACATGATTAATCGTATATTTTTCAAGCTGAACATAAACGAGTAAAAAATAAATAGCTTTAATTAACTGGGTTCAACCCAATCACCATTTTCTTTTATAAGTGCAACTAACTCTCCTATAGCATCTTCTTGATTGATATTCTTTTTAACTACCTCACGTTGATGATATAACGTAACCTTACCCGGGCCTGAACCTACGTAACCATAATCCGCATCAGCCATTTCTCCTGGGCCATTTACAATGCATCCCATAACAGCAATCTTCAAGCCTTTTAGATGGGCTGTTTTTTCTTTCACTAATACAGTTGTATCCTGTAATCCGAAAAGCGTACGTCCGCAACCCGGACAGGATATATAATCAGGACGGGAAAAACGAACTCTTGATGCCTGCAATACGGCAAACATTGTATTGACAACTAGCGATTGATTCTCAGTATTATTTTCAATAAAGATGCCATCGCCAAACCCATCAATAAACAATGGTCCTATATCACATGATGCCTGAATCTGCGTATTTGCATCAAATACACTATCATACAACTTATGTATAACTACAGGAGTGGTAACATGATGATTTCTTAAATGTAGAAAAGCCGCTCTTTGCTCAATAGTAGAGTTACTATTATTACTTGTTAGTAATATTACTACGTTATTCTGTTGTTTAAAGAACTGGATTGCACTATCATCCATATCGGAATAGGCTATTTTAACAAAACAAAGTTCGTGGTTGTTAAAATCAAACTCATTTGAATTGCTGTATTTTACCACTGGATATTCTTTCTTATCCGCAGAGACAATTACACTAGAATCAGCTATATAACTGTAATCCGAATCTTTTGTAAAATGGTTATTTCCTATCACAACAGGCACATTGTTACCGCCAATATTTTTTACTGCATTGGTCTGATGACGCGTGTATTTAAACGGAGAGTAATTATCAGTGTCTACTTTTTTAATAGCATCATGCCCCTCTTTTGTATTGATATAATCAATTATTTGATTGGCAACAGGAATCTCTTTTTCAGGATTTTCCGTTAAGGAAACCCTAATGGTATCACCTATTCCATCCATTAATAGTGTGCCAATTCCAACTGCAGATCTTATTCGCCCATCTTCTCCTTCGCCTGCTTCAGTTACACCTAAATGCAGAGGAAAATACATATCCTCTTCGTTCATCTTTTGAACTAACAGACGCACGGTATGCACCATAATTCGAGCATTACTGGCCTTAATACTTAAAACAATATTGAAGAATTTCTCATCCTTACAGATTCTTAGGAATTCCATACAAGCTTCAACCATACCCTGTGGTGTATCGCCATACCTACTCATTATCCGATCAGACAAAGAGCCATGGTTTGTACCAATACGTATTGCAGTTTTATTTTGCTTACATATATTTAATAAGGGAATGAGTTTCTTTTTTACTTGCTCTAACTCCTCAAGATACGATTCATTGGTATAGTCGATATTCTCAAACTTCTTTGCTCCATCAACGAAATTACCTGGGTTAATACGCACCTTTTCAATATGCAAAGCGGCAATATTAGCTGCATTAGGGTTATAATGAATATCAGCAACCAGGGGCTGATTATAACCATCCTTAACTAATTGCGCCTTTATATGCTCTAAGTTTTTTGCTTCGCGTTGACCTTGAGTTGTCATTCGAACCATTTGCCCACCGGCATCAATTATAGTCTTTATTTGAGCAACCGTTTCTTCAGTCTCATTAGTATTTGTGGTAGTCATTGACTGAACTATAATAGGATTAGAGGCTCCCATCTTAACATCACCTATAGTAACTTCTTGGGTCTTATGTCTTCCAAACTCAAAAATATCAATGCAATAGTTGCTCATAATTGTGTGCTATAATTTTACAGGGCAAAAGTACAACATTAACTCATATCTTAATAGATGATGCATTTTTTTTAACTTTGGCCGATAAATAATTTAAGTATGTCAATATCTATTTCTGGTGTTACCCGTATGTATGGAGCTCAAAAGGCTTTAAATAATGTTTCTTTTGAAATTGCTGCAGGAGAAGTTGTGGGTTTCTTAGGTCCTAATGGTGCGGGAAAATCTACAATGATGAAAATTATCACCGGATATTTGCCGCAAACAAGTGGTGTAGTAAAGGTATGTGGTTTAGATGTTACTGATGATTCATTAGAGTATCGCAATAAAATTGGTTATCTGCCTGAGCATAACCCTTTGTATTTGGATATGTATGTAAAAGAATACCTGAAGCATGTAGCTGGCATTTATAAGTTGGGAAAACACGCCACTAAACGCATAAACGAAATTATAGATATTACAGGACTATCGCCTGAAAGCACAAAAAAGATTGGCGCTTTATCAAAAGGATACCGTCAGCGTGTTGGATTAGCGCAAGCCTTATTACCCGATCCTGAAGTACTGATTTTAGATGAACCCACTACGGGTTTAGACCCCAACCAAATTGTTGAGGTAAGAGATTTAATAAAGCAAGTTGGTGAAAAGAAAACCATCATGTTATCTACTCATATTATGCAGGAAGTGCAGGCTATCTGCGAACGCGTAATAATTATTAATAAAGGAAACTTGGTTGCTAATGAGAAGGTTTCCAATTTAGATGCTTTGGTTTCAGGAAAAGGACATACCATAAGCATTGAATTTGCTAGCCCCGTTAATTCAGAAGAACTTAGTGCTATTGAAGGAGTAAACTCAATAGAATGCGTTTCAGATAATTTCTTTAAGATTAATGCTAATAAAGATATAAGAAAAGAATTGTTTGCATGGACAGTAGCCCAGAACAAACAACTGCTAACCTTAAATCAAGAGCATCAATCCATGGAGGATATCTTTAGGGGATTAACGCAATAAAAAAAGGAATGAGCTAAAACCCATTCCTTAGTTATCTTTTATTTATATACCCAAATAAACCACCCCATCTTCTACTTTAACAGGATAGGTATTTACTTTATAATCTTCTCCTGATAGGCATTGCCCCGTTTTTAACGAGAAGCTTTTTTTATGGAAGGGACAAGCCACTTTTGGCTCATCACCTTCACTACCTATTATACCTCTAGACAAGGCTTGTTGTTTTTGATGCGGACATTCATTATCAGTGGCATACCACTCTTGTGTGTCGGCAAAATAATATATGGCTATCTGTTTTCCGTTTACCAAAACAGCATTGCTTCCATTTGTTTCAAATTCAGTGGCGGGTACGGTTGCTACCCATTCTTGTACTTCAATTATATCGGACATATCTTATTGTTTTAAGTGTGAAGACTGAAGCCAGTAGTGTAATTAAGCCACTCTGACTAGCATTTATTAAGGCATTGACTAATGCTACCCCCAATTAGCTGGTTTTTTCATTTCACGCATTGGTACAAACTGGATGGTATCATCAACAGCTTCTGTATTGGCAAAGGGTTTAAACTTTTTCAGTAATTCAGGGCTCTCAATTACCTTTTTCCATTCGCAGGCAAAAGTGTTTACAATCTGCTGCATGTCTTCTTCTAACTGAGCCGCTATACCTAACGAATCTTCAATAACTACTTCTTTTAGATACTCGATTCCACCATCTAATTGCTCTAACCACTTAGATGTTCGGGTTAAAGGGGCAGCAGTTTTAATGTAATACATTAAAAAGCGATCGAGGTATTTGATGCAAGTTTCCTCATCCACATCAGTGGCAAATAATAAAGCATGTTTTGGATTTGCGCCACCATTACCACAAACCAATAGGTTGTAACCCTTATCGGTGGCGATAATACCAAAATCTTTTCCTCTAGCTTCAGCACATTCGCGGATACAACCCGACACGCCACCTTTTAATTTATGCGGTGAGCGTAACCCCTTGTAGCGTTCCTCAACTTTTATGGCAAATGAAACAGAATCTTGCTGACCATAACGACACCATGCAGAACCCACACAACTTTTTACTGTACGCAATGATTTACCGTAGGCATGACCACTTTCCATACCTGCATCAATTAGTTCTTTCCAAATATCTGGCAGTTGATCAACTCTAGCGCCAAATAAATCAACACGCTGACCTCCGGTAATCTTGGTATATAAATCGTATTTTTTAGCTACCTGACCAATCACAATTAACTTATCTGGAGTAATTTCTCCACCAGGAATTCTAGGCACTACAGAATATGTTCCTCCCTTTTGAATGTTGGCTAAAAAGCGATCGTTGGTATCTTGTATATTGGCATGCTCCGTAATATGCTCGTTCCAAATACTGGCTAATAATGATGCCGAAAGAGGTTTACATATTTCACAGCCTTTCCCTTTTCCATATTTTTCGAGTAGGGCAGAGAAGCTTTTAATTTCACCCACTTTAATTAAATCAAATAGCTCTTGACGCGTATAATCAAAGTGTTCACAAATTACCTTTTTTACCACTTTACCACTAGCCTCAAGCTTGGCTGTTAATAAGTCATCTAGCATTGGAACACAGCCACCACAGCCAGTACCTGCCTTTGTAGCTTTTTTAAGCTGACTAACTTGCGTAAAGTCGAACTCATCAACAGCCTCAATTAAGCTTTTTTTGGTTACATTCTCACAAGAACAAATAACGGCCTCATCGGGTAAATCTAATACACTTAATTCAAATCCTCCATCAGTACCTTTAATAATTAAGCCTTCAGGATTCTTCGGTAGTTTTATTTTGGAGTTGTAGGTTTGGTACAACATGTTATAATCCTCAGCATCGCCAACTAAAATACCCCCTAGAAGATATTGCCCATCGGCAGATACATATATCTTTTTGTAAATGCCACTCACTATATTGTGATAAACAATTGGAATAGCACCCTCGGTAACGCCAAAGGCATCGCCAAAACTAGCTACCTCTATACCAATCAACTTTAGTTTTGTTGATAAATCAGCTCCCGTAAAGGCGGCCTCTTTACCCAATAAAGTTTCAGCACAAACATCGGCCATATCATAACAGGGCGCTACTAGGCCCCAAATAGCACCTTGTGCCAAAGCACACTCGCCAATGGCATAAATATTAGGATCAGAAGTAAGCATATCATCGCTTACTAAAATACCACCTCTTTCACCAACAGTTAAACCACTTTCACGGGCTAATTCATCGCGCGGTCTAATGCCAGCTGATATTACAACCATATCAGTATCTAGTGTGCTATCATCATCAAACTGCATGTTGGTAACTTTTCCGTTTCCACAAATATTCTTAGTAGCCTTATTCAGTAGTATATCTAGGTCTAGTTTCTCAAGTTCACTTTTCAACATTTCACCACCTGCCTCATCTAACTGACGCGGCATTAAGCGAGGTGCAAACTCAACTACAGATGTTTTTAAACCATCATCCATCACAGCCTTAGCAGCTTCCAAACCCAAAAGTCCACCACCGATTACAGCTGCACTTTTTGCTTGTGGTATGTAAGCCTTTATGGCATCTAAGTCTTCGATGGTTCGGTAAACGAATACCCCTTTTTTATCCACACCTGGGATAGGAGGCACAAAGGCCGATGACCCTGTGGCTAAAACCAAAGCATCGTAATCAAAAGCATCGCCATGCACATTAATGACTTGTTTTGCTTCGCGGTTGATTGAGGTAATTTTATAACTTGTTCTGAGTTCTATGCCATTCTCTTCGTACCATGCACGTGGTGCCATTTTCAAATCATGCACATCGGTACCCGTGTAGTAATCGGTAAGATGCACTCTATCGTAGGCAGCCCATGGCTCCTCACCAAAAACTGTAATGCTATATATATTATCTAATCCTTTCTCTATAAACTTTTCGCAGAACTTGTAGCCAGTCATTCCGTTACCAACTACTATAATTTTTTTCTTTTCACTCATAATCATTGTTTTTTAGTTGTTCATCTGCTCAAGCCGCAGAGGCTTTTACTTTCTTCCTTCAGTCGAAGAAAGTAAACAAAGAAGACCGTCGGCTGACTCTTCATTTACCCACTAAGATTTCATTGATGAAACAGAAAGAACTCGCTGCGCTCAAACAGCTTTCTGTCTTTACATCAATTTCAATCAGTGGGTCCCAAACTACATAGTCTAAGCCGAAACCATGGCGCTTAATTAGCTATCTCCTTAACATCAACACTTGATAAACTTTGTTCAATTATTAATTTTACTTCGGGTTTGCAACTGCCACAGCCAGTTCCGGCATTGGTTTTTTCGCAAACCATACTCAAGTCGGTAATTCCGGTTTTAACAACATCGAGTATATTTCCTTCGCCCACATTGTTGCACGAGCAAACTACTTTTCCTTTAACTGGAGTAGCAGCCTGACCTCCACGCAATAATGTTTTTCGTTTGGCAAATAATTCCATTCCTGATTGTATCAGGCCTTTGTATTCGGCAAACTCTGTTCTGTCGCCCATTAGTACTGTGCCTACCATTCTATCATTATGGATAATGCACTTTTTATAGTAACGATGTGCTTTATCGAGCACACTCACTTCTTCATATTTATCATCATCAGGAGTAATACTTAAACCCACAGAGGCCAACTCAATACCTGGGAACTTTAAGATATTCATAGGGATTGACCCCGTGTAGAATGCGGTTGTATCACCACTCATATTTTTGGCTAATACCGATGCTTGCTGTTCAGCTGCTGTAGTAATACCATACACATTGCCTTTGTATTCGGCAATTTCGCCCATGGCATAAATGTTATTAACAGACGAACACAAACGCTCATCAACCACCACGCCTCTGTTTACATTTAAACCAGCTTCTTGTGCCAACTCAATATTAGGCTTAGTGCCGATGGCATAAATTAGTGCCTGTGTTGTAAAGCTTTTACCCGATTTTAACACAACATTAATCTCATCGCTATACGCGTTGGTACTTTCAATTTCTTCTTTTAAATAAAGATTGACATCCATTTCAGCAATGGTATCACTGAGCATTTCGCTTGATATTTCATCAAGCTGGGTGTTCATTAATCGCTCGTTGCGATGGATAATGTCTACCTCAATACCGAATTCCAATAGCGAACTCGCAATTTCTAAGCCCAATAAACCTCCACCAACTATGGTAGCTTTGCTTCTGCCCGCTAATCTTTCTTTCAGTTTATCAGCATCTTTGCGACTGCGAATGGTAAAGCTACTTTTGAAATCGATATGCACTCCACGTGGAACATTCGGTCTTGAACCAGTACAAAGTATCAGCTTATCGTAACTGAAAACTTCGCCCTTAGCATTGGTTATGCTTTGGTGTTCTTTATTGATATTAACAATCTCAGAATTTATGTGTAATTCTATTCCCCACTTTTCTATATCACTATCGCTGTGCTTTTGAATATCGTCCCATGATTTCTCTTCAGTCAGATATTCGGGTAATAAAATACGGTTGTAGAAAGGAAACTCCTCCTTAGAGAAAACCTTAATGGTATCCTCGGTATTGTATTTTCGGTATTCCGATACAAACTGATAAGCTGCAGCACCAGCGCCAACAATAGCAATGGTTTCTTTAGTTTTAGTGATCTTTTTAACTTCGACTGAGGCATACTTAAAATCGGGTTCCTTTGATTTAGGATCTACAATATCGCTGGTTAAATTATTGGCTCGCGACAAATCGGATTTAAAAATCTTGCCCCAATGCATCGGTAGAAAAACCACGCCTTCTTTAATATTATCGGTGACTTCGGCTTTTACCTTTACGCTGCCGCGAGAATTGTAAATCTCAACAGTTTCGCCATCACGGATGCTTCTTTTTTCTGCATCCGCAGGATGAATCTCTAGGAAAGCTTCGGCAATATGCTTATTGAGTTTCGATAGCTTGCCAGTACGAGTCATGGTATGCCACTGATCGCGAATTCTACCTGTGGTAAGAATCAGAGGAGCATCTTTACTTAATGCTTCAGATTCGTTTTGCACTTCGGATGCAAAAACATGAGCTTTTGTATCCGGAGTATAAAACTTGAAATCAGTAAATAAACGTTCTGCTCCTTTATCGGCGCCAGCCACAAAGGGCCATTGTGCCGATTGATTCTTTTTAAGGTAATCGTAAGTTAGACCTGTAATATCAATATTAGTACCTGCGGTTAATCCTTTGTGCTCGTTAAATAAATCCTCCGCCCCAGCGTAATTCATATTGGCATAGCCCATGCGCTTTCCAAAATCGATTAATATATCAATATCAGGACGAGCTTCGCCCGGTGCATCAATCACTTTGGGCAGATAACTAATTCTACGATCGGAATTGGTCATAGTACCTTCTTTCTCGGCCCATCCGGCAGCAGGCAAAACGATATCTGCCAACTCAGCCGTAGCTGCATTTTTAGATATATCTTGTACAATAACCATATCGGCTTTCTTTAAAGCCTCTTCAACCCTGCGTGCATTCGGTAAGCTCACTAAGGGATTGGTACAAATAATCCAAATAACCTTTAGTTTGCCATCCAGCAAGGCATCCACCATTTGCGTGGCAGTTAAGCCAGGTGCAGCAGGCATATCATCAACCTTCCAATAATTGGCCACTTCTTTACGGTGCTCGGCATTGGCTAAATCGCGATGCGCAGGTAATAAGTTTGCCATTCCACCAACCTCGCGGCCACCCATTGCATTGGGTTGTCCGGTTAATGAAAATGGACCATTACCTGGTTTGCCAATTTTACCAGTTATCAACGATAAGTTCAATAAGGATAGGTTTTTATTAACACCAATACTACTTTGGTTTAAACCCATGGCCCACATAGAAATAAAACCCTTTGATTGTCCGATGTATGCTGCCGTTTCTTCAATCAGATAAACAGGAACGTCGCAAGCATCAGCCAATTCTTCAAGACTCGATTTTGCTAATAAGGCTTCTAAGTTATCATAACCACTAACATGGTTTTTAATAAAATCAGTATCGGTATATCCATTATCAATAATACATTTGGCTATGGCATGATTTAAATAAACATCGGTACCCGGCTTAAGCTGTAAATGAATATCGGCCAAGTAACAAGTTTGCGTTTTGCGCGGATCAACAACAATTATTTTCACATCAGGGTTAGCTGCCTTATGCTGTTCTATTCTTCTGAAAAGAATGGGATGACACCAAGCAGGATTAGCTCCCGTGATCAAAAAACAATCGGCCAACTCAATATCGTTATACGAAATTGGCACAGAATCCTCGCCCAAAGCCATTTTATAACCAACCACAGCGCTACTCATACACAAACGCGAATTTGTATCGATGTTGTTAGTTCCAATGTAGGCCTTTGCCATTTTATTAATAATGTAGTATTCTTCGGTAAGGCATTGCCCAGAGACATAAAAGCCAACCGAATCGGGTCCGTATTTAGAAATGGAATCAGAGAACTGTTTGGCTACCTTATCTAATGCAGTATCCCAGCTTGCCCTTTCGAGTGCACCAGTAGATGTGTTGCGTACAGTTGGAAATAACAGACGATCACTGGTATCGTTTACTACATGACCTAATCCAAGGCCCTTAGAGCAAAGCATACCTTTGTTAACAGGGTAAGTTTTATTACCGCTAACCGTGATACTATTGTTTTTTGATTTGGTGATGTTTACGCCGCAGCCCACACCACAATAAGAACAAGTTGACTGATATTTCTCCATCTGATTATCCATTAATCCAACGATGGTTTAATTATAGTTTATAACTAAAACTAAACTGTCGATATCGATTTAAATCAGAATCAACTCAAAAAGTAAGTAAGTGTAAAGTAAACTAATTATTCTGTAATATGTTCTTAAATTGAGGTAGTAATTTTTTAATTAAGCAACAAACTACCTAATTAATATATCTGAACACTACACCCATTAAGGGATAGGGTATGAATCATAAAAAATGTGAAAATGAGCAAGAGCGATGTAAAAACATGGGGTGGAATACTTTTAAGTGGTGGAAAAAGCAGAAGAATGGATTCTGATAAGGCCTCAATTCTTGTAAAAGGAAAACCCATGGCTGAATGGTCGGCTGAACTGTTAAAGAGTTTCTGTTCTGAGCTAATAGTTAGCAGTAACAATAGCAAGCACAGTATTTATGGTGATACGTTGGTTAAGGATAGTATAGGAGAAGGTCCGCTTGCCGGAATTTATGCCTCATTATTAAGAAGTGAACACGATTACAATATTGTATTGGCTTGCGATACGCCCTTTGTTTCGTTGCAAGTAATTGAACGTTTAATAGAAGCATCGGCATCCGCCAAAGCGGTAATAGCTGTTGATGGCAATGGAAAAGTTCATCCTTTGATTGGGATTTATCACAAAAGCTTGGTGCCTATTATTCAGGATAAATTGGAGAAAGGGCACTTTTCAATGATGCGATTCTTAGATGAAATAGGGGCAAAGCAGCTTGTTTTTGATGAGCTTGATGCTTTTAAAAATATTAATGATATGGAGGCTTTGCAAAAAGAAAGTAATTTAAATACCACTATTATGATATGTGGTAATGGTCAGAATGTGGGAAAAACCACTTTAACGCAACATGTAATTCGTTATTTAAAAGAACGTGAGAGAAGAGTGTGTAGCATTAAAACATCAAGCCATATGCACCCAATAAATAGCAATGAGCTTTTTTTGTTACAAGGTGAAGATTTTGATATTATTGAAGAAAGAAACATAACCCATAAGGATAGCTCATTGCATTTACAAGCAGGTGCCAATAAAAGCTTTTACATACAGTGTAAGCCTGAGTATTTGCTGCATTGCTACCATACAGTTCAGCAGCATATTGCAGAGGAAGCTATTGTAGTTTGTGAATCGGCAACTTTATCTGGCATCTTAAAGCCAGACTTATTGCTATTTGTTAAAGCTGGTAGTTCAGAAAAAAATGCCCATTTAATTGATGAGGCTGACTTGGTGGTTTCTATGGGTAATGAGTTTACTGAAGACACAATAAATACCCAGATTAAGGCTAAGCTTGATTCCCTTATTTAAGACAGAACTTTGTATCTGCTTTACAAAGTAGTTGTGAAGTAAGTCTTATCTCACTTACCTATATTTAGTCCGACAGCCGGACTACATAAGTCCCGGTAACCTGTCCTTACTTGTCCAAGCTATCGGGATAAGTAAGTCCCGATAACCTGTCCTTACTTATCCAAGCTATCGGGATAGGTAAGTCCCGATAGTGTGTCCTTACCTATCCCCATAATCGGACCTATTTAATGATGATGATGCTCATGCTCGTCGCTGGCACAATCGCAGTTGGCGCCCCACTTACTGGTGCCATCCTCAAAGAACTCGTGTTTCCAAATTGGAGCTAGCGCTTTTACTTGATCAATAATAAAACGGTTGGCATCGTAGGCTTCCTTTCGGTGCACGCTTGAAACTAGCACTACAACTGCTGTTTCGCATATGCCTACCTTACCTATGCGATGAATACACTCGGCATATTGCAAATCCCACTTTTCTTTGGCTTCCGTTAATATCTTAGCTATGGTTTTATCGGCCAAGGCATCATAAGCTTCATAATCAATGTATTTTACTTTTTGGCCTTTGTTGTGATTGCGTACATCGCCCGAAAACATCACAATAGCGCCCGATTCAGGATGCTTTGCTTTATTGTACTCGGCACAAACGTTTATTTCGCTGTTAATTATATGTTTCATAGAGCGTTCAAATAGATTTATTTAATCATATCACTTAAGGTTCCACTTAGCGATGCAGGAAAGGCTACAATTATGATTCTTTTTATGGCCAAGATATGATCTGTAGACCATGGGCACTTCTCAATAATAGTAAGAATTACACTTACCACAATGAGTGATATTAAATAAGTTCCAATAGTTCGCTTCAAAAAAGAGAACTTAAACCCTTTAAAGTTATTTCTGTAAAAATTAAAGAATACAAAAATAGAGATAAGCAACATTGACAATAAAGCAATTAGAATAATATTAACATTGGGCAACGTAGTCCCAAGGTTCCAGGCTTCCTCGGTTAACGACACTGGTATGGCAAGTAAAGATGAACCTATAACCACCTGAATAATATCCCGAGGTTTAAACTCAACCATGAGAGGTTTTATGGCATAGTTGATTATCTTACCAGATGTATCAGCTATTGGTATTATTCTATGGAGATAACCATTAATTCGTTTAATAGTAGTTTGTTTTACCTCAACTCTCTCTTCCATAATGTTTCTTTAAAACTCTTAATCTCTATACTAATACTTAGTATATCAGCCTCCACTTGAAGGTGGTATTACGTATACTTCTGTTTGCGATTGGATGGTATCTGAAAATGAAACAAACTCTTCGTTAATGGCTACCCTACATTTGGCAAGAGGTTCTGCTGCATCAGGATACAATTGAGCCAAACGCTGAATAAAATCCAATACGGTTTCATTCTCAATATACTCAACACTAATGCTATCTGTAAAATACTGCTTTAGGGCAGCAAAAAAATGTACTTTAATCATAAATCATCCTCCTATAAACTGCATGCTCATTTGATTTCCTATAAACTTAAAGCGTTGTTTCTGTTGTATAGCCTCAGTAAGCAAAGGTTTTAAATCATGTTTCCCTTTAATATCAATACCTTTTGTAGCACTGATACACCCGTAAATTTTTCCATAGCTATCTAATCTTAATCTATCGCAATCTTTACAAAACGGTTCCGATTCGTTAGCTATGATGCCAAAGGCGTAATCCTCTTCCTCAAGTTTCCAATAATTGGCTGTGGCCGATGGAACCCTTAACTGTTTTTCAATGACATACGCTCCTTTAATTATTTCAATAATCTCGTTCTGCGAAACAAAGTGTTGTAAATAGTTATTATGCAAGTAACCCATTTTCATAAGTTCAAGAAAACGCACTTTCACTTGTTTTTGAATTCCAAAGGCAATTAAAGGCAATATCTGATTCTCATTAACTCCTTTTATAATTACACTATTTATCTTTAATTTAATTCCTTGTTTTATGGCTTCATCAATTCCGAGTAAACATTGTTGCAGCATATCTTTTCGGGTAATGGCCTTAAAAACTTCAGTATCTAAAGCATCCAAGGACACGTTGATTGATTTTAAACCTGCTTCTTTTAAACGAGGAGCTAAATTTGACAGGTAAAAGGCATTGGTGGTAATGGCAATGTCATCAATTCCCAAATGCTTAATTTCTGCAACTAATTTAACAATCCCAGGAAACAACAGTGGCTCTCCTCCTGTTATTCTAACCTTTTTTAAACCTAACTCTTTATGAAGCTTTGCAAGCAAGTCAATCATTTCAGAAACCTCTAGTCGCGGTTTTAGCTGTGCTCTAATACCTCCCGCATCACCATCTGGTACACAGTAAGTACAAGCCATGTTACAAGTATCAGTTAAACTGATTCTCAATTTTTTAAAAGATCTATTATCTGTACTCATATAATGCTAAAACATTGCATATTTACTTCGTAGGAATAAAAAGTAATAATTAAACTTCAAATATAGTTTTAATAATGAACGATTGTAGTGCTTTATTGTTTACTCCTATAATCAGCGAATAATGGTTTCAAAATTTGAACCTACCTATTTTTAGATAGAAGCACATTAAAAAACAATTTACAACTGCATCAACCCTATAAAACTATAACAAAAGAACTCGTAAATGATAAAATCCACTAGCTGTATCGATTGTGAAAACAAACATTGTATTATGAAAAAGTACAGTAACGACCTTGCGCTAACTGTGTTACTTGAGCAAAAGAATACAATGCGATGTCGTAAGGGACAAAGTATTATTATTGAAGGTTCTCCTATACATGGAATTTACTTTGTAAAAGAAGGAAAGGTTAAGGTTTTTAGTACAGGAATTAACGGGAGAGAGCAAATTATGCGTATTGCAACTAGCGGAGAGGTGCTTGGGCAACGTGTTTTTAGTTCGCGCCAGACCTATCCAAGCGGTGCATTGGCTTTGGATGAAACCATCATGTGTCATTTTACTTTAGATACCATGAAAACCATGTTGCAAACCCATCCGAAATTAGCCTTTGATTTTATGGTTTACTACGCTGAGGAATTAAACCGCACAGAAAGTAAGGTTCGCATGTTTGCGCATATGACAGTGCGTGAAAAAGTAATTGATACCTTATTATATATGCACCGTAAATTCGGACAAAAGAATGGTTTCCTTGACATACAATTAAGCAGAAGAGATATTGCTGACTTTGCAGGAACCACAGAAGAACAGGTGATCAGAATTCTGTCTGCATTAAAAAAAGATAAGGCCATAAAAAGTGCTGGTAAGAAGATTGGAATACCCAACATACAAGTATTAAAGGACGAAATAGACGAACATCACTACTTTATTCAGAGCTAGTATACCACTGACTTTAATATAATTACATTCAAAACCTGCTTTTACGCAGGTTTTTTTATACCTTAAAGCCTAATATACTATGGTAAAAAACCGCTTTAATCCTCTCCATTTACATAAAATTGATGTTTGATACACCATACCTTTACATCAGAATCAAACATCAAAAAGTAAGTAAGTGTAAAATCCATCATACAACGGTATTATGGTAATTCAAATAAGACTAATAATAACAACGGTTATATTATCACTTATTTGAGAGGATGTTTTATTTCAGAACAGGTCAAAGTCAAATTAACCTAAGATTGATTTTGGCTGGTTTAACGTTTAAACTCTAATTGAAGATGAAAAAGTTATTAACTCTCTTACTAGCAATTGCAAGTTTCGCAACAATGAATGCTCAAGTTACTTTCACAGGCCAGTATCGTGCCAGAGGTGAAATGAGAAATGGATTTAAAGCTCCTATTATGGAGAATACTGAACCAGGTGCATTTGTAGAGCATAGAGCTCGACTAATTGTAGGTTATAAAAAAGATAAAGTTGGATTTAAGGCTTCCATTCAAGATGTTCGCATCTGGGGTGAAACAGGGCAAATTAATAAGTCAGACCAATTATTAAGTGCACACGAAGCTTATGGTGATTACTATGCCACAGATAAGTCTACTTTTAGAATCGGACGTCAGGAAATGATTTATGACGATCATCGCTTCATTGGTAGCCTAGATTGGGCAATGCAAGGCCGTTCATTTGATGCATTAAGATATATGTATAAAGGTGATGGTATTAATTTCGACGCTATGGTATCATGGAATCAATTAGGCTATGGTGATGGAGCTCCTGAGCCAGCGAATCTAACGGGTAACTATTACCAGACCCGAAATGGCGGTGGTATCGAAAATACGCGCATTTTCAATCTTGAATTACCAAAGAGTCAACAAATGGTATATTTTAAGAAGACTTTTGATGCAGGTAGTATTGGTATCATGCTAGAGAATGACATTTATAATTCATCATCGACTATTGATGAAACAACAGAAAACTTTAGTTACAGCAATTTCACACTTGGCGTATCACCTTCGTTTAAAGCGGGCGATATTAAATTTGGCGGTCAGTTCTTCTATACTGGCGGTGCAATTGACAAAGGTTTAATAGCTGCCGGACAAGAGTACAAAACAGACCTTTCAGGTTATATGTTTAACTTATATATTCAGGCACCTAAAGTAGTTGGAGCTCCATTGTTAGGAGTAGATTACCTAAGTGGTGATGACGAGTCTACGGGTGATAAAGTAGAAGGATGGTCTCCTAAATATGGAACCAACCATAAATTTTATGGTTTCATGGATTACTTCTATGTTGGTAATGGGCATGGAGGACAAAACGAACGCAGTGCTGGTTTGGTTGATATTTATTTAAAAACAGCATTTAAATTTGGCGAGAAGAGTTCGCTAGCAGGTCACTTACATTATTTTATGTCGGCACAAGAACGTACCTACATGGGCGAAGCTTATGATGGTTCTTTAGGAACTGAATTAGATCTTGTATATACTCGCAAATTAGCGAAGGAGTTATCCTTACAAGTAGGATACTCGCATATGTTTGGCATTAGTGAAACAATGAAGGTTTTAAAAGGAATGGCTCCTGATGCTTCAACTCAAGGAATGCAGTCTTGGGCTTGGTTACAGGTTTCATTCTCACCTAAATTTTTATAACAACTTAATAGGTAAGGTGTCAAGTTGGTACTAGCATTTGGCACTTTACCTAAATAGAACATCCCTAAATAATAGCTTATCACATAAGTTATTCAATCAGGTAAAAAATGTTGAAATGTAGATAGCACCACTTGCATTTGTAGGTGGTATAGGGATTCTACATGCTTTTTTTAACGATAAAAACGTAGTAAAATGAAGATTTCAAACATATTAAAAGCGACAACAGTATTCGCTACAGCCTTAGTAATATTATCCTCTTGTGGAGGAAGTTCTTCTTCTAAGTCAGGAAAAACAAGCGAAAGCTCCACTTCTAAAAGTGCCCTTTTGGTTGAAAAGCCACAGCTTACTTTTGGTTTTATAAAACTAACGGATATGGCTCCTCTAGCAATAGCTAAAGAGTTAGGATACTTTGAAGACGAAGGTTTATTCGTTACCATCGAAGCGCAAAGTAACTGGAAAAATGTATTAGATAGAGTTATTGATGGCGAATTAGATGGCTCGCACATGTTAGCAGGCCAGCCTATTGCTGCTGCTGCAGGATTTGGTCGTCAAGCCAACCTGGTTACACCATTCTCGATGGATTTAAATGGAAATGCCATTACGGTATCCAATGCCATTTGGGATAAAATGAAATCGAATGTACCTAAAGATGCCGAAGGCAAACCTATTCACCCAATTTCTGCCGATGCTTTAAAACCAGTTGTTACTGAGTATAAAAACAACGGAACACCATTTAAAATGGGTATGGTATTTCCGGTATCCACTCATAATTATGAAATACGTTATTGGTTAGCAGCTGCAGGAATTCATCCTGGTATGTACACTGCTAGCAATATTCAAGGTCAGGTTGATGCTGATGTGTTATTATCGGTAACACCACCGCCACAAATGCCAGCAACCTTAGAAGCAGGAACTATTTATGGTTATTGCGTTGGAGAGCCTTGGAACCAACAAGCGGTATTTAAGCAAATTGGTGTACCTGTGGTAACCAACTACGAGATTTGGAAAAACAATCCTGAAAAGGTATTTGTAATGACTGAGAAATTTATCTCTGAGAATCCAAATACAGCAGTAGCCGTAACCAAAGCCTTAATTAGAGCAGGTAAATGGTTAGATAATCCTGCTAACAGAGGCAAAGCCGTTGGTATTTTAGCCATGTCGGATTATGTGGGAGCTGATTCTATCGTAATTGCAAACTCAATGACTGGTACTTTCGAATTTGAAAAAGGCGACAAGCGCGATCTTCCTGATTTTAATGTTTTCTATAAGCACAATGCAACTTATCCTTTCTACTCTGATGCCGTTTGGTTTTTAACGCAAATGCGCAGATGGGGACAAATTTCAGAACCTAAATCGGATGAGTGGTATGCCGAAACAGCCAAGAAAGTTTACCGTCCGGATGTATGGACGAAAGCTGCTGAAGCACTTGTGGCTGAAGGTAAAATACCAGCATCAGATATTCCATCAACCAATGGATATAAGGCAATAACACCCGACTTTATTGATGGTATTGAGTTTGATGGAACTAAGCCAAACGAATATTTAACCAAGTTCGCTATTGGTAATAAGGATGCTAAAACACTAGCAAAATCAAACTAGTAAGAAAAGATAAACAATTATTTCACTATTGTTTTTTTAGTTGGAAAGGAAGAAAAAGTGCATGCTTTCCGGAAGTTTCATGCACTTTTTCTTCAACTAAAACAGCAATAGATTTTCAAAACAAATCCAACTAATAAAATCAATATGGAAACAAAAATATTAAATGCCTTAAAATGGAGTGGTTTAGGATTTCTTGAGCCACTAATCAAATTAATTCAGGGCAAAGAAAAAGATAAAAATATTAGATTGGTGCTAAGGCAAATTGTTGTTCCGGTGCTATCGGTATTTATATTCCTAGGCGTTTGTAATTTTGGCGCATCCTACCTTTATAATAAGGAACGAGATATTAAAATTGAAAAAACAAGATCGGTTCAGGGCGATGCTGCGGCAGCACAAATGGCCGAGTGTATCGATTCTGGTGATTTAAGCTGTAAGCCTAACTCATTGCCTTCGCCAGCTGATGTTAAACAAGGCGCGATCTCGTTATGGAACGATCATAAAATGATCTCGGAAAAGAAATCGGCCTTTAAAGAAAAAACGGCAGCCATAAACAAACAACGTAAAGAGCAAGGCCTAAAAGCCATTACCTACACGGGTCGCCCTTCGTTTGTTGATCAAATTATAACCAGTTTAAAAACGGTTTTTGCAGGCTTTCTGTTAGCAGCATTTTTTGCCATCCCAGTAGGTATTGTATTGGGTTTAAGCGAAACCTTACGCAGTTCAATCAACTGGATTATTCAAATTTTAAAACCTGTTTCTCCTGTAGTTTGGTTACTATTGGTTTCAATGGTTGTAAAAACGGTTATGGCCAATTCCGATTCCGATAAAGCCTTTATCATATCCTTTATTAGTGTAGGATTTTGTAGTATGTGGGCCACATTGGTAAACACTACCATGGGTGTATCATCGGTAAATCCCGATTACATTAACGTATCAAAAGTATTACGCTTAAGTGTTTTCAGCAATATCTTTAAAGTGATATTACCAGCATCAATTCCAATGATTTTTACGGGTTTACGTATTACACTTTCAGTGGCCTGGATGGTATTAATTGCTATTGAATTATTAGCACAAAGTCCTGGTTTAGGATCTTTTGTTTGGGAAGAGTTTCAGAATGGAGCCAACGACTCCAATGCAAAAATAATAGTGGCCATGTTCGTTATTGGTTTTATCGGCTTTATGCTTGATAGAGTGATGATGTTTATTCAGAAGTTAATCAGCTTCGAAGCGAAATAATTTCAACCTTAAAACCAACAATTATGGCGGCATTTTTAGAATTACGCAATGTATCTAAATCATACGGTACAGGCGATAAAAAGGTTGAAGTACTCAAAAACATCAACCTCACCATTGAAGAAGGCGAGTTTATAGCCATTGTAGGTTTCACCGGAAGTGGTAAAACTACTTTGATAAGCCTCATCTCTGGATTAATTGAGCCCGACGAGGGCGAAGTTTTACTAAAGGGTAAAAAGATTACGGGTCCTGGACCCGATAGAGGAGTGGTATTTCAGAACTACTCTTTACTGCCTTGGCTATCGGTACAAGGTAATGTGGAGCTTGCTGTAAAGCAAGTGTTTCCGAAAATGAGCAAAATAGATCGAGTAAATCACTCGCGTAAGTTTATCGAGATGGTAAACCTAACACCAGCCTTGCAAAAAAATCCATCGCAACTATCGGGCGGAATGCGCCAGCGTGTATCAGTGGCTCGTGCATTGGCCATGGATCCAGAAATTCTTTTAATGGATGAACCGCTCAGTGCGCTGGATGCTTTAACACGTGGATCGCTTCAGATTGAAATTGAGCGTATCTGGAATGAATCGAAAAAAACAGTAATGTTAATTACTAACGATGTTGATGAAGGTATTTTATTGGCAGATAGAGTAATTCCGCTTACACCGGGCCCCAATGCAACATTGGGCGAAGAATTTAAAATCGGCTTTTCGCGTCCGCGCGATAAGGCAGCTATTAATGCTGATCCTAACTTTAAAAAGGAACGAAATGCAATTATTAAATATCTAGATGAAGTAGGTATGCATCGCTCAGGAAGTAAAGGTGAGGCCTATGCATTGCCCGACTTACAGCCAATTATTAAAGTAAATAAACTGAAGAGGATTAACCGATAAAGCTTGAATTATGGAAACAGTTACTGCTAAAAAAACAATGCTCGAGTGTGTTAATCTTAAAAAAGCTTATCCAACTCCTAAGGGCGATTTTGTTGTGCTCGAAGATTTTCAACTCAAAATAAAAGAAGAAGAATTTATATCTATTATTGGTCATTCGGGTTGTGGTAAATCTACGCTATTAACCATGATTGCAGGATTAAACGACATCACCGAAGGAAATATTATTGTGGATGCCAACCGTATTCAAGGAGCCGGACCCGATAGAGCGGTGGTATTTCAATCGCCCAGTTTATTCCCTTGGATGACTGCCATGGAGAATGTAATGATTGGTGTGAAACAAGTTTTTGCACACGGCACCAAAAAGCAACGCGAAGATATTTGTAAGTATTACTTAGATAAAGTAGGCCTAGGCGATTCGTTTCACCAACGTGCCAGCAGTCTTTCGCAAGGTATGCAGCAGCGTGTTGGTATAGCCCGCGCATTTGCACTTAAACCAAAGGTGTTATTGTTAGATGAACCTTTCGGGATGCTCGATTCAATGACGCGTGTTGAACTACAAGATGTACTAATTGACGTTTGGGCCAAGGAAAAAATTACTGCCGTAATGGTTACACACGATGTGGATGAGGCCATCCTTTTATCCGATAGAGTTATTATGATGACAGGTGGTCCATATGCTAAAGTTGGCGATGTGGCACACATAGAAATAGAGCGTCCGCGCCATCGTAAAACTACTATTGAAGATCCTCGATTTTATGAGTACCGCCAGTATCTATTGAACTTTTTAGATCACTAGCAAGCAAAGAGATATTGTTACTAAATAAAGTTAATACATGTAGCTAAAAATTAATTATCACATATAATTCATACAAAAAATAGTTTTTCGGCCTTTATACAAATGTATATTAACAGAAAAATCAATTTTTCTATGAATGGCGAAATGCTATTTATAGAAAAATTAGTTTTTCATACTTATCAGCTTGTACAAAGCGAGAAAAAATATTTTTTGAAGGTTTGTACAAATGATATACCTATAAAAATTAATTTTCTAAGGTTTATACAAATAAAACACATCAAACAATTTTACAATCATTTCGCGGTGCCATTAAGGGAGGCATATTATAACTTGTAAAATTGTGCCATCAATAAGACCTAATAAAATAAGTCGATTATGAATAAAACCACTTGTAAAGAATGTACCAATAACAATTGCTTGATAAAAAAGCACATTGAACGAGAGAGTATGCAAAGCTATATTGAACGTAAAAGCACGTTTAAATGCCAAAATGGGCAACAGTTTATTCTTGAAGGTGCACCTGTAAGTGGTTTATATTTTATTTTTCAGGGTGCAGTTAAAGTTTATAAAAGCATCGATGACAATAGTAGTCAGATAATACGCCTTTCAAAAGATGGCGAAATAGTAGGGCACCGAGGTTTTGGAACAAACTATGTTTACGATATTAGTGCAAGTGCCATGCAGGATACCATTTTGTGCCACTTTCAATCGGATATATTAATAGAGATGCTACACAAAACACCGGAGCTGATGTACGATTTTATGCTTTTTTATGCCGACCAGCTTCAAAAGAGTGAATCAAATGCCAAGCTATTTGGGCGTATGACCGTGAAGGATAAGGTAATTAATGGGCTGCTTTTTATACAACGTAAATTCGGACAGGATAATGAATTCTTTAATCTCACGTTCTCTCGTAAGGATATTGCTGAATTTGCTGGCACCTCTCAAGAGCAGGTCATTCGGGTAATATCAGCCCTCAAAAAAGAAGGCTTGGTAAGCACCAAAGGCAAAAAAATTGGTATTCTCAACTCCAGTAAAATTGAAGCTGAATTGAGCGAGAGTGGTTACTTTTTAGAGGGATAATACAACTTTATTTTATCAACTCATCAAACCTTATTTCAAAAGCCTCGTGAAGCATCTGTTGATAGTTTTTACAAAATTGTTGATAAGCATTCAAAGCATTTTGCTTTTGCTGTAAGTGCAATAAGGCTCTTATTCTGTATCTCAAAGCAGTATCAGAAAGAGAATCAACGCTTAACCAAAGTAAGGAGAGGTGAACCATTCGTTCATAATCCTTGCCTTCAGAGGCCCCTTCACAAAGTTCTGCAAGTAACTTTAAATGCTGATCATTCAATAACGAAATAATAGCATCAAACCCATCGTTGTTTAAATTAGAGTCCAATTTTAAGCTCTGAAAGGCAATCTTATCTGTAGTATTAGATAAGTGATCCTCAAACTGCTTAACATCAATATAAATAGCCTCAGATGTTTCAATAAACCAACTTCTATCCTGAAACAAAAGTTGTATTCCGCCCATCTTCTTAAAAATCGCGCGCAAGCGATGTACATTTGTATTTCTGTTATTTTTTTGTTGACTAGCAGTATCCGCATCCCATAAAATGGAAGATATTTCAGCCGAAGTAACATTCCTATTATACACTTTTGGGTATAGAATAAACAAGGCGAATAATCGAATTAAAGTTGGTGTAAATTCTGCTGAAACATTGTTGCCATCAGCATCAAAAGCCCTAAACTTATCGTAAAAATAAATGGCATTGTGTTTCGGAAGGAGCAACTCTTTTTTAACATTCTGATTACCGATAGTTTTCTCATTTCTGCGTTTTTTGATAACGAGCAATGCCAATAAAAGCATACAAACCAAGACTAAAACAAGGTAATAAGCTAAGTATGTTTCCTGCTTCTGCGCCAACTTAAGCTTCCCGTTATACACATCCTTTATCTCGTTAGCACTCAATAAGCGATCCCATATCAATATCTCCGACATAGCACCTTTGTACGAATCACCTGCATTCCAAAGGCTCCTTCCTAATTCAATAAAATTAGCTCCTCCTGTTTGATCCGCTATAGAATGCTCGCTAAGCAGTGCTCCATTTAAGTAAAAGGATATTTTATGATTGTAACTAAGCGTTACTGCTACGTGAATCCAATTATCATTCTTTACCTTAAACCGCTCCGATTCTAGCAAATACAACAGAGGCACCGAGTACCAAAGTTGTCCTTTTGTATAGGAGTAACGTAAACTAAAATCATTGTTCCCAACCAATGCAGCTACATATCTGTCGTTTTTAGGTTTCACCCAAAGTGCCACCGATTGCTGTTTGCCTAGTGTAACACCTGAGAATTTAATCAGTGAGCTATCACTCGTAAAATGAGCAGCCGATCCACGTTCTTTATCCTCTTCAAATAGTATATTTTGTATTTTATCTGTTTTGCATGCATTATTGGAAACATCAATGGCATTTTCTTTTAAAGGCAGATAGGCTTGTAATTTATAATCGAGCACAGGATCAATTAACTGACGCGTGTAAATGGCCTTCATTTCTTCGGGTGTTAACACCGTGTCCCAAACATTCAACTTGTCAAGCTTACCCTCAGCTCCCATATTGTATTTATCGTTGCCCACAATAAACGCACTCTTCTTTTGCTTCCAATCCACTCTTAGGGTATCCTGCAAAACCAAATCGCCATTATAATAAATACTCAGTTCACCATCTTTGGTAATGGTAAAACCGGCATGCTGCCAGTGGCCTTCATTCACTAAAGCTTCTGTGTTAATATCATGGCGCAAATAAAGATTGAACTGCAATTGATTATTAGATAGGTATCTAAAATAAAAATTCTCATTTTCGCCAAACAGTGTGCCTGGATGTGCTTTTATATTTTGAGGACAAAACCAAAGTGATACAGAAATGGCATCCTTGCGGGAGTTATTAATTTGTAAGGCTTCCTTATTCGGAATAAATGCAACAACTGATGGCCGTACAACATCATCTGCAATGGGCTGCAGTCCATCCACATGTTTAGCCATGTGGTATAAATCATCAGAAAAAATAAGGGCACTATTATTTTGTTGAGCATAAATAGAGGCCATACAGCAGGTTAAGAACAGACCTAACACAAGACTTATTTTTTTTACAGATGCTGATATCATAGACGGCTTTAACTCTTTTTTGAATGGAGGACTAAAATAGCAGAAAGAAACAAACCATACAAAATAACTGAAGCTGCGCTTGTCATTTTAATGTACTATTCTTGCTTGAAGCATTTCACCAAATTAACAGAATTTAAAGCTGCATCTTAGCTAAATGCCTATATTTGCAACAGGTTATTTATAATTTTAGAGGAATTACAAGAGTGACAAATTGATTTTAAGCTGAGGCCAATTAGATCAAGATATTGCTCGATGGTTTTCCATATTATTATAAATAACTGATAACACCTATCTCCATTAAAAAGCTGAATTGCTTTAAATTTTATTATAATAAGATGACTACATATTTTCCGCGTATAGAAGAAATCATTGCTGCTAAATCAACATTAAATGATGTAATAGAAAATACACCTTTAATGGAGAATAGACAGCTATCGCTAAAGTTTGATTCTAACATAATGCTAAAGCGCGAAGACTTGCATGTAGTTAGATCCTATAAAATTAGAGGTGCTTATAATAAAATGAAAAGCCTTTCTGAGAATCAATCAAAGGCCGGTATTGTATGTGCCAGCGCCGGAAACCATGCTCAGGGTGTTGCCTATTCGTGTCACAAACTTGGTATACATGGGGTCATTTATATGCCAACTACTACGCCTAAACAGAAAGTAAATCAGGTGCGTATGTTCGGTCAGGATTTTGCTAAAGTGGTACTTACCGGAGATACTTTTGACGATGCCTACAAATCGGCCATGGCAGAATGTACTCAAAGTGGTAAAACTTTTATCCATCCATTTGATGATGCCAAAATAATTGAGGGGCAAGCCACTGTGGGTCTTGAAATTGACATGCAAACCGATAAGCCAATTGATTATATTTTTGCTCCCATTGGTGGTGGTGGTTTAATTTCTGGTTTGGGAAGTTATATGAAACAAATTCATCCTGAAACAAAAATTATTGGCGTTGAACCTGCCGGAGCACCCGCTATGAAGGATTCTATTGCTGCAGGCGAACTAGTTACCCTCGAAAATATTGATAAGTTTGTTGATGGTGCAGCCGTGCAAAGAGTAGGGGAAATTACCTTTGATATATGCAAAAAGGTGGTGGATGATATTGTTTTAGTACCTGAAGGTAAGATATGCACTAAAATATTAGAACTGTATAACTACGATGCCATTGTGGTTGAACCTGCGGGTGCATTGAGTATTGCTGCTCTTAAGTTTTATGAGAAAGAGATAAAAGGCAAAAATGTTATTTGCATTGTTAGCGGAAGTAATAACGACATTACGCGTACCGAAGAAATTAAGGAACGCTCGCTACTTTACGAAGGCCTAAAACACTATTTTATTGTTCGTTTCCCACAACGTTCTGGTGCTTTGCGCGATTTTGTTGATCGTGTATTAGGGCCTACTGATGATATTACACATTTTGAATACCGTAAAAAAACAAGCCGCGAACGTGGTCCTGCCTTAATTGGCATAGAGTTACAGCACAAAGATGATTTTGAAGGATTACAGGAAAGAATGCTTGAAAATGGTTTTGTTGCGGAATACCTGAATGAGAGACCCGATTTATTTCAATACCTAATTTAAAACATAACGTATATTGGAATTATGCTGAATTATGGGTTTAGTTCAGCATGCACCATCTGGCGCATCTCACTAAAAAATAAGGCAAATTCATCTTCAAATAGAGGATAATGATTACTCATTACTTCAATGGCTTCTTCTGATTTATCAGGGAGCGAAGTGTTTTTTGCCATTATGGCTAGAGACCGCTCTATATCTTGCAAGTTCTTATAATTTTCAAGCCTACGACTTTTAATTAAAAATGGTAAAAACCCTTTTACTCTAGCAGGAAGCATAAAGTAATTCTTCATTAAATATTGATGGGTTTTACTTACAAACTCACCAAGAGGAACCGAAGAATAATTCGGCCAAGCATTAGCTAAATAATGATCATAAACCACATCAATTACTACAGATGAGTATCGTCCGTAGCTTTCTTTAAATCGCTGAGCACTTTGCTTAACAATAGGGTGTTTATCTGTAAAGCCATCAATTTTTCGGTGCAGTAATATCCCCTTCTGAACCTCAGGAGCATACTTCTCATATTGATTACCTTTTACATAATCGGCAATAAAGTTACCCAACATTATTTGCTGATTATTACCTGATAAATATATATGGGCCAGAAAATTCATTGAGCAAAACTGTTTTTTGATAAAAGGATACTTATACCTTACTTATGGTTAGTTTGTTCCCTTAATTATTGAGTATTTTTATTCCGACGCTGATAGCCGTATGTAATAGTAAAACTACGGCTGATTAAAGTTGTTCAGAAGCCTGCATTATTGCTACTTCAAAGTACAAATTAATTTGTAAAATAAACCTCATGAGGAACGTATTAATTATTGGTGATTTAGGGAGAGCATTTCATAGTTTTAACGTTTATTTTAAGAATAACCCTAATTATAAAGTTATTGCTTTTTTATCAGATCAAGCAAACCTTATATTAAACCAGAACTACCCAATTCAACTCACAGGAAAGGCGTATCCTTTAGGTATTCCTATCTATAAAGAAGATGAATTACACTCGGTAATTAAAAGGTATGACATTGAGGAATGTGTTATTGCCAAAAGCAACTACTCTCAAAAACAAATAATTGCTTTAGCTACAGAAATACAAGCTGCCGGAGCCGACTTTAAAATTTTAGGTGCAAATACTACCATGTTAAAACACTTGAAACCTGTAATTGCAGTTTGCGGATCGGATGCTACTAAAACTCAAGTATCCTGTAAAGTAGTAGAGCAATTAAAACTAGCAGGACTAAAAAGTGTTGTAGTTAAACATCCAGTACCTGAAGGCGATATAAAAGATAAAATTACGCAAAGCTTCTCAAAGCTATCTGACTTGGAGTACTCTCCGTATTCGAGCATTGAGAAAGAAGAAATAAAACAACAAATTGCTAATCGAACAACAGTTTATACAGGCATTGATTACCATGATGTTTTAAATAAAATTGATAAAGATTCTGCTGATTGCGACATTATAGTTTGGGAAAATGCCAATGAAGACATGCCTTTTTTTAAACCAGACTTGTTGATAACTATAATTAATCCTGATAAACTAATTGATGGTTATTTTAATCAACCCATAGATGTTAATATTAGTCTTTCAGATGTAGTTATTATAGATAAGGTATGCATAGCTGAACCTTCTACAATTCTTAAATTACGAAAGAAAGTACTCGAATTAAATAACAAAGCGGTAATAATTGAAGCTGCATCACCAATTGAAGCAGATGACTTTGAACTAATTTGGGATAAAAAAGTGGCTTTGGTTGAATTTACAAACGAGTCTAAAACTCAATTTTCAACCTGCATTGCTGCGGATAAGTACGGAGCATCTGATGTACTAATGTATGAGAATTCGAAGATATACCCTGTTACAAAGTTTGAAACTAGCGAGCTCAATAAATTGCAAGATTACTTAAACCAAGCAGATTGTGATTTAGTACTTATGGATACTCCTTTTAATATGAATAAAGCCCTAAGAATTAATAAACCCATTGTGAAAGTTAGGTCGCAATTTCAAGAATTAGGCACTCCCAATATAAAATCAACAATACAGAAATTCTTAAAAAAGATATAGAAAAACAAACGCTCTGAATTAAGTATTCAGAGCGTTTACTTTTTTAACTATACTGTTTCAAGGCGCTAACCTTTCCTTAAGCCAATCCCCTTGATTTAGTTTAAACCTTATTCTATCGTGCAAACGTCCAACTCTTCCTTGCCAAAATTCTATTTCAGTAGGAATCAATTTATAACCTCCCCAATTACTCGGACGCTTAATACTTTTATTGGACTCCATAGCCTCTTCATACCACTTTTCTAACTGCTCTCTACTTTCAACAACCTGGCTCTGGGGAGATATTATCGCACTAAGCTGACTATCCTTTGGTCGAGAATTAAAATAATCATCACTTTCCTTCTCCTTTAACTTAGAGGCCATTCCAACAATTCGGACCTGACGTTCTAATTGCGGCCAAAAAAAGTTTAGTGCAGCATAAGGTTTATCCTTTAATTCATTACCCTTCCGACTACCATAATTGGTATAAAACCAAAAGTCTCCACTATCACTAATATTCTTTAATAACAGAATTCTTGAAGATGGGATACCATCTTTAGAAACTGTTGAAAGAGTCATTGCAGTTGGCTCAATACAGGCACTTTCTATTGCATCGCTCAACCACATTTTAAAAGTATCTATTGGCGAAGCACCAATATCATTTTCATCAAGTTTGGCTTTATCAAAGTCCTTTCTTATTTTGGATAAATCTCTTAACATCGCATCAATTTTATAATAAAACAATGCACTCTAAGCTTTGTTTTTATGCCTTTAAATAAACCAAGCATTAAAGGCTCTTCTTCGCAACACAGTGCTACCTGCTTCGGAATTCATCCAAACTAAAAACACACTTAATACATACGAAACTCGATAAATATCGAATTTAATATGAGTTTAAATTGAATTTGGTATGAGTTTAGTTTGAGTTTAATGCGACCCAGTTTCGAATAAACTCCCTATCAGAATAAGAGAATACTCCTTTACAAATAGTTATCAATTTCTTCTAGTTTGAAGGATTCTTTGCTCTTGATTCCCCTCTCGGTTTTCAACAAAGTGCAGCACTCATTGTATAAATCGTGCTCAAAAAATAAGGTATAATTATTATCCGCCGCCTCACTTAAAAACGCGGTTTTCTCTTCCATCGAAGTAATCGGATCTGTATCATAGGCCGAAACCCATGCCGTTGGTAAACTAGCCATAACCGGTATTAAATCACCGGTGTAAACTATAGTGGTATTTTTATATTTGATAAAAGGAATAACTTGTCCTTTGGTATGCCCATTAAATATTCTTAGCTCAATGCCTGGGCATAATTCAGTATTTTCATCAATCAACTCAAGGTTTCCTGATTCAAATATAGGCATCATATTTTCCTTAAAATATACCGAACCTTCTCTAACATTCGAACTCAAATAATTATCCCATTGCGATTGTGCGGCCCAATATTTTGCATTGGGAAAAGTTGCTTTTAATACACCTTTTTCGTCCTTTTCAACAGCTCCTCCACAATGATCGAAATGTAGATGAGTTAAAACAACATCAGTCACTTCATGAAGTCCCACCCCCACATTAGCAAACGATTGATGCAAACTATCATCTCCATTTAAATGTTGATACGAAAAAAACTGCTCAGACTGTTTATTACCAACACCTGTATCGATTAAAATTACTCTACCTTCAGTTTTTATAAGCAAACATCGCATGCTTAGGTTACAATAATTCTGATCATTACACGGATATCTTTTTTCCCATATTACTTTGGGCACAACTCCAAACAACGCACCTCCATCGGCCATAAAATTGCCGGTTTCAATCTTATATAATTGCATAATTCTTTTATTGGCAAAAGTAGTGTACTTTTGCATATTATTGAATTATTACTTGCTATATGCATCTGTAATTTTGTTATTTTATGAAGTTAGAACAGCCTGTTAGAATTAATAAATACCTAAGTGAAATTGGATACTGCTCTCGCAGAGAGGCCGATAAATTAATTGATGCTAAAAAAGTAACCATTAATGGTAAGGTTCCTGAAATGGGTACTAAAGTGCAAGATGGCGACGAGGTTCGTGTAAAAGGGAAATTAGTTGGTCAACAAAAAGAAAAGCCGGTTTATATTGCTTTTAACAAACCCGTAGGCATTGTTTGTACCACCGACACGAAAGTGGAGAAAAATAACATCATTGATTTCATTAAATATCCAACACGTATATTTCCTATCGGAAGATTAGATAAACCAAGTGAAGGTCTTATCTTTTTAACCAACGATGGCGATATTGTGAATAAAATATTACGCGCTCGAAACAATCACGAGAAGGAATACATTGTTTCAGTTGATAAGCCAATTAACGCTGGATTTATTAAAAAGATGGGTGCCGGAGTTCCGATTTTAGATACAGTAACACGCAAATGTTTTGTTGAACAAACAGGTAAGTTTGAATTCAGAATCATTCTTACTCAAGGCCTTAACCGACAAATTAGAAGAATGAGTGAATACCTCGGTTACAATGTAACAAAATTGAAACGTACCCGAATTATGAACATTGAGTTAGATGTACCCGTTGGCAAATGGCGAAATATTACAAAAAAAGAGCTCAAAGAAATTAACCGTTTGGTTTCTGATTCTGCAAAAACTTTTGAATAACAATTCGGCTATCCTTAGCTAAAATCAAAGGTATTATTAACCATTGTTGATAACTTATTAAACTGATAATTATAACTTAAGCTGTTAAACTATAGTTAAACTAGCCTCTGTATTTTAAGACTCAGTAATTACTTGTATCTTTGTTACACAATTACTCTTTCAATAAATCTGAAAGGGAACACACATAGAATAAAGATGAAGTTTACTTTTATAAAAAATCAGCAACATAGGGTTTTTAACTATAAGCCTGTTTTTTACGATGAGGCTAAAGAAGAGTTAGATGAGCGCAAGCGTGCTGTTCGCGAGGAGTTGGGCTTAGATAAAGAAGATGATGGGTCTACGCATGCAGATAGAATTAAAGGTAAAATGAACCGCCGTATGCAACAAACTACCTTTGATGTATCTCGTAAAGAGAAACGTAAATCAACACTACGTATTGTTGTGATTATTGCCATACTTCTTATGTTCTTTTATTACCTTTTATATAGTAGTTCTGAATGGATCTTAGAATACTTATAATTTCAACTAACACTTCATCTACAAAATTTCGTTTAAAGAATGCGATTGTAAATTTCGTGCTTCGCAAATAGGATTCATTTATGTCAGATATAATTCAATTATTGCCCGATTCTGTTGCCAACCAAATAGCAGCAGGAGAAGTTATTCAACGTCCTGCTTCGGTAGTTAAAGAATTGGTTGAAAATGCAATTGATGCGGGTAGTACCGATATAAAAATAGTAGTTAAAGATGCGGGAAGAACACTTATTCAAATAGTGGATAATGGCTGCGGAATGTCAGCCACCGATGCCCGTTTATCTTTTGAGCGACATGCTACTTCAAAAATTAGAGAAGCCAACGACCTATATGCCATACGAACAATGGGCTTTAGGGGTGAAGCCTTGGCATCTATTGCCGCCGTTGCACAAGTTGAATTAAAAACTCGTAAAACAGGCGATGAGCTTGGTACATTAATTTCTTTGGCAGGATCACATGTAGATAATCAAGAAGCCATTTCTTGTCCTGAAGGAAGTAACTTTTCTGTTAAAAATTTATTTTTCAATGTTCCAGCCCGACGCAAATTCCTAAAAAAGGATAGCACTGAACTCCGCCATATTATTAACGAGTTTCAGCGAATTGTTTTGGCTAACCCTGATGTGAGTTTTCATTTAACTCATAACGACATGCCAATGTTTAGCTTGCCCGTTACCAACATAAAGCAACGAATTGTTAATATGGTTGGTAAAAATATGCTGTCGCAATTGGTATCTGTTGAAACTTCAACTGTACTAATTAAGATTCATGGTTTTATCGGCAAGCCTGCATCTGCTCGCAAATCAGCTGGTGATCAATTCTTTTTTGTGAACCAACGTTTCATGAAACACCCTTATCTGCACAAAGCAGTTACAGAGCCTTATGAGAATTTAGTAGCTACAGGAGCAATACCTGCTTACTTTTTATTTCTTGAGGTTGATCCTAAAATTATAGATATCAATATTCATCCTACCAAAACTGAAATTAAGTTTGAGGATGAACGTGCCATTTGGCAGATTATGAATGCAACCATTCGCGAGAGCCTCGGAAAGCATAATATGATTCCGACTATTGATTTTGATACTGCTGGTAGACCAGAAATACCTACAGGCATAGATGAATCATCAAAGGAGGCTCCTAAAGTAGAGGTAAACCCTTTCTTTAATCCCTTTGAACCAAGTCAGAGTGTTTCTCAAAGTAGTGGTTCTTCTGCGGGTAGCGGAGGATCGTATACACCACAAGAAAAGCAAAGTACGCAAGGTTGGGAGAAGCTCTACGAAGGTTTTGAAGCTGAATCGCAAGTTGCTACACAAAACAGTGCTCCTGCAGAACAAGCTCCATTTAATCCGTTTGAAACGGGAGTTGAAACCACTACAATAGCAAGTGCTGAACCGGTTCAACAAACCATGCAGATGTCAGAAGGCAGTGTTGCAGCAACATCTTCATGCTTTCAATTAAAAAATAGATATATCCTTACTTCGGGTAAATCAGGTTTAATGATGATTGACCAAAGAAGGGCGCACGAACGTATTTTATACGAACAATTGATGGCTTCTATTAACGTAGGCAAAGCCATGACACAGCAATGCTTATATCCTGAACAACTAAACTTCAATGCCGAAGATACTATGGTTGTTAAGGAACTAATGCCAGAACTTTTAGCTTTTGGCTTAGACCTTAGTGTGGATGATAATGATAACTTTGAGGTTAAAGGCACACCTGCCGATATGCAAAATATAAGCATGAAGGCCTTAATTGATGGTATTTTAGAGAGTTTTAAAACCAGCGAAGTTGACTTAGAGGCTGACTTAAAAGACAGAATTGCACGTTCTATAGCGAAGCAATCTGCAATACAATCGGGTCAGGTTTTATCAATAGATGAAATGGATGAAATAGTGGGACAGCTTTTTACATGCCAAGTTCCCAACTTTTCGCCCGATGGTAAAACTATCATTTCTATTTTAACTACCGACGAAATAGAAACGCGCTTTAAATAAATGAAGCACAGAATACAATGACACAATGGCATCAATTCATTTTGGTTTGATGCTTGTACACTTGGTAAAAAATAAAGATTATGTTTCAGCAAAGATCATTGTTTGGTAATATACCTCCAGTCGTTAAGAATCTCTTAATTATTAATGCACTTGCATTTTTTGCCATGTTTTTAATGAAACAAGGCATTAATTTACCTGGGCTAGGTTTTATTCGTTTAGACTTAAATAAGATTCTTGGTCTATACACACCAGGCAGCGAGCACTTTCACTTTTTCCAATACATCACCTACATGTTTATGCATGGCAGCATGACACATATTTTCTTTAATATGTTTGCCTTGTTCATGTTTGGTCGAATTTTAGAACAAGTATGGGGACCACAAAAGTTCTTATTCTATTATTTTGTTACTGGAATAGGGGCAGGTCTAATAAATGTAGTGATGTCATTTATCAGGGTAAAAATGGTAAGCGCTGATTTACCTCCTGAAGCTGTTGCTGAAGTTTACCAAAAAGGACAAAGTATTCTATTGGGGAATCAGAACTACGTTGATGCATCTTTAGCAACATTAAACGAATTGATAAACATACCAATGGTTGGTGCCTCTGGATCAATATTCGGACTATTATTGGCCTTCGGCATGCTATTTCCTGAAGAAAAGATATACTTATATATGCTCATTCCGCTTAAAGCGAAATGGTTTGTTATTGGTTACGGAGCCTTAGAGTTATATTATAGCATTATGAACCAACCAGGAGATAACGTGGCGCACTTGGCGCACTTAGGTGGAATGTTATTTGGGTTCTTCTTAATTAGACATTGGCGAAAAACCAGTTTCTAAGTATTTTAAACTCTTCTTAATATTATTAGTTTTACTGATATGTCGATAGTTGATGAAATAAAAGAGTCGTTTAAACAAGGTGGTGCACTAACCCGATTAATTTATATTAATCTTGGTGTTTTTGTGGTTATCAGAGTTATTTATGCCATACTAGCCTTAATGGGTGGTGGTGACTTAGGTGATTTAATCATTTCTTGGTTATCAGTTCCTGCGCATCCTAGTGCACTATTGTTCAGACCATGGACAATTATTACTTACATGTTTTTGCACTACGATTTTCTGCATATATTATTTAATATGCTTTACCTATACTGGTTTGGTCGCTTATTCCTCAACTATTTTAATCCTCGCCAACTATTAGGCGTTTATTTTATGGGAGGTATAGCTGGTGCTGCTCTTTACATTCTGTCATATAATATTTTCCCCGGTTTAAATAGTGTAGCACCAAGTGCGGTAATGATGGGTGCTTCTGCTTCTGTAATGGCCATTCTGTTTGCTACAGCCCGATACGCACCTAATGTAAAAGTACATTTAATGTTTTTAGGGCCAGTAAAATTAATGCATATAGCACTAGTTCTATTTATTCTCGATTTAATTAGTATTTCAAGCATGTCGAACACTGGTGGGCATTTGGCACATATTGGAGGTGCTCTATTTGGTGTATTTTATGCCTCAAGACTGCAAAAAGGAAAGGATACAACATTGAGATTCAATAGATGGATGGATAAGGTGGTAACCTTATTCTCTCGAAAAAACCATATGAAGGTTACCCATTCCAGCAAGAAGCGTCCAATGTCGGATATGGAATATAACTCACGTAAAAATAACAACCAACATAATGTAGATCGTATCCTTGATAAAATTAAGAGCAAAGGATATGACAGCTTATCTGACGAAGAGAAAAGAACATTATTCGACGCAAGCGATAAAAATTAAACCATCCTTATTTTGAGAAAGCTACTCCGAAACATAGTATTTTTAGTAAATGTAATTATAGTTACCCTACTTTTATTAAGTGTTTTAGGCTCTAAAGTATCACCTGTTCATTCTAGTTTTCTTTCGTTTATTGGCTTTGCATTTCCCTTGCTATTTATAGCCAATGCGCTATTTGGTTTTTTATGGCTTGCCAAATTACGCAAGCGTGTAATATTCTCTATTTTAGCCTTACTCATATCTTGGTCGCAGTGGGAAGATGTTTTCCAACTTCAATCGGTTAAGGTTACCGATAAAACAAGCCTTACTATGCCAGTAAGCATTATGTCGTATAATGTTAGGATGTTTGATCGTTACAACTGGACTGGAGATAAAGAAACACCCAATAAAGTATATCAGTTTTTTAAAGATGAGAATCCTGATATTTTATGTGTGCAAGAGTTCTTTGTTAATAATAAGATCCCGCACTATTCCGAGGCCAATATCTTATCAAAATTTAAGCAATACAGATACAAGCACATAGAGTATAATGTTGAAACTAAAACTGGTCGGAAGTTTGGCCTAGCTACATTTTCAAAATTTCCGATCACTAGAAAACAACCTTTATATTTTAAAAACACAAGTAACTTTAGTATCCAAACCGATATAGTTATTAATGGAACTAAAGTGAGGGTTTTTAATAATCATTTAGAGTCTATCCGGCTTAAAGCCGAAAACTATCATTTTATAGATAGCATTACTTACCTTAATGAAACAGAACGTAGAGAAGGGGTTAAAGCTATATTTACCAAAATGAATGAGGCCTTTGATAGCCGATCGTTTCAGGCTGAGAGTATTGGCCGACATATTGAAAACTCACCATTTCCGGCTATAGTTTGTGGCGATTTTAATGATACACCGGTTTCGTATGTTTACAGAACTGTTAGAGGTAAATTACAAGATGCTTTTGTAGAGTCGGGCAGTGGATTTGGCGGTACCTATCACGGAAAATTGCCATCCTTCAGGATAGATTTTATTTTTCATGATAAGATATTTAAAGCCTATAATTTTGAACGAACCAAGGTTGGTTATTCTGATCATTACCCCATTACAACTATTCTCGACCTTTCTCCCAAAGAGTCCTTACTAGATTTATAAATAAAAAAAGCCTGACACAAAAAGTATCAGGCTTTCATATATTCTTCACAAATATTAGTATCTGTAATGTTCTGGTTTATATGGACCCTCAACAGGTATCCCTAAATAATCCGCTTGCTCTTGTGATAATGTAGTTAATTTAACGCCTAATTTATCAAGGTGTAAACGCGCTACCTTTTCGTCTAATGCTTTAGGTAATGTGTACACTTGATTTTCGTATTTATCAGCATCTAAGTGTAACTCAATTTGAGCCAATACTTGGTTAGTAAACGATGCAGACATCACAAAGCTTGGGTGACCAGTAGCACAACCTAAGTTTAATAAACGACCTTCAGCAAGAATAAGAACTGAATGTCCATCAGCAAAAGTCCATTTATCGTACTGAGGTTTAATGTTAGTACGAACGATACCTTCTACTTTGTACAACTCAGCCATTTGAATTTCGTTATCAAAGTGACCAATGTTACCTACAATAGCCATATTCTTCATTTTAGACATATGGTATGCAGTAATAATATCTTTATTACCTGTAGTTGTTACAAATAAATCAGCGTACGATAAAGTATCTTCAACTGGTAATACTTGGTAACCTTCCATTGCTGCTTGTAAAGCACAAATAGGATCAATTTCTGTGATAATTACACGAGCTCCTTGACCTTTTAAAGATTGCGCACACCCCTTACCAACATCACCATAACCACATACAACAGCTACTTTACCTGCCAACATAACATCAGAAGCACGCATAATACCATCGGTAAGTGAATGACGACATCCGTATAAGTTATCGAACTTCGATTTAGTAACAGAATCGTTTACATTAATTGCAGGGAAAGGTAATTTACCTTGCTCAGCTAATTGGTATAAACGGTGTACACCTGTTGTAGTTTCCTCAGAAACACCACGAATGGCTTCTCTTTTTGTAGCCCAACAAGTAGGGTTTTCTTTTAATGTTTTTCTGCAAAGCTCTAAAAACACCCCTTCTTCTTCAGAATGTACATTTTCATCAAAAGCAGGAACTTCTCCCGCAGCTTCAAATTCAGCACCTTTTACCACAAGCATTGTAGCATCACCACCGTCATCTAAAATAAGATTCGGACCAGAACCATCAGGCCAAGTTAAAGCCTGAGCTGTACACCACCAATACTCCTCTAAAGTTTCGCCTTTCCAAGCGTAAACCGGAATACCTTTAGGAGCCTCCTCTGTACCTTCTTTACCAACAACAACTGCAGCAGCAGCGTGATCTTGAGTAGAGAAAATATTACAAGAAACCCAACGTACATCGGCACCTAATTCAACTAAAGTTTCAATTAATATGGCAGTTTGTACTGTCATATGCAGAGAACCCATAATTTTAGCTCCTGCCAAAGGTTTTTTGCCTTTATATTCTTCGCGCAATGCCATTAAACCAGGCATTTCAATTTCTGCTAAATCCAACTCTTTTCTTCCGAAATCAGCCAATGTGATATCGGCAATTTTATAAGGAAGGTTGTCAACTAAATTCTCTGACATACTAATATGCTTTTAATTATTTTTTGCAAAGGTAGTTTTTTTACGTAATCTTCTAAGCTATTTGCAATAAACAGTTTACACAAAAAATGACTAACTCAATAGTTTTTTTACAGTTTGCTCATCAATTTTGAGTTGAGCCTTGAGTGCATCTACACTTTCGAATTTTTGTTCGTTACGCACTCTATCTACAAATTCAATTACAACTTCTTCAGAATATATATCATCCGAAAAATTGAATATATGTACTTCAATGGTTTGTTTTGTTTTACTTGAAACAGTAGGCTTAATACCTACATTAAGCATCCCATCATATTTATTCCCTTTTACAAGAAGCCTACAGGCATATACGCCAGTTTGAGGTATTATTTTATGGGAGTCGTTTGGCTCAATATTAGCCGTTGGAAACCCAATGGTACGGCCTAACTGTTGACCACTTACCACATTCCCTGTTAATGAAAAAGTATAAGATAATAATGCCTTAGCTAGAACAACATCGCCAGTTTCAATGGCATTTCTTACTACTGTTGAACTTACATTAACTGAACCAACTTTTACAGCTTCAACTTTGGATATCCCAAATTGATTCTCATTGGCGATACTCTGATATACTGAATAATCATCAATTCTATCTTTTCCAAAACGATGATTATAACCCATAATCAGGTGTTGCATTCCAAACTTAGCTATCAATACTTGCTCTATAAATTCTTTTGCACTCAGTGCAGCAAGTTCTAAATTAAATGGAAGTAGTATTAAATCGTCAATTCCTTCCTTCTCTAAAAGCGCTATTTTTTCATCTAGAGTAGTAATAAATTTTAAGTCTTCAGCATTCTTTCCGAGTACTAACCTTGGGTGTGGCCAAAAGGTAACAACAACAGATCGTGCATCGATATTACGTGCAGTAGTTACAACTTTAGAAAGTAGCTGCTTGTGTCCTAAGTGAACACCATCAAACATACCTAATGTTACAACCGTACTTGTATTATTATACTTATTTGGATCGGAATAAACCTTCATGAATACTCTATTTTTGGCAAAAGTAATCTTATTTTATTTTATTATACCAAAAGTCCATTATCCTTTCTTAAACTCTATCCACATTTTTGCGGAATGCCTTACGTAACTTGAACTTCTCGAAATGACGTATTACTCTACTTAAAAGATCAGCATAAAGCGTGAAGTATAATAACAAAGTACTCAACCAAATAATTATCACATTAAACAAAGGTGTTGATATCCGAACGCCCATGAAGAATTTATATGGAGCAAAATAATGTGCCCTACCATAATTAGAAGTCGACTCTCTTAAAATAGGATCCATAAGGGGAATATACCTCTCATCGCCTAGTTTAACTTTTTGCATATTACTTTTATCCAATAAAAAATCGGCTAACTTCTCATTATAATAAGCATGTTTGAATTGGTTAAATGCTTTATTCGAGCCCAAGTTATCCACCATTAAATGGTACTTGTCGTCCTTATCTTTCTTAGCCTGTTTATAAACCTCTTGATAAGCCTTTTTTACCTCATCTAAAACAGACTCTGTTTTGGTAAATAACGACTCGGATAATTTGTGGTTCATCTTAAGTAAAGATTCAATGCTTTCTTTAGTATCTTGATCCACTAGGGCTTTCATATCCAATAATGCATTGTCAATAATGATTCTATTGGCTAAAGCATCTTCTGCCTTACCATCTTCCCATTGACGCTCACTTAACAAGTTATGCTGCTTGATTCGAGGAATCAACATCCCTATGTAATAAGATGATTCACTAATAATCACTTCCTCGTTGAAGAACTCTCGTTCGTAGGCATTATTTTTATACTGGTTTACTGCCAGTGCTTCATACGACCATCGGGATGCCATCATATCGCCAATGCGCGGCACATAGGTATTATGTGAGATGGCTGTATGTAATTTGCTATAATCCACTATTACACCACTGAATAACAATTGTGGCACTAATATTAAAGGAATGAGAATATAAATGGCAACAACAGATTTTAGTCCGCTACTGATATTTAAGCCTAAAATATTGGCAAAGCAGGCTGTGGAAAAAAGTATTAACCAATAGCTAAAATTAAGTCCTTGAACCTCTAGTATATAATTACCAATAACCACCAACAAAAAAGTTTGAAGGGCAGATATGCCAAACTGAACCAGGATTTTACTATTCAAATAACTTGATCTACTTAAATTCAGAAACTTCTCACGCTGTAAGAGTTTCTTATCTTTTATAATTTCCTCGGCACTCAAGTTTAGCCCTAAAAATAGAGCCACAATAACCGCCATAAAAAGGTATGATGGAATATTGGTATTTTGGCTAAATATATATTGATCAGGATTAGCTGTTGTACCACTAATAAACTTAGTGAAGTAACCAATCATTACTGCCAAAATAGGTGCCTCGAGCAAGTTGATGAGCACATATTGTTTATCTTTAAATTTAGATAAACCATCGCGATAGGTATAAATTAAGAACTGCTTTAATCGACCCGGTATATTATAAAGGTTTTTCGGAAGTTCTTCTTTTTCATCTTCAACCTTATCATTTCGCCACGCAAAGGTATTTTCAATATTTTGCTTATATCTTTTATACCATTCAACAGGCTTAATTTTTCGCTCTCTAATGGTTCTACCATTGGGATCGACCATACGAGCCTCTATAATCCGCAAAGGTTGCTCAACTTGCACGTTACCACAAAGTTGACAATCACTTTCATCGGAGTTAACGTAATTAGCCTGCTTTTTAAAATATACAATAGCATCCATTACATTACCATTATAAATAATGTAACCTCCTCTATCAATAATTAAAAGTTTATCAATTAGCTTATATAAATCGGAAGAAGGTTGATGTATATTAATAATAACTAATTTACCTTTTAAGGCTTGGCGTTTTAGTAGTACCATAACCTTCTCAGAATCCATTGAAGATAAGCCAGAAGTAGGTTCATCAACAAATAGAATAGAAGGCTCTCGTATTAACTCTAAGGCTATATTTAGTCGCTTACGCTGGCCACCACTCAACACTTTATTAGTTGGGCTACCCACTACTAAGTCGCGCGCCTCAACCAAATCAAAATCAATTATGGCTCGTTCTACAATTTCAATCACCTCATCCTTGGGTGTATCACTGAAACAAAGCAGTGCATTGCAATATAGGTTTTCAAAAACGGTTAGTTCTTCTATTAAGAGATCTTCTTGAGGAACATAACCAATTACCCCTTTTAAATCTTCGCTGTGGGTATGAATATCTAAACCATTGATACTTATTGTTCCTTGCGAAGGCTTATAGTTTCCATTCAGAACATTAAGTAGCGTAGATTTTCCGGCCCCACTACCGCCCATTATACCAATAAGTTGATTAGACCTACCTGTGAAGCTAAACTTTTGAACACCTACTTGAGAATCATTAAACTTATATTCCACATCACGCACTCTAAATAGGATACGTGCCTTATCTTCTCGCTCTACAAAAAGCTCCGCAACCTTTCCGTAGTAAACAGGCTCCATACGCGAAGTACGTATTACTGAACCTACTGAGAATATGTAAGAATTGTTTTGCTCAACTTTATGTCCGTTTAAATACAGGTTTCGATCTCCGGTATATCTGAAAACAAAAGTATGTGTTGAAGCCAAATACAAAACCCACACATAAACCTGTTGGCGGTCGTTATAAATATGTTTAAATCCTTTTAATGGCGCTTCTTTATCGCCAGAGATCACCAAAACACTTTCTCTATCCTTTACTTTTAGTGGACCTACAAGTATAAAGGTTTTTAATAGTTCAAAGTCGTGTTGATCAATCAACATTCCTTTAGCAAATCGATCTAAAATAGATTCCCCTATTTCACTTATTTTTTCCTCTTTTCTGATAAATTCAAAGAGCTGAACAAATAATCGAAGCTTGGTTTCTTTTTCGAGTTCCTTATTGAGTTCTTCACAGATTCTATCAATCTGATCGAAGTTATCGTTAGATTGTTTTTCTACCTCTTCTCTGTTATCGCTATACGCGTTTTTATGAAACGATTGCAAATAAAAATTAAAGCGTTGCAAATAAACATCAGCATACTCCTGATTGAATGTTTCAAGCAGTTGTTGTCTAACTAGTTTACGTGCACTTTCAAGGCTACTTTCCTTCCTTGCGTTTGTAAGCAAGGCAAATAACTTCATTAAAGCATCTAATAGCGTTTCACTCATAACTAATGGTAATTGCGGATTATATCAATATAATAACTATAAATTATTGATATGGTTTTGTGTAGGGTAAATATAGCAGGATTTACTTAAATCAACTATAACAAAAAAAGGTGATCATGAGAGACCACCTTTTACAATATTGTATTTCTGAGAATAATCTATTCAGCGCTAACGAAGTTATTTCTAACAATCATTACTTGCTTTGCAATATCTCTCATTTGTTCTTGTGTAATTGCATCAGAAGCTATTGAAGCATAAATTTCAGCTAAAGGTGTTAAATCTTCAATGGTTTTAACAATATCAGCCTCATCTTTAAAACGGTTTAAAATTTCAAATAACTTATCTAATGGCTCTTTTTGTTTTAACACAACACTTACCATTTCAAGGCTATTTAATGTTTCCTCTGAAATATGAGTAGCTATATATAAACCTTCAACCCAAGCACCTGCCATTACTTGTGCAGAAACTGGCTCTCTTTCGTTCTTTAACAAATAGTTGTAAGTATCGTAAAAAGAGTTTGTGATCAGGTCAACTAAAACTTCTTTATTTTCTTGATTATTTTCAATTCTGCTTGGTAAATCTTTATCCACAGCATTGGATAAGTTTAAACCTTCTAACATTTTTCTTGAAGCATCGATATAATCTAAAGTCTCTTGTTTTTGATTGTAAGTACTTGCATAACTTAAATCGCCACCAAAAACACCAAGGTTAATTGCTAATGAACGCTCAGTAAAATACGTTCCGGCTTTAGTTGGATCATTTGCCAATCCGAAGATATATGCTGCTTCAATTTTATTTAGCATTTCAACAATCTCGTATGATGTAGGTAGAGGATAAACAAACTCTCTAACCTTAGTCTCTACTTCTTGTTTTTCAATTTGAGTAGCATTATTTTTCTTACTCTTTCCTGAATTACATGCAGCTAAAACTACTAAGCCAGCCATCAGTAAAGATGCAAGACTATTTCTACTTATTGTTTTCATGTTTTTCATATGATATTTATTTACTTTTTTCTTTGAATTATATCTATACTCACTCAGTATATAACGGCATATAATCCAACGTATTTAGTCTGAGTTGAAATAATTGAAAATGTTTACTTTATTTCAATTGCTACAAATATAATTTATTTCAGAAATAAAATGATTTATCGAACTTATTTTTAATCGAAATTTAATCCTCGTAAGGAAATTTCATATCCTTAACCATCATTTGCAGGGTAGAACGACCATTATATACGTTTTCTTCAATTGTAAAACATACATCAAAGGGGTTGCCCGTTTGTAGCTTCTCTAGTTTATCTCCCATCGAAAAGGCAATTCCTTGCTTTATACATCCCGATTTCTCTTCGATAAGCTCAACCTTAAGGTGGCTTGCATCTTTCCCTACAGTTTTACTTGTGCCATAATCGAATACACGATGCGATACAAACACTGGTTTTAAATTTTCAGGTCCGAAGGGTCTGAATTGTTTTAAAATACGGTAAAACTTCTCATTGATATTACTCAAATCGATGTACTCGTCCACTTCAATCTGTGGTATTTGCTGATCTTCGGTGATATGATCAATTACATATTGCTCAAAACGCTCCTGAAAAGCAGGAATGTTTTCAATCTTCATGGTTAAACCTGCGGCATACATGTGTCCCCCAAAATTTTCGAGCAAATCGCTACACGAATCTATGGCCTTGTACAAATCGAAACCATCAACTGAACGCGCAGAACCTGTGGCAAAACCTTTACTTTCTGTCATGATAATGGTTGGACGGTAATACGACTCTGTTAAACGAGAAGCTACTATGCCAATAACCCCCTTGTGCCATTCGGGCTCAAATAGAACAGTGCTTTTTCTATCCTTCAATTCGGGATTATTACTTATTGCATCCAAGGCTTGCTGGGTAATATCTCTATCTAGCCCTTTGCGGGTATCGTTGCATTTATCAATATCGATACTCATTTCTGAGGCAAACTGATCGTCCTCACAAATTAATAAACGAACTGCATCGTTACCACTATCAATTCTACCAGCCGCGTTAATACGTGGCCCTATTTTAAATACAATATCGCTAATGGTAAACTCGCGACCTTGCATGCCGGCTATTTTAATTATATGCTTTAATCCCACACATGGATTTGTATTGAGTTTATTTAATCCAAAGTGAGCTAAAACTCTATTTTCGCCACTTATGGGTACAATATCAGAAGCGATACTTACCACTAACAAATCGAGGTAATTATATAATGAATCGGGAGCAATATTGTTAAACTGACAGTAAGCTTGTAGGAATTTAAAGCCTACTCCGCATCCTGATAAGTTTTTATCGGGATACTCGCAATCTTTTCTTTTGGGATCTAAGCAGGCTACTGCATTTGGTAGCGTATCTCCTGGAGTATGGTGGTCGCAAATAATAAAATCAATTCCTTTTTCTTTGGCATAATCAATTTTTTCACCTGCTTTTACACCACAATCGAGTGCTATAACAAGGGTTGAACCTTGCTCTGCAAAATGATCGATACCTTTTATGGAAACCCCATAACCTTCCTCGTAACGATTTGGGATATAGAAATCTATATTATTAATATATTTCGACAAAAAGGAGTAAACCAATGCAACCGAGGTTGTACCATCAACATCATAATCGCCATATATATATACTTTTTCGTTATTCTGGATAGCCAGATTTAGCCTATCCACAGCCTTATCCATATCCTTCATTAGGAAAGGATCGTGCAAGTGATCTAAACTTGGACGAAAAAAAGAGCGAGCCTCTTCAAATGTTTCGATACCCCTTTGCACCAATAAGTTTGATAGACAGGCGTCTATATTTAACACTTCCGATAAATGAGCTATCTTATCCTCTTCTCCTTTTTCTTTAATACTCCAACGTTTATCCATGCTTTTTAAATCCGACCTTTTTTGCGAGGTGTAAATTTCCTAAAAAAAATGGATAATCAAAACCATCTTAAATAAGCTTGCTGTTATAAAACACAAGAAATCAATTTGTTTTAAAAACTAAAACAAATGCAATCAGTACTTTAGAGTGAAAATTAATTATTTAGATTTAATTCAAATACTTTTACTAAATGATTTAATAAATCCGCCTTTACTTTTTCAAAATCTTGTTTGGCGCCTAATTCTTTTTCCATTGAAGTAACTCCCTTATCCACAAATCCGCACGGATTAATGTGATTAAAGTAGCTTAAATCGGTATTTACATTTAAGGCAAACCCATGCATACTCACATATCTGCTCGCCTTTACACCGATGGCTGATATTTTACGCGCCTTGCCCGGAACATCCTTATCGAGCCAAACACCCGTTGCGCCATCTAAACGATCTCCAACAATTCCGTAATCGGCCAAGCAGTTAATAATGGCTTGCTCTAGTTTATGAATATATGACTTAACTGTTAAACCCATCAGCTCCAAATCGAAAATTGGATAGCCTACAATTTGACCGGGACCGTGATAAGTGATATCGCCTCCACGGTTGCTTTTATAATAGCTGGCATTTATTTTCTTAAGGAAATCGTCGTTAATAAGCAAATTGTTAATAGCTCCACTTTTACCAAGGGTATAGACGTTAGGATGCTCAACAAACAACAACCGATTGGTGATGTCTTTTAAATCGTTCTGGTTTTCGCGATTGTGAAGTTTGATACCAATAATCTCATCAAAGATACTTTCTTGGTATTCCCAAGCCTTTTTATATTCCGTTTGCTGTAAATCTTCAAATATTGTTGCACCCATAATTATTCTTCTTTTAAAGCATTAATATGTTTTTCGGCGTGGTATGATGATCGTACCATTGGGCCACTCTCTACATATTTGAATCCCATTTTTAAACCGGCTTCTTTGTATTTGGCAAAGGTTTCAGGCGTCACATACGTTTCAACCTCTAAGTGCTCTTTTGATGGTTGTAGGTACTGACCAATAGTAAATACTTTTACGCCTGAATTGTAAGCATCTTGCATGGTTTGCAATACTTCCTCTTCGGTTTCGCCAATACCCACCATAATACCAGTTTTGGCAACCACACCAGCATCGGCTATATATTTTAATACATCTAAACTTAAATCGTACTTGGCACGTGTTCTGATAATAGGCGTAATACGACGAACGGTTTCGAGGTTATGAGAAATTACCTCGGGCTTGGCATCAATTACTTGTTGTATCAGATGCTTTAATCCATTAAAATCAGGAATTAATACTTCTTGTGTTGTATTCGGATTTTTTTCTTTCACCTTGGTAATGGTCTCTGCCCATATTTGCGCACCACCATCCTCAAGATCGTCTCTATCAACCGAAGTGATTACCGCATGCTTCAACTTCATAATTTCTATGGAGCGTGCAATTCTTATGGGCTCCTTGAGATCAACAGCCAAAGGTTTGCCTGTTTTAACGTTACAAAATTTGCAGGCTCGGGTACAAATATCTCCTAAAATCATAAAAGTAGCTGTACCTGCACTCCAACATTCTGCTGCATTAGGGCACTTACCACTTGTACAGATGGTATGTAATTTATTATCGCGGATGGTTTGATTCATCCATTTATAATCAGCGGTATTGGGTAATTGTATCTTGAGCCAATCTGGCTTTTTAGTTCTTACTTTCATGTTTCTCTTTTTATAATAACTACATATTCAGTAGTAAATCACAATGCAATGTTAAACAATTGACAGTAATTGAGCTATGAAATATATTAGCTTTTACGTAATGCTTGTGAGTAAGAACAGAAAATGGTGAGTATGGTTCATTTTTGGGGTAGGGTATCGAAGAATACTATTCAGTATAGGGGCTATTGTTTTCAAAATTTGCATCAATATTTCATTGTGGCATCCCAAACTTATCAAATATTGGGCGATATTTCACTATGGTGGAGCATTCTTATCAATATATTTTTTGTCCTTTCAATGTGAGAAGCCGTCCTTTCATCTGGTTTGATACTATTTCAGTTTGGCTGCCAATATTTCAGTATTGTCCCAGTCCTTTCAGGGCTTACAGCACTTTTTTTATAAAAAATGAGTTCGAAATAAAAAATGTATTTTTACAATGTTTTATAACAACAGGGCCCTCCGGCAAAAGCAACAGGAAATTTTTAGAAGGGTTACCAGCAGCTATACTACCGGAGGGTTATCTGATTTGTTATTTAATATGAAAATAATATTTTTATTTTGTTAACCAATGTCTTTTCTCGTAAAATTAACCTAGGTTAAATAGTAATAACTTCCCACTACTACTATGCCATTGGGGATGCAAGCTCTCGAAACAACTACTTACAGTATATCAATTACTTAAAAACAACAACCCCCTCAACACTCTATAAAACCCACTGCGTAATCTAATATTTCATTTTTAATTTAGCTTACACTTAAAATTCGAGTATTAACTAATAAAATGAATTATGAAAAAAATCAATCTTCGCCTATTACAAGCAATTGTAATTTTAATCTGTAGCATACAAATGTATGCGCAACCAAGCTTTAATTCAGGACACGACCCTAAACCAAGTGGTAAACAGTGGGTAAAAGTCGATAACCTTTCCGACGAATTTGATGGAACATCTATCAACACCAATAAGTGGGCAACTTCAGTAACAACATGGATGGGTAGAGAACCAGGCTTATTTACACAAGAAGCCATTACTGTAGCAGACGGAAATTTAAGAATTACAAACTCTGAATTTTCTACAACAAAGGTAATTGATGGTAAAACGTGGACACATGGATGCGGCTTAGTCACCTCAACCAATGCTGCTCAAATCGGCTATTATTTTGAAACACGCATGAAGGCCAACAAAACATTTATGTCATCGACATTTTGGTTGATAAATGTGCGTAACGAAGGAGAAGGATGCGACAAAAGAACCATTGAACTTGATATTAACGAAGTGGTTGGGCAGGTTACCAATGGCAGCTCAACGGCTAAGTTGAGTGAAATGGGCTCAAATACCCACAGTAGAAATACCTCGTGCGAAGCTACTCCAACGGGCTCTGCAGGCAACAAGGCATCAATAGGTGAGGAGGCTTATAAAGACTATCATATTTATGCTGCTTGGTGGAAAAGCAAATCCGAAATACAGTTTTTCCTCGATGGCAATTATGTGTACACCATAAACCCAACCGCAGATTTTAATTTACCAATGTATATTAGAATGGTTACAGAAACGTATGACTGGAACCCGGTTCCTGCGGATGGCGGAATGACAGGTACCTGGTCGGAAAGAACAACTTATTACGATTGGACAAGAACCTGGAAGCTTGAAGATGCACCTGCACAGAATAACTCAGTTACAATTTTTGCTGCTCCTAGTTCTGTTATGAGTGGTTCGTCATTTGATGTTTCAATTTCGTATACATCGGCAGCACAAAACGAACTTCTGGCCATTGTAAACGGACCAACAGGCACTTGGCTTACCAACACCAGAAAAACAGTAAGCTCTGGTTCTGGCACTACAACTTTAACCATTGATCAGGCAAGCGCTTGGGCTGTGGCAAATGGATACCAATTAGGTGTGGCCATTCGCCCTGTTGGAGGTGATTTTAGTTCTAATTTAGATTATGAATCAAGCAATTTTAATGTTACATCTGTATCAACAGGTAGCTTATCTTCATTTCAAAACCAAGGAAGCTTTAAATACATGAGTTCAGCCGATATAAATCAGTTAGCTTGTAATACCACCACAGTTGGTACTTCCGAGAAATTCGAAATTGTTGATATAGGTTCAGGGTTGGTAGCTCTTAAAGGGAGTAATGGAAAATATGTGAGCTCAGAAAACGGCACTAAAGAATTAACGTGTACACGCACCTCAATAGGCGCATGGGAAAAATTCACCATGGTTGATTATGGCAATAATGTGTATGCATTAAAAGGAAATAACGATTTATACGTGCGAGACAATATGCTATGTACTAGCACCGGAGCGTCTAACTGGCAACAGTTTAAAGTAACAAGTGGACTGAAGAATGCAACGAGTGTCAGTAAATCAAAGGAGGATAAATTAAGAATATATCCTAATCCGGCAAGTAATGTTCTATATGTGAAGCTCAGCAACATTGATGCAGTGGCTACCGCATCTATATTCGACCTTCAGGGGAAAATGGTAAAAACAATACAATTTAACGGTACAAATGCTGAAATAAATACAAGTGAATTATCGGGTATTTATCTGGTAAAAATAAAAACGCAAGATGAAACCTATGTAGAAAGGGTAATCATTAAATAGAATATTTCAGCTAAACAGAATAATCATAAGGGAACCAGGAATACGGTTCCCTTTTTTTATGCTTAAACCATTAACTAAATCACTTGCTGGTAAACTCAAGTTACAAACCGTAATAAATATGGCCTCCAACCACCTCCTTTCAATAAAAATCTCCCTCATCATTAAAAACCAGAACCCCTTGGCAGTTTCATTTCCATGTAAAATTTAGGAAACATAAAATATGTAAGTTCTGAAAATGATAAGGCACTAACTTGTATAAAACGCAAACCAACAAAACTGAAGTGTTCGAAATAATTGAGCTTAAAGATGGCCTAGTTGCTTTTAAAGGAAGTAATGGAAAATACCTTAGCTCAGAAAATGGAACAAAAGCCATGACTTGTGTAAGTACAAAAATGGGTAAATCGGAAAAATTCATCATGGTTGGTTATGGCAACGATACCTTTGTTTTGAAAGGAAATAATAATAAACACGTGCGAGCCAATATGTAATGTACAGGAACAGGCATACCTGATTGGCTAAAGTCAAGTTTGCCAATGCACTTTAAAAAAGAACTTCTTGCGAAGTACCCTAATCAGAAGAGGAATCACTAATGGGTTCCTCTTTTTGTTACTATACAAGGCCATACTACCTATTCAATTACTCAATCGCAAAACAATATAACCGCGAAATAATTCCTAATTATTCAAACGTGTATCAATCATTTTTACTTATAAAAATTCAAGTTTCATTAAACCTTAATACTTAGTTTATAATTGTAAATGAGTATATTAATTCACCCCCAAAAGCTTAATATACATTAAAAGCTCACATTTTAAATATCACGATTACTATAATAACTTCATTATTAAAGCTTATTGATTATCTTTGCACCGATTTTCTCTTCTGATAAATAGGTTTTAGTTTTATCAGATAGAAGTTTCTATGCATCAAAGGCATAGATGTTTCACAAATTTATATTGAAAATATAGGAATGAGTACTGTTGAATTAAGCGAACAAGAACAAATCAGACGTAAAAGTCTTGAGGAACTTAACAAGTTAGGAATAAACGCCTTCCCTGCTGAGGAATTTAAAACAACCCACTACTCTCAGGACATCATAAAACAGTTCGAAGAGAATGAAGAGGCGGAGGAATTAAAATCCGTTACACTTGCAGGACGATTGATGAGCCGCCGTATTATGGGTAGTGCTTCTTTCGCTGAGCTTAAGGATCAACAAGGAAGAATACAAATCTATTTCCGTCGCGATGATATTTGCGAAGGTGATGATAAAACCATGTATAACACCGTATTTAAAAAACTTTTAGATATTGGCGATATCATTGGTGTTACGGGTCATGTATTTAAAACTCAATTAGGCGAAACATCTATTCACGTAAAAGAATTTAAGGTACTTACCAAGTCCTTAAAGCCACTTCCAATTGTAAAAGAGAAAGATGGCAAACAATACGATGCATTTACTGATCCTGAGCAAAGATACCGTCAGCGTTACGTTGATTTAATTGTAAACGATCAGGTAAAAGATACTTTCTTAAAAAGAACAAAGATTATCAACACCATGCGTGACTTCTTTAACGAGAAAGGTTACCTTGAGGTTGAGACACCAATATTACAATCAATCCCAGGTGGAGCAAGTGCTCGTCCGTTTGAGACGCACCACAATGCTTTAAATATTCCTTTATACTTAAGAATTGCCAACGAGCTTTATTTAAAGCGCTTAATTGTAGGTGGATTTGATGGTGTATACGAGTTTGCTAAAGATTTCCGTAACGAAGGAATGGACAGAACACACAATCCTGAGTTTACCGTAATGGAAATTTATGTAGCCTACAAAGACTACAAGTGGATGATGAACTTTACCGAAGAAATGCTTGAGCGTGTTGCCATAGCATTACACGGACAAACTAAAGTTCAGATGGGTGATAAAGAAATTGACTTTAAACGTCCGTTCAAACGTGTTACCATGATTGATGCCATTAAAGAACATACCGGAATTGATATTGCTGGCATGGGCGAGGCTGAATTAAAAGACGTTTGTAAGCAATTGAACATCGAAGTAGATGATTCAATGGGTAAAGGAAAGTTGATTGATGAAATTTTTGGTGAGAAATGTGAAGGAAACTACATTCAGCCAACATTCATTACTGATTACCCTGTTGAGATGTCGCCACTTTGTAAAAAGCACCGCGATAATCCAGAGTTAACAGAGCGTTTTGAGCTTATGGTTAACGGTAAAGAGTTAGCTAATGCATATACTGAGCTTAATGACCCTATCGATCAATTGGGCCGTTTCCAAGATCAGCTTAAGCTGAGCGAAAAGGGAGATGACGAGGCTATGTTTATCGACACTGATTTTGTACGCGCCTTAGAATATGGTATGCCTCCAACATCAGGTATGGGAATTGGAATTGACCGTTTAACTATGTTCATGACCAACAACCAATCTATTCAAGAAGTATTATTCTTCCCACAAATGAAACCAGAGAAAAAGGTGGAAGCTGATGGCGTTGAGAAATACGAAGAAATTGGCGTACCTAAAGAATGGGCAGAAATTATCATTAAATTGGGCTACAAGAAAGTTGCTGAAGTTAAGGAGTTAAAACCTACTAAATTGCATCAAGAAGTTTGTGGTTATAATAAGAAGAACAAATTAGGCTTTAAAAACCCATCGCAAGACGATGTGAAGAGTTGGTTGGCTTAATACATAATTTTTATACAATAAAACCATAGTATATTAAGTGCTATGGTTTTATATTTGTAAACCACTCAAAAATTAGTGGACAACAAAACTATATGGATCAAACATCAAGAGTAGGAATAATAGGAAGTGGTAGCTGGGCAACAGCCATTGCTAAAATGCTGATGAACAATGTGGATACATTGAACTGGCATTTTCGCAATCCTAAACACATTAAATTGTTTAGAAAGTACGGGCACAATCCTAATTATTTAACTAGTGTTGATTTCAATACGGATAACATTAACTTCTTCTCCGACATTAACCATATTGTTGAAGAGAGCGAAGTGCTAATTCTAGCTATTCCATCAGCATTTCTAAAAAGTTTATTACAAGATTTATCTATCTCACTGAAAGATAAAATTATTGTATCTGCTGTTAAAGGTTTAGTGCCGGATGAAAATATGATTGTAGGTACATATATGAACGAAGTTTATAATGTACCACTCGATCAAATTGCGGTTATATCAGGTCCATGTCATGCTGAAGAGGTTGCACTTGAGCGCTTATCATATATTACTATTGCTTGCCAGGATGTTAAAAATGGACGTGAGTTTGGTAACCTACTAAACTGCGCCTATATCAACACTTCTGTTTCCGATGATATTTATGGAACTGAGTTTTCAGCCGTACTTAAAAACATTATGGCAGTTGCTTCTGGTATCTGCCATGGAATGGGATATGGCGATAACTTTCAGGCCGTATTAATGTCGAACGGCATACAAGAGATCAAACGTTTTGTAGATACCGTGCATCCTATTACACGCGATATTAAAAGCTCAGCCTACCTTGGCGACCTTTTGGTAACAGGATACTCGCAATTTAGTAGAAACCGTATGTTTGGTACCATGATAGGGAAGGGCTACTCGGTTAAATACGCTCAAATGGAGATGTTAATGGTTGCCGAAGGTTACTATGCTGTAAAAAGCATCAAAGAAATAAACGATAAGTACAAGGTAAATATGCCTATTACCGATGCCGTTTATAATATAATTTACGAACGTATTTCTCCTTCAATTGAAATACGTTTACTAACGGAACACTTAAGGTAATTACCTTACAGTTCCTATTTTTAAGAATAATCTATAATAAAATATTAATAATCCATATTTTATAAAATCAATTTAAAATGGAAAACTTAAGAATTGATATCTCGAAAACCTCTGTATCACAAGAGGTAGTGAATGGGTATAAAAGTGAAATGGCTTCTCACCTAAAAGCTTTATACGAAAAAACAGGAAAAGGAAACGACTTTTTAGGTTGGGTAAATCTTCCATCAAGCATTAACGATGCACAATTAGCCGATATTGAAGCTACTGCAAAAAAGCTACAAGACAAGGCTGATATTGTGGTTGTTATTGGTATTGGAGGTAGCTACCTAGGCGCTAGAGCTGTAATTGATGCACTTTCTAATTCTTTCGACCATTTAATTACTGATCGTAAAACTCCAGTAGTTGTTTATGCTGGTCAGAATATTGGTGAAGATTATACTGCAGAGCTTTTAGATTTATTAAAAGATAAATCATTTGCCTTAGTATCAATTTCTAAATCGGGTACTACAACTGAGCCTGCTTTAGCATTCCGTTTATTAAGAAATTTATTGGTAAGCAAATACTCTCCTGAAGAAGTAAAAGAGCGTATTGTTGCTGTTACTGATGGTTCAAAAGGTGCTTTACGTACTTTAGCTGACCAAGAAGGTTATAAAACTTACGTTATTCCTGACGATGTTGGTGGACGTTTCTCTGTATTAACTCCTGTTGGATTATTACCGATCGCAATCGCAGGTGTTGATATCCGTGCTTTGGTAAAAGGAGCTCAGGATATGGAAAAAATTGTTGCCGACGAAAAAGAAAACAGTGCTGCTGCAACTTATGCTGCTGTTAGAAACGAACTTTACCGTAACGGAAAAGGAACTGAGATTTTAGTAAACTACCAACCAAAGCTTCATTTTGTTGCTGAGTGGTGGAAACAATTATATGGTGAGAGTGAAGGAAAAGATGGCAAAGGAATTTTCCCAGCTGCTGTTGATTTCTCTACAGATCTTCACTCAATGGGGCAGTGGATTCAAGAAGGTGTGCGTAACATCTTTGAAACTATTGTAACCATTAAAACACCTAACAGAACGGTTAACGTACCAACTGACGAAGCTAATCTTGATGGATTAAACTTCTTAGCCGGGAAACGTGTTGACGAGGTAAATAAAATGGCTGAGCTAGGTACATTAATCGCTCACGTAGATGGTGATGTTCCTAACATTAAAGTTGAATTACCAGAGTTAAACGCTTATTATTTAGGTCAGATGATTTATTTCTTTGAAATAGCCTGTGGTATTAGCGGATACTTATTAGAGGTAAATCCTTTTGATCAACCAGGTGTTGAAGCATACAAAAAAAACATGTTTGCTTTATTAGAAAAGCCAGGTCACGAGGAAGATACTAAAGCGATAAAAGCACGTTTATAATTAAACGTAGCTTTCAATATTATTGAATCCTCATACACTATGTGTATGGGGATTTTTAATTTAAAGTTGTTTATAAGCTTCCTTTACATTGTAAGATAAACTCATTAAATTATATAGAGTTTAATCATTAAATGGAGGGATAAGCTATGCCACTTACAAAGATTGAAGAATACCTACGTGAAAACGATATCTCGTTTAACAAAATTGTGCACCACACAACTCACACTGCGCAAAGAACCGCTGCCGACGTACACTTAACCGGGCATGAAATTGCCAAAACTGTAATTGTAAAAATGGACAGTAAACTGGCCATGGTGGTTTTACCCGGTGATATGCATGTTAACTTAGAACAGTTAAGAATTGAAACAAAAAGCGAAAACATCAGACTCGCCAGCGAATCTGAGTTTAAAGATTCTTTTGGCAACTGTGAGGTTGGTGCCATGCCACCATTTGGTAATTTATATGATATGCCTGTATATGTTGCCAAATCATTAACAACCGAAGTTTTTGTAGCATTTAATGCATGTGCCCACGATTTGCTAATACAAATGAAATACAAGGACTTTGAAGCCCTTGTAAAACCAACCATACTCGAAATTGCATTAAAAACAGCTTAATTACTCAGCATCTGCCTCTTGAATAGGAGGCAGATTTTTACCATCAGGCGCTTCTGTCTTGATATTTGCATTTAAATTTTCAGGAGTTGTGATTATATGTAGATCTCTTTGAGGGAAAGGAATAACAATTCCTTCTTTATCTAAGGCATCATAAATGGCAACACCAACATCACTAACCGTACCCAAACCATTATCAAAATGAGTCCAAAATAGCATCTTAAAATCAATCGAGCTCTCACCATAACCGTCAAAAAGAACCCTTGGCTGTGGAACCTTCAAAACGCCATCAAAAATTTCATTATGCAAAACGTCATTAAGTATTTGCATCACCTTATTTAAATCTGAACCATAAGCAACACCAATCATTATCTTCTGCCTACGCGTGGCATCGGAGAGAGTCCAATTTACCATCTCATTAGATATCAAATTACCATTTGGTACAATCACCTCTGCTCCGTCAAATGTACGAACAGTACTGGCTCTGATGCCAATATCTTTAACTTCACCCATTAAATTCAGGTTATCCAACTGAATGGTATCTCCAACCTGAATAGGTCGCTCAAAGGCCAAGATTAATCCTGAAACCAAATTGTTGAAAATATTCTGAAGTCCAAAACCAATACCAACACCAAGGGCACCAAATATAATAGTGATGTTACTTATATCTATCTCAGCTGCTGCAAAAGCCATTAAGAATCCTACACTAATAATAAATAACCTAATAATCATTGATACTGCACCAGGTACACCTCTAGGCATTTTAAAGTGAGTAAAAACCTCATCGTTTAATAAGAATCGAATAAATTTAGATAGCGATAGCGCCACCATTAATGTGATAAAAAATGAGAGTAAACTTCCTAACGATAGGCTCATGGTGCCTAATTTAGTTGTAGCAGTTAAAACACCTTCTAGCCAAGCATAAACATCCGAATATATATTAAAACTAACCAGCGAGAAGTATACCCAATAAAAGAAAGCAAATACACTTAGGTATTTTTTAACCTTACTCATAACTAATGAAGGGTATTCGGTGAATATGTTGGAACGGAACCTTGGTCCGAACTTCACTAAAACACCAATTAAATTGATAAATACTTTCGCGGTTGCGGATATCAGTACTGCACCAAAAATTAATTTAAAATAGCCTTCCACCAATAAGCTCGAGAAACCAGTATTACCAATTACAGATAGGATAAAAGACAGGATAAACCCAAACGCTGAAAAGCCAAATAAGAACTTATAGAATTTTTGTTTAACATCGCTATATTCTTTATCTAAGTTTCGGTACTTTCTAAATATCCAGAAAACCATAAAAACACCTAGGGTACACTGAAATACAAGTATTAATTGATTGAATAGAACTAAATCAGCTGTAACAATACCACACAAAACACTACCCATATAAGCAAAGAATATATAGAAGAAATTCTTAGGTACTTCCTTAATAATATTCGGAATTGTAAATGCCATTGGAATGGTGTATAAAATTCCCAAACTCAACAACATACTAATGGGCATATTACTAATAATAGTTTCGGCAAAAAGCAAAGCTATCATTAAGGCTAAAGCCAATGGATGTTTTAATAATATTAGGCATAAGGATACGTATTGATCGTATTCTTTTAATCCTTCCTTTAATAGTATGGTTCTTAAGTACAGTAATGCAAAGAAAATAATCAACAGAAAAAATAAGAATACGGATATTCCTATGATATTATCATTCAAGTCATCTTTAATTGTTCTCACATTATCCGCGACAACAAGTTTGAACTTAGATGATTTTACCTCGGTAGTATCGGTTTTAAAGCTAATAGTCTTCCATAAAGGGGGACTATCCAATGCGAAAATATTTCCTTTCAAAAGGCTCTGTACCTCTACAAGACCCGTTTCTAATTCATCTAGATAAATAATACTTCCTGTTATATCTGATTGCAAATCGAGTGTTTGGTTCTGAACATCATTAATTTTCTTGTCTTGCTTTTTTAATAGCTTAATATTATTCTCTATCTGGGTAATCAGCTTTTCTGGCCGTTCTTCTTCTAAGGCTAACTCCTTGGTTAAAGCCCATCTTTTTAGCAATACTTGAAGCTCAGTAACAAAATCTCCCATATTAATAGATGATGATATGAGTGATTGTTTAAAAACATCTAACTGCTTCTTATAGTCGGCAACTTGTATTGAGTAATGCTCAGCGTCCTTATAATTTAAATTATCGAGTGAATCGATATTTAGACTTTGCTTTAACTCACTTACACTATTTATTAGATCGTATATTATTGAATCTTCCTCAAGTATATTAAGAGATGGTTTTAAGTCTCCGTCTGTTTTTCGAATCAAATTGAATATAGATTCTGTTTCATTTCCAATTTCTTCAACAGCATACGATTTTAACTCAACCTTTGCTGAATCTGGTTGAGTGCTATTTTGAGATGATACGTATAAACCTGTTAATGGAGATAAGAGAAAAATTAAAGTTAGTAGAGATAAGGTGTACAATTTCATAATAATAAAGATTTAACTAGGAGCTTAGAACAAGATAAAGAAAAGTAACAATATAAATCAAAAAAAGCTGTTCCAACGTTTTGGCAACAGCTTTTTTTGTACTAGCAAAATCGAAAAGGTAAAAAAATAGTAGCTATTTTTTTATTTTAATCATTCTCATAAAGCATCATTAATATTTAATAATTGCTTTTAAAAACAGCAATAAGACTTCTTAAAATCTAATTGCGATACAAACAAACTAAACAAAATGATTCTGTGCAACAAAAAGGTATAGCAGACCATGAGTGGGGCTTAAATACTGAAATGTGGGGTGAAATTCCTATATGTGGGATGAAAATTCACTAATTGAAATTCACAATATTAACATCATATTTATCAATAAATAAATCTATCCTTAAAAATTTATACCTACTTTCGTACTAAATGAATTTAAACAATAAAATACCTACATATTTTATCCTAAAAAAGAACATTACAAACCTTGTTCTTTTTACGGCTGGTTTTGCCCTACTCTTTATAAACCTTTACTCACCATTTGATGTGAAGAATTGGTTTGGTTTAAACCTGAAATCCCAAGAACTCTTTTTTTATTCTAGCTTAATTATTCTTACGGGTGTTCTTGTGGTTGTTGTATCGCGCGTTTTATTATACCAGTATAATAAAAGAGAGATAAGGACTACTATGCTTGGCTTTGCTCTAATAATAGCTGCTGAGGTAATGAGTATGTCGTTATTCTACACCTTTTACGAAGCATTCTTTATAACTGATGACGATAGATCATTTCTAGAGGTATTTAATGTATCCTTTCAAAATACCACTTTAGTTCTATTGCTACCATATGCAGTGATGTGGCTGTACTTTTCGTATGTGGATAAAATCCATAAGCTGAAAATACTTACCGAACAAGATGAAGAGATAAATAGTATAGATAGTAACTCTATGGTTCTTTTTAAGGATGAAAAAGGAACCATGAGAATAAGTCTGAAACTACAGGACTTATTGTATATAAAAGCTACAGATAATTATGTAACCATATTCTATGTAAGCCCTAAAGGTATTTCGCGCCATCTACTAAGAAATACCATAAAGAACATAGAAAAGGAGTTTATAGATTTTCCCTTGAAACGATGTCACAGATCGTACATGGTTAACTTTGATAAGGTTAAAATAATTAGGCGTGAAAAAGGAGGTCTAATACTTGAAATGGAAACCGACCCAATTGTTGAAGTACCCGTATCGAAAACCTACATGGATCAAATATTTGAACTTTTTAAAAAGAACTAATTCTTATTAAAAGGTAAAATTAGATAAGTATAAATATAACATCCTAAACAGAAATTAAATACCAATTCAAGTCCTGCACAGAATCCTAGTACTAGCGCTAAGGCAAAACTTAGTTGAGCAAATCCAAGTAGATAAGTTACGAAGATTAATAATGATAATATTAACCCCAAACGAGCAGCAAATACCTTTGGTGCTTTATTTATTTGCACTCCCTTTATATTAGTAAACGAACTAATTTTAGTTGCTACAATTGTCAATAAACTATATTCCCCTTTTTCAAACGATCGCAAAGCAAAATCTACCAAAAGAAATAATGGCAAAAGAATAGTTGGCTTAATGGCGAATACAACAAGTAATACAACTACTGATAATGCAACTATTCGTGGAATTGCATCATATACTTTATCTGCGGAAATTGGACATATCAATTGGTTCATATCATATCAGTTTTATATATAAACTGTTTACAATAAGCAATTGTTTCTTAAAAAAGCTTATTATATCCTACCATTAGAGTATGTTTCGTAGGACAAAATACACAGAACATAATAAAGCCAGAATAAATCACTAGTAGCAATCCGTTCTGGCTCTAATAAAGAATATTTTAATTATTAATAACTTAAAGTCTTTCCTGTAACCGCAATGAAAATATCCATGTCACGCAGATCGTTCTTTAACTGAAGGAGTTTTTCAATAGAGATCAACCCAACTTTATAGTTATAAAGAGGTCCTGAATAGGATTCCGTTACACTTACAAAATTAAACTTCGACAGATCAGACTCATTTTTATAACGCAAATATATTTCAATACTTCCACTTTTATCGTAATCAAGATTGGTATAGTAGTTCATCTTCTTATACTCATAACGATAATCGTGAGCTAAGGCAGTGATATCTGAAAGAACCGCCGATCCGGTAGGGTGACCACCTGCTCCCTTGCCAAACATGAATTGTTTATCGTAAGCCAATCCTTTTACAACAACGCCGTTAAACTCATCCTCAACATTGTAGATGTATTTATCTCTATTCACCAAACGAGGTAAAACAAAAAGAGATAGCTTATTATTATCAAGTCGCTCTACCTGCCCTACAAGTTTGATCTTAAAGCCTTTTTCTTTCGCGTAATTAATATCGAAATCAGATATATTAGAAATTCCATAATTTAATACATCCTCAGGATTTACAATTGTACCAAAACTATGTGCAGTAAGAATAACCAACTTAAATAAGGCATCAAAACCATCTACATCAAAAGTCGGGTCTGCCTCCGCGAAACCAAGATCTTGAGCTTCTTTTAATGCTTCGTTATAAGGTTTATTGTGATCAAATATTTTGGTAAGAATATAATTAGATGAACCATTAAGGATACCCGTTACAGATAATAATAAATCATTATCGTAATATTCTTCAAGGTTTCGAATAACAGGAATACTTCCGCAAGCAGAGGCTTCATATAATAATGAAACGTTATAATCTTTTTGCAGTTGGATTAACTCAGCCAAATTTTCAGCAATCATTTTCTTATTAGCTGAAACAACATTTTTACCCCACTCTAGAGAGCGCTTTACTATTGGGTAAGCCTCATCGGCATCAGATATTAACTCTACTACTAGATTAATATCCTTATTCGATAAAATATCTTCTGGGCTATAACAGAATAACTCTTCAGGTAGTGAACGTTGTTTCTTATTTTTAACGCATATAGATACGATTTCTACGTTGAGTGCAGGGCTCTTTTTTAGAACATCGTATAAACCTTGACCTACTACTCCAAAGCCAAATAATCCTATTTTTAATTTCTTGTTCATTCTAATCTGGATAAAAAGATGGCTTCCTGTAACAATTACAAGAAGCCATTAATATTTAAAAATTATGATTTTGCAAAACCTACACTTAGGTCTGCAATAATATCATCTATATGCTCAATTCCTACAGATAAACGTAATAAACCAGGCTCAACACCTGTTGCTTTTTGCTCATCTAATGATAATTGTTCATGCGTAGTAGAGCTTGGGTGAATAATTAATGTTTTTGCATCACCAATATTAGCCAAATGACTTACCAACTCAAGACTATTAATAAACTTATCTCCACGCGAAGCTTCTCCTTTTACTTTAAAAGTCATTACGCCTCCAAATCCTCTCTTCAAATATTTTTTAGCTCTATCATGATAAGGACTACTCTCTAGGCCTGGATAGTTGACATACTCAACCTCATCATGAGCCTCAAGCCACTGGGCAACTTTCAAGGCATTTTCAACTGTTCTATCTAAACGAAGAGAAAGCGTTTCTAAACCTTGAATTAATTGAAAAGAATTAAATGGGCTAAGTGCTGGTCCGAAGTCGCGTAAACCTTCCACTCTACATCTTATGGCAAACGCAATATTACCGAATGGTCCGTTTACACCAAAAACATCAGAAAATACCAAACCATGATATCCTTCACTAGGCTCTGAAAGCGATGGGAATTTACCATTACCCCAATCAAAATTACCTCCATCAACTATAACTCCACCAACTGAAGTTCCATGTCCACCAATCCACTTAGTGGCCGACTCAACAACAACGTTAGCACCATGCTCTAAAGGTCGAAAAATATAACCACCCGCTCCAAAAGTATTATCTACAATTAAAGGGATACCGTGCTTGGATGCAATGGCCCCTAACTCTTCGAAATCAGGTATATCAAATTTAGGATTACCAATGGTTTCAACGTAAATTGCTTTTGTTTTTTCATCAATCTGAGCTTCGTAATCAGCAGGATCATCACTTACTACAAATTTTACATTTACACCTAAGCGTTTAAACTGTACCTTAAACTGATTGTAAGTACCTCCATATAATGAAGCTGATGAAATAAAATTATCACCTGCCTCAACAATGTTATTCATTGCAATAAACTGAGCCGCTTGACCTGATCCTACAGCAACAGCACCAACACCACCTTCGAGGGCAGCAATACGCTTTTCAAATACATCCGTAGTGGGGTTCATAATACGGGTGTAAATATTTCCAAACTCTTTTAAACCAAACAGATTTGCAGCGTGTTCTGAATCGTTAAATATATAAGATGAGGTTTGATAAATAGGAACAGCTCTGGAATTTGTATCAGAGTCAACCTCATGTCCTGCATGTAATTGTAATGTTTCAAACTTTAAATCTGCCATGGTCAATTATATTTAATGGTTACTATTAATTATAAGCTTAACGTTTATAATGGCGAACGCATTATATGGCAATTTGTTTAGTATATAACGCGCTGCATCACTAACGTGACATCATCATACAACGCATCATACTACAAATAAATGTAGAATGAATGGAGTGTGTAAAACGAAGTTTACGCACTAATAAGAATGGTGATATGTGAATTTGTTCAAACACTAAAAATTTCTTTCAAACAAATAAAGAGAAAAATAAAGAGAATAAAAAAAATAACTGCTTTATACATTACAATAATTCCGACAATAGTGGCATGTATTTTGTTAACTCACAGTTAATATCAAAACTTTATTTAACTCATTAATTTTTTTATTGAAATTTTTATTCAGTTATGACGCAACTATTTAAAAGTTGCATCATCTACTAATAGAACACAAAACTAAAAAGCCATGAGACAGATTAAATTACAAGTAGCATCTACATTAAAAGACATTGACGTACCAGTACGTTTTTTAATTTTACAAGCGTTTGTAGTAGCAGTTACAATATTAATGATCATTAAATAGTAACTAGTCTATTTTTAACCCGAATTATTAAGGTTTATTTAAGAGTATTGTAACCTTTCTTACTAAATAAGCCTTTACTTCTTCCTTCTCGTAAACCAAAATGATAAGATATATCAATAATTGGTAGTATCGGAGTTCCACCTCCGGTATTAAGTGTGAGCCAGTATCCTGCGCTCACTGATACCTTGGGTGAAAATGAATATTTCACATGTGCATTATGCTCTATTGCATTTGGATAGGTATTATCTGAGATGATACCTCTTATACCTGCAGATAGAAACAAGTTATTATATATCATGTAATCGGCTTGTAATCGGACAGTACCAAATATATTGTTGCCCACAACAGCGCCGCTGCGTGGTGTAAGAAACTTATTATCCAAGCTAATTGAATCGGCTTGATTAACTCTAATACCAAAGTCAATAGCAATAGCTGCACTTATTATTAAATAAGGTTCTTTCGTCGCTCCACAATTAATCTCCTTTAAAAAGGGCATACTAAAAATAAGCTCGTTCTTCAGTGCAATAGTATTAGGTATACTATTAGCATTTTGTATAGCATTTGAATTAGTCCGGTCGAATAAATATAACAATGGAGTGTAAGAATACAATTGATGTTTACTGGCTACCATAAACTTATTATTATACCATCGTTTTTTGTAATACAAGTTTGGCACAAATAACATTGTACCAATTGATCCTCCAATTTCATCACTTCTTCCTAAAGAGATTCTACTGGGAAATAGAAGTGAAATATCTCCTCCTTTATCAGGAACAACATTAGCAGTTGAGTAACTCCACAGAAAATCGTTACGCACCAATGTGGCCTTTTTACCCATTGGCTGTAATTTATTAAACTTATTATAAGAACTTTTTTTGTCCGCTTCTTCCTGTCGTTTTCTAATCTCTCTCTTCGAAGTACCCTTATTCAGTTTACCTAGGAACTGTGCACTGCACGGGACACTAACGACTAAAATTAAAATTACAAAAACACTTCTAAACATCTAAGAACAAGCTAAACTAGAATAACATACCACGTTTAACGATAATGACTTGAAAATGTTATACTAATTGAAGTTGAAACTTAAGAAACTTTTAACGTAAAAATAGTTTCCATTGTCAAATCTTTGGTATAAATTTGCGGCATGAATGAAAACAAGAAGCACATTGAGAAAATATTGAGCAAATTTCTCGAATTTGGCATCAAGAGTATCAGTATGGATGACATTGCTGCTGAACTAGGCATTTCTAAAAAAAAGCTTTATCAATTATATAAGGATAAAACAGATATAGTTACACAATCCATAGAGGCATTAAAGGGCTATATGCAATCTACCACTAAAGAATTTAACGATTCTACTTTAAATGTTATTGAGAAAGAGATTGAGCATCAAGATAGATACATTGAAACTTACCTGAAAATAAAGCCCACATTTATTTACGATCTTAAAAAGTTCTATCCCGATTTATTTTTGAGTTTTGGATTGTTCAAAAGAGAACTCCTTTTCGAATCAACACATAAGTTTATTGAAGACGGAATTGAACAAGGACTTTTTAGAGAAGATATTGACCCTGTTTACATTGCCAAACATACTATCACAGTAACTGCTGCTTATTTCCATCCAGACATAAATGAGATTAGCGACCAAGACCTAGCATCACGCCACTTTTATAAACAATATTTTCTATACCACTTGAATGGCCTATGTTCTGAGAAAGGAAGGCAAGTATTAAACAAACTGATGCAGAAAAGTAAACTTAACGATAACTAATTTTTATTCATCCCATCCAAAATTGAAACGTAAAAAACTAATACATATATGAAAGAACAATTTTTTAAGAAAAGCATCCCTTTGGCAATTGCTTTTTTAATGATAATACAAACAGCTTATAGTCAATCACAGACGCCGGTTGATAGCACTAACACCGCAGCCGACTCCTTAGCGTTAGCCAACGATACATTGGGTGTACCATCAGATACCATGGAATTCTCATTAGATCAGGCATTGGCTTATGCAACAGAGTTTGGTTACCAAAGCATGAATGCCAATATTGAAATTACTAAAGCAGAGAAAAAGGTAAGAGAAGTATTAGGAACAGGTTTACCGCAGGTTAATGTAAATGGTAATTTTTCTAAAAACCTTGCTTTACAAGAAAATGTACTTGCCATAACAGATCCTGACTCTGGTGAGGAAATGATTCAGAAAATCACTTTTGGTACCGACTACTCTAGCATGATTGGTGGAAGAGTAGATCAACTACTGTTTGACGGTTCCTTTTTTGTTGGATTAAAGGCTAGTAAGGTTTATGTGCAATTATCTGAAAACACAAAAGACAAAACGGATATTGAAGTAAGAAAAGCAGTTTCAGAAGCCTACTTCTTAGTTACTGTTGCTCAAAAGAACGTAATCGATTTTAAATTAAATTTAGAAACGAACGAAAAAACGCTTAAAGATACCAAGGCTCTTTATGAAAATGGATTTAGAGAGGATATTGATGTGGACCAAATCAGACTTTTGGTTAACGAATCGAATCAATTATTTCTTGAGGCGCAACGACAGTTGCATGTAACCGAGGTAGTTTTAAAGTATGCCATGGGATTTGATATTGATAAGCCGCTTAAGATTTCAAGTACAATGGAGGATCTTTTATCGCCAATTCCACTTGAGCCGGGTAATTCATTTGATTATGCCACGCATATCGATTATCAAACTATGAATACACAAGTGGATATTCAGAACCTTATTATTAAAAACCAGAAGGCTTTATTTATGCCTAAGCTGAATGCGTTTTACAATTACGATTTGTATTACTTAGGTTATGAGTTAAACGATTTAATACCAACTTCAGGGTCGGCCATTGGCTTAACGCTATCTATTCCAATTCTATCAGGCGGTACACGAGCTGCTCAATTAAAACAAGAGAAGCTTGAATTATCGAAACTGAATAACGATAGACTGCAGTTAGAGCAAAACCTGAAAAGCGGTTACTATATTTCAAAAAACAACCTGGTTAATTCCAGAATGCAATACATAAATAGTCGCGATGCGCGTGAGATTGCCTTACGCATCTACCAAAAATCATTAATTAAGTTTCAGAATGGATTGCTAAACAGTTTAGAGCTTACGCAAACCGAAAACAAACTGGTACAAGCCCATATTAATTATAGACAAACAGCTGTAGAGTACTACAATAATTATTTAGCATATCAACAAGCAACAAACCAATTATAAACTATTAATAACTCTTACCAATACACTGATGTTGGTTACCACGATAAATTTTAAGCATATGAAAACACGTAATATATTAATCGGATTTATAGCAATTTCGCTTGCTGCATGTTCGGGTAGTGAAACAAAAGAGAAAATAAGTGAGTTAGCTGAATTAAAAGCTGATTTCACTGAGTTGAAAAAACAAATTACGAAACTTGAGAAAGAGATTGAAGAAGAATCAGGAAGCAAAGAAGGCGCAGTTAATGTGGCCACTAAGGTAATTACCCCTGAAACTTACAATCACTATATAGAGGTAACAGGTAAGGTTAAGGCCGATGAAAATACAATCATCAGTCCCGAAGGAGCCGGAAAAATTACTGAGATTTTAGTGGAAGAAGGTGATAATGTACGTAAGGGACAAACATTGGCCTATCTTAATAATGATGCTTTGGATACGCAAATTGAGCAAGCCAAAGTGAACCTTAATTTAGCCATTACTACTTTTGAGCGTCAGGAGAGATTATGGAATCAGAATATTGGTTCAGAGATGGAATACCTGCAAGCTAAATCGAACAAAGAATCATTAGAACAAAACTTAAGATCGCTTAATGCTCAAAAAGATATGATGAGTGTTAAAAGTCAGATTAATGGGGTAGTGGATGAAGTATTTCAACGTAAAGGCGAAATTGCGGGTCCAAGCTTACCTTTTGCGCGTGTGGTAAATATTGACAAAGTATACGTTAATACTGAAGTTGGCGAAAAGTTTTTAGGAACCATCAATAAAGGAGATGCTACAGAAATCTATTTTCCATCGATAAAGAAAACAGTGGATGCAAAAATTTACCGTTCATCAACTGTAATTAATGATATCTCACGAACTTTTAGAGTTAGAATTAACCTAGATAATAAATCGCACGAAATTAAGCCCAACCTATTAACATCGGTTAAGTTGAGAGTTTTTTCTGCCGACGATTTAATTATTGTACCATCTATTTTAGTGAAGCAAGATTTTGAAGGCGAGTTTATTTTTGTTGCCACAGAATCAAACGGTAAAAGCATCGCAAAAAAGCAATATGTAACTTCAATTTTTAATTCTGATAATAAAACCATTATCTCAGAAGGTTTAAAAAGCGGAGATCAAATTATTACGGTTGGTTACGATCAAATTGTAAACGGAACCGAGATAGCTATAGTAAAATCGTAACTCACCTTTTCAAATAATAAATAATGAGTCAAGAAAAAGAACTAGGCACAGAAAACAAAGGCTATCGGAAGTTTAAGCCAACCCTTGCTGCGCTTAATAATAAAAACACCATTTACATACTAACTTTCTTTCTGCTTGTTGCAGGTATTAGTTCGTATAGAGGAATGGAACGTGAGTTATTTCCAGAGGTAGTGATACCGTACATAATGGTGAATACCGTTCACCCCGGTAATAGTCCTTCCGACATGGAAAACCTTATTACGCGCCCTATAGAAAAGGAGCTAAAGGGTTTAAATGGCGTAAAGAAAATGTCATCGGCATCGTTTCAGGATTACAGTTTAATTATTGTTGAGTTTGAAACCGATGTTGAAGTAAAACAAGCTTTACAGGATGTTAAGGATAACGTTGATAAAGCAAAATCAGAATTACCTGATAATTTAGAAAAGGAACCTACCGTTGATGATATCGACTTTTCAGAATTCCCTATCTTAAATATTAACCTTTCGGGAGATTACTCTATTTACGCACTGAAGAAATTTGCGGAGGATTTACAAGACGATTTTGAAGCATTAAGATCCATTAGAGAAGCAGATATAGTAGGGGTTGATGAGCGTGAAATTCAAATTAATGTTGATCCGTTTTTATTGGAATCAATGGATTTAACTTTCTACGATGTGGAGCAAGCCCTATTGGCGGAGAACATCACCCTTGGAGCCGGAGAGCTTAAGGTAGATGGTACACGCAGATCTATTACAACGCAGGCTGATTATAAATCGATGGAGCAAATTCGCAATACCATTGTGAGTGCCAAAGATGGAAATATCAGATACATTAAAGATGTGGCCGAAGTGGTTGATGGATTCGAAGAGAAATCTTCTATCTCGGTATTAGATCGTAAACCAGTGGTAACACTTTCTATTGTAAAACGAAGTGGCGAAAACTTATTGGATGCTACCGATGATATTTACCGCATTATTAGAGAGAAACAAGAAGCCCGTCAGCTTCCGCAAGATTTAAATATTGTAATTACCGATGACCAATCAACCAGTATAAAATCGCAGATTAGTAATCTCGAAAATAGTATCCTTATGGGAATGCTATTGGTTATTTTGGTGCTTTACATCTTTATGGGTATCCGCAATGCCATCTTCTCAGGTTTGGCTATCCCTATGTCAATGTTTATCTCATTCTATGTACTTTCAGCCATGGGATACACCATTAATACCATGATTTTATTTGGTTTATTATTGGCCCTTGGTATGTTGGTTGATAATGCCATTGTGGTGGTTGAAAACTCGTATCGTTTACACGAGGAAGGATTCTCAAAGTTAGAAGCCATTAAAAGAGGTACCAGCGAAATTGCCATTCCTATTATATCATCAACAGCAACTACTTTAGCAGCCTTTTTACCATTGCTAATGTGGCCGGGTATTGTGGGCGACTTTATGAGCTATATGCCTATTACGCTTATCATTGTGTTGGCATCGTCGCTATTTGTAGCCTTGGTATTAAACCCTGTGTTTGCTGCACAATTCATGAAAATTGAAGACATCACTGAAAAGAAAAACCGCAAAAAAACCTTCATCATTGTGGGAATTCTTGGTGCTATTGGAGTATTGTTTTATATAGGTGGAAGCATGCTTTGGGGTAATATATTTATCATCCCTCTACTAATAACTACCATCAATGTATTTGCTGTTAAACCATTTGCCGTATGGTTTCAAGGAAAAGGAATTCCTAAAATGGAAAGCATGTACGAAAACAGTTTACGTAAAGCTTTGGGTAAAAAAACATCGGTAATACTTCTTGTATCTTCTGTTTTACTATTCATATTTTCTATCATGTTTTATGGTGCTGCGGGTACAAATACCATATTTTTCCCTAGCAGTCAGCCTAAAACCATTTACATTACTGCCGAGTTACCTTTGGGAACCGATTTAGATGTTACCGAATCCATTATGGTAGACGTTGAAAACAAGATGTACGAGGTAATAGGTAAATACGAGCCAATCATTAAATCGGTAGGTTTAACCATTGGTAAGGGTAAAGGCGGAATGTTTGAAGCAGATCGATCGCCAAACAAAGCATTAACTACTATTACTTTTGTTGATTACGAAGACAGACTTGGTATTAGTACCACCGAAATAATGCGCGAATTAACCGATGCATTTCAGGGCTATTTAGGCGTTAAAATATTTATTGAGAAAGAAGATGAAGGACCTCCGGTTGGTAAACCTATTAACATTGAGGTTTCAGGAGACAAATTTCAAGAGCTATTAACTACTACTGAGGATATGATTCGTGTAATTAACGATGATAAAATCCCGGGTATCGAAAAGCTTCAGATTGATCTGAATCCGAATAAGCCAGAGATGCTGCTTGAAATTGACCGTGAAAAGGCACGTAGGGTAGGTTTATCAACTCAAATGATTGCAGGTACCATTAGAACTGCCGTTTATGGTAGCAACGTGGATAAGTATAAGGAGAACGAAGACGAATTTGATATTATGGTTCGTTTAGATGAGAAGTACAGAAATAGTACCAGTCATTTATTGAATCTTAAAATGAGAATTGAGCAAAATGGTACACCTTATTTCTTGCCTATTTCGTCGGTTGCCGATTATAAATACAGCACTACCTACGAAAAAATTAATCGTATCGATAACAATAGGGTAATTACTATTTACTCAAACATCAACGAAGGTTTTAATGCCAATACCATTAATGAGCGTATCCGCGAAATTTTAAAATCGTACGAAATGCCTGTTGGTTATAAATGGAAAATGACCGGAGAGCAAGAGAGCCAAAAAGAAACTTCTGATTTCTTGGTGGGTGCACTGCTTCTTGCGGTTGCTTTAATTGCCATGATATTAATTACGCAATTTAACTCTGCTGTTAAGCCATTTATCATATTGGGTACCGTGCTTTTAAGTACCATTGGTGTATTTTTTGGATTGGGAACCTTTCAGATGGACTTTGTGATTCTGATGACAGGGGTAGGGATTGTATCCCTTGCAGGTATTGTTGTAAATAATGGTATTGTACTCATCGATTACATTGATATTCTAAGAAAGGATCGTAAAAAAGAATTGGGCTTAAAAGAATTTGAGCGCTTACCTATTGCTGAAGAAATGGAGTGTATTGTACAAGGTGGTAAAACACGTTTACGTCCAGTGTTACTTACGGCAATTACTACGGTATTAGGTTTGATTCCTTTGGCAACAGGTTTTAACTTCGATTTTTCTGGCTTACTTTCTGAGTTAAATCCACACGTCTATTTTGGTGGCGATAATGCCGATTTCTGGTCGCCAATGGCATGGACCGTAATTTTTGGTTTAACCACCTCAACAGTGTTAACCTTAATTATGTCTCCGGTTATGTTTTTAGTAGCTGTTAAAGTTCGAAATAAAGTAGCCAAGCCAAAAACAGAGGCAGATATGTAAGTTATTACATCGCTATATAACAAGGCCGTTTCTTAATTGAAGCGGCCTTTTTTTATGGTGTAAAACCGATTCTCTGCAATAAACACTAGAGCCTTAGTAAGCCCTAAAAACACTGTATTTGTAGCACATGCCACAGCTGTGTTATACGCTATTGTTTATAACTAATCCTCCCAAACTATTGGATATATTAATCAAAATCAATATTTTAGATAATAGTAAAATTAAACAAACAACCCAGTACCAAGCCTAAATGAATCTACCCACAAGTATTTATAAAATCTTATTTCACAACCTTGGTTTTGTTTTTAAACGTGCCATTTGTTGGTTAAGCCAACGACCCATTAAGGGATAGCTATTACGCTAATAGCAACTTATCCCTCCATTCCAAAACCGTATTTTAATTAGAAAAAGTGTTTGCTTAAAAATATTATTTAGCCACCCGAAGCTGATTATAGCTTGCTTAAAATTTAAATCGTGTATCCCGGGCTGTTTATATACATTTAATTTATAAGCAAGGAACAAACAAGCCAATATTAGCCATGCTTATTTTAAGCAACATACTTTTACTTTAAAATACGCCTTGCTGAAAAATAGCAAGCCATAATCAACTTTGTAGCAGATAGTCTAATTTTTAAGCAAGCCATCTACGAGGCTTTATGCTATTTGCTTAAACAATAAATCAATAATCATAAATAAACTCAACTTGAATTATGTCAACAACTGAATTTACAAAAATCCACAGAGAATCAGTAAACTATCCAGCTTTAACAAACGACAGCTTTTATATTCTTATTTCAGATAGTATAAAAGTGGCTCAGCAGCAAAATTTTGCACCCGAGCATGTAATACCAGTAGCACTGGCACCCATCATAGAAAACATGACTACACTTAATGCTGTATTGAGTAAAGAAGTAAATTACTCTGATAGGAGTGAGCTCGACGCGCAGCGCGATGATGATTATGCCTACCTAAAGGTGATGCTTCAAAGTAATGCGATTAATCGCGATGCAGCAAAAAAAAATGCGGCTATTACTCTGCTTAGTGTATTCGATACTTTCGATATTAATTTAGATAGGCTTTCGCTTGATGCACAAACTGCACAGCTCGATAGGGTTATTGCTGCTTGGGCAACACCTGAAAATAAAGCTCACTTTGAAACCCTAGAGCTTACTGCCGATGTCAACAGGCTCGAAGGCTCAGCCGGAGCCTTTAAAAACTACAACATTGAACGTACCAAAAATGGCAATAAGCAAAGCCCCAAGGTACGCGATTTACGCAAAGCCATTCAGGGCGATTTTGTAATGTGGCTTAATGTTTTAGAGGGTTTATCCAACCTAAATAAAGACGAAGCTTGTTACAATACACTAAAAGGCATCAATAAATATATTATTGAGCAAGATGCCCTACTAAAAGCCAAAGCAACCCGCAAGGCAGAAGAAATCTCAAACTAAATTACACTACTAATGGGCATTAACTCTTATGAGTTGGTGCCCTTTATGATACCCAAAAACCTTTGATCCTTTTTTACCATGGCACGAAAAAGAAAAAAGAAAACTACAACATACAACGGCCCCAGCGCCTATAAACGATATCTGAGTAGCCTTCGCTTTGCTTTAAATGATGCTAAACTAGTAACGTGTTATGCAAAATTTAAGTCCAGCGAGTTACACCATATGTTCTATAATTTACCCAAGCTATTACCTGCCGAATCTTGTAACCATTTACTCACTCAGGTAGAATTAAAAAAAATAAACAAACTAATACGCTTTAAACTATTAAAAGAAAAATTAGATGTTGCTGACCGAAATGCAACCATTTTCGATATTATAATATTGTATACTTATTCCATAGGTATGCAAAAACGAATAGCCCGCGAAACGGGGGATAGAAACAACCCCGAGATAGACAAATTTAAAGATTTGGAAAAAAAATTCTACAGACAATTCTTTGAACGCTATGTATTAATGTTAGTTCGGGTTACTTTACAAATGAGTATACCAAGCACAAAATATATAGCAATAAACGTTAGAATTGCAGCCATCTTTAAAGATAATCCGGCATTAGATGTAATAACCGAACTATCTGGTGTAAATGCCAAAAAAAGCTACGTTGGTATAAATGGTAACTATCGCCCTATATTTCAATTAGGCTCGCCCGATTTCACAATTGGTTTCAGGTGGATAGAGGTTTGCAATACCGTACTGCCTGCTACACATCAAACAAAACATGATTCATTAAGCTTGCACATTCAAGCACATGCCTTACGGCGATTAAAAGAGCGACTGAACCTACTTAGTACCGAAGCGCTGCATTATGCTTTATGGGAAAACACGGTAAAAATTAAATCAATATTAGCCTATAAACAATATTTATTGCTACCCTACAAACTACACGGTGTAATAGTGGGCTACATGGTAATGGATGTTATTGAGGATAAACTGATATGCAAAACATTTTTGTTTATTACACACAACTCAACACCCGAAGGTGATAAATTAAAGCAAATTAGTGGTTTGGGAAAACACGATATTAGTTACTGGAAAATTGACCGACTCAGCACCTTTGTTAATATGCCCGAAAACCAATATCCACAGCTACTAGAACTATTTAATGAAGCAGGCCTGGGCGAACTATCCGAATTAAAAAACAAAGCCTTTGATGTAGAAACCCTACAACTAGCCAACCTCGATGGTTTAAGCGAATATATTAGTAGAGGAAGCAACGCTGACCAAGTTCAAAAACAAGAGTTTAAACAAATGCTAGCAAGTTGTGCAGTATAGCTTAAAGTAGTTTCATGTGTTAACAAAGTCTAAAAACACATTGTAAGATATTTTTGGCACATGCTTTGCAATATTCCTATACGAAGAGCATGAGAGTTTTTTCATAGGTTAGGGTTTAGGTTATAGATTGGAATGTCTCTAAGGCATTCCAATTTTATAAAAATCCGCATAAAACAGACATAAGAAGTTTTTTTTCATAGATTAGGGTTTAGGTTAAAGAAAAGGGATTCAACAACGGTTGAAATCCCTTTTTTTATGTCCTTATTTTTTCGACGGTGCACTCAAATATTTACCCACTAACATAGCTAAAACAAGCGTAATATATAACTGTCCGCCCAAGCCTAATATCATAGTTAACAACTGCGCCGAGTTGGTAACTGGCGTAATATCGCCATAACCAATTGTGGTAACTGTTATTGTGGCAAAATAAAAGAAATCGGAGTAATTCGGGTTATCAATGGTATTAAACAGAAATGCATTATTATTACCCATGTAAATAATAGCAGCAAACAAACTCCCTATTATGGCAAATAATAAATAAACATTTATGGCCTCTAAAATCACCCGGTTATCAACACGTTTACTACTGGCCACTTGCCTAAATAATAAATAAACAATATTGGCGAAGAATAATATTTTAAGCCCTTCGGAAATAAACTCCAGGTAAGGTATATTAATGATATAACTAATTACTTCTATACTAATAACCGTAATAAGTGCAAAAGTAAAAAGCTTGTTAAAGCCTTGCTTGATAGATAATAAACTAGTAACAATTAACACATTAAATATAACTCTGTTAATGCCTTGCCCCGTTGGATAGTTCGAGAATAACTGCGAAGAAATAATTAAACACAAAATAATCACAAACAGAATGGTATTTCCCAATAACTGATTGTTGATAAACTTTTTAATTACTTTCTTCATAATTGATAGAATTATATTGATTAAGTATAGGCTTAACTTACAAACTAACTTCAACTAAATATCCTCGGTGCTTTCTCACATTAAGTACCGTATTGTCCTCAAAAATCAAATACTGACCTTTGATCCCTTTTAATACGCCTGATACGGTTTTAGATTTATCAAAACTATCACTCTTTACCTTATCGGGATAAGCACTTACCGGAAAATTAATTTGAGTTAATAAATCCTCTTTCTGAATATATTGTTGTAATTCAACAGGTAACTTACTTGCGGCAACTTTCTTTTCAGCCACTAAATCAACTTCGGCCGATGTACCTTTTAGCATAGCTTGCCAACTGGTTTTATCGCTGTAATATTGCATCAAATACTTTTCTATGGTACCAGCAATATGTCTATTCGGAACGGTTGCCAATATAATGGCTGCACTCGCACCCTGATCAATCCAACGTGTTGGAATTTGCGATTGACGAGTGATACCTACTTTTAAGTTAGACGATACTGCCAAGTATACAATATGTGGCTGCAAACAATGTGTTTTACTCCATTCCATATCGCGCGAAACGCCTAAGTGTGCTTTGCACTGATCTGGTCGTAATATACACTCACTTGCCATTGGCGAGCTTTGAAAGCAATTGTAACAAAAGCCTTGCGAAAACGATTTATTGGTTTTCTTACCGCAGGCAACGCAGTTTATCTGATCTAAAAAAGTAAGTTGAATGTTTTTACCAATAAATGGGTTAAGATCAATTCTATCATCACCTACTGGGAGCGTGTATACAACCTCTGAATTATTTTCAGAGATCATCTTTTCTAAGTTTCCTTTATATAACATATTCTAATAATGTTGTCGTAAATAATATTACACATTGGGTCTTCAACCCAAACCTGCCTACCGGCAGGTAGGCCCTACTTACTTTTCTTTACTTGATGAAAGAAAGTAAGCAAAATCAAGGCTGCTTTACAAATAACTTTTTTATCTATTTAAAGCTTAAGTGCAGCCAAGTGATTTTCGAGCGAAGCTCTCAACTTCTTGGTTTTACTAAAGCTTTAACCAAAACAAAAGCTTTTTGTAAAGAGGCCATTTCCCAGGCGCTCAGCGCAAGCTTCCAATTATAATATTATTGGTTTAATCCTGCGTGCGCATCTACTAATTTATACAACTTATCCGAACGTCGTACTTTTTCTGGTACCACTATTGAAAAGCGTTCGCCTTTAACCGTTTTCAGAACAGGTTTTAGGTCAACTCTAATCTCTTCAACCTTCATTTTTATCACACCAGTGGTAGGCCCGGTAATTAATATATCGTCGCCAACTTCAAGCTCTTGGCTCTCCATTAAAAACTCAGCTACATTAATTTTTGGGAAGTAGTTGGTTCCCTTTCCAATGATCATTTTTCGCTTAGTAGCTCTATTGCCATAATTATGGCTCCATTCGCCTAACTTTTGTCCCAGGTAATAACCATCCCAAAAACCTCTATTGAAAACTGTTTTAAGTTCATTATCCCAGGCGTCAATTTTATCTTGTGTGAAAGTGCCTTCTAAAATAGCATCAAGGGCTTCGTTATAAGCATTACAAACAGTATGCACATACTCAGGACCTCTGGCTCTACCTTCAATTTTAAATACACGCACGCCCGAGTCAACCATCTTGTTTAAAAAATGAATGGTTTTAAGATCCTTTGGCGACATAATATATTCGTTATCCACCTCAAGTTCCTGACCCGTTTCTTTGTCGGTTACAATATAGCTTCTACGGCAAGTTTGTAGGCAAGCCCCTCTATTGGCTGAGGAGTCGGTATTGTGTAAGCTTAAATAACATTTACCTGATACAGCCATACATAAAGCACCATGACTAAACATTTCTATGCGCACCAATTCGCCATTAGGGCCTTTTATTTGCTGCACCTGAATTTCTCTGTAAATATGCGCCACCTGGTCCATATTTAATTCACGAGCCAATACAACAACATCGGCAAATTGAGCATAAAACTTCAATGCCTCAACATTAGAAATATTAAGCTGCGTACTAAGGTGTACTTCAATATCAATTTCTCTGGCAAAGGAAATAGCAGATACATCAGATGCAATAATTGCAGATAAATTGGCTTCTTTTGCAGCAAGAATAATCTTGCGCATCAAGTCTAAATCTTGATCATAAAGAACCGTATTAACAGTAAGGTAGGTTTTTACATTCTCAGCATGCGCAATTTTAGCAATCTCGCGCAAATCGTCAACTGTAAAATTATTTGAGGAGCGCGAGCGCATATTTAAGCCTTCAATTCCAAAATATACTGAATTTGCTCCCCCCTGAATGGCTGCTTGTAAAGATTCGTACGATCCTACAGGTGCCATTATTTCAAAATCTTCCCTCTTCATTATATGTTATCGCTTTTTATATGCCACAAAATTAGCTATTAACTAGCTATTTAAATTCTAAATGACATAAAAAAAGGGTCTCCTTTAAAAGAAAACCCTATTTATATTTAATTTTTTAATCTTCTACTATACGTAAACATTACCAATCTTAATAAGTTTAGGTATGTTTAAAAGTTTAATTTTCCTTCCATTCAGTTCAATCAGCTTATCAGATTTAAACTCAGATAAAAGTCGGATAACTGACTCTGTTGCTGTACCCACCATATTTGCCAACTCTTCGCGAGTTAACGAAATTTGTAAGGTATTCTCATCATCCAATTCAAAAGTATCCATTAACAATAGTAATACTTCAGCTAATCGCTCTCTTACTGTTTTTTGTGCAATATCAGTTAAAAACTTATTGGATTCGGCTAACTCTTTACAAGTAAGCTTCATTAAAGTCATTGAGAATTTAGCATTGTCGTTTAATAAGTTCTCCAGAACTTCGCCTGGCAAGTATATTAAAACAACATCTTGTATCACCTTTGAAGTACTACAAGCTAATTCATCACTGATAACAGATCGGTATCCTATAAGATCTCCTTTCTTAGCAAAACGGATAATTTGTTCTTTACCGTCAAACCCCGTCTTAAATATCTTTAGAATTCCCTGAACAACTAAAAAGGTACCGTTAATTCTACTTCCCTCATGGTAAATTGTTCCGCCTCTTTTATGAAGAGTTGCAACCATACTCTGACTCACACTTTCAATTTGTGATTCAGTAAGTCCTTTAAAAATTTCGAACTCTTGTATGCTTATAGGCTCATTGTAAGGAACACTTTGAACATTCTTCATTCCCTGCTCTTATTGTTAATATCCGAAATGGATTGTTTATAAATTATTCAAAATTAGACTATAATGCTATTTCGAATTAAAAATAATCACTTTTAAAGTGACAAAGATATAAATAAAGATAATATAGTCTAGCTTTTGTCATATTCTATAAAAGAATTATTTATTAAACCGCAATATTATCTTAAATCTATTTCATGCACTTGGTGTGAAATTAACTAAAACAATACATAATAACTATGAAAACAACAGTAGATTTAAAATGGATTAAGAATATGGCCTTCGAATCAAACGTTGGTGGTCATTCAATTAGGATAGATGCAGGCGAAGAACATGGCGGTGATAATTCAGGCCACAGACCTAAGCCTTTAATGCTTTTGGCTTTGGCAGGTTGTACTGGTATGGATATTACATCGATGCTTAAAAAAATGCGCGTTAAGTTCGATGATTTAACCATATCTGTAGAAGGTGAACTAACAGATGAAGATCCTAAATACTACAAGGAGATGACAGTTATTTACCACTTTATAGGTGAGGACTTACCAATGGCAAAGTTAGAACGTGCAGTAAAATTATCGGAAGAACAATATTGTGGGGTTTCTGCTCTATACCAATTGGCCATTCCTGTTCATTTTAAAATTAAGGTAAATTAAGCAGTTTTCAGTCAGGAGTGAGGAGTCTGAAGGGCAGAATATTGTACTTATAATTACTAATAGAAAATTGTGCATGCTGACTTCTGACTATATCTCTAACACATTAATGAGAAATTAATTGGCTCCTATTTCAAATTCTAGCGTATTGTTAGATTTTCGAAGAATTTCGTTAGCCATACCTTTACCTACCTCTTCAAACAATGTAAATACATGCTGTGCTCCGGCATCTCTTAGCATTTCAACCTCATCAGAGTAACGTGCGGTTGCATATATATCAATGGATCTATCCAAACTAATCAATCGTTTGATGGCAAATATATTATTTTGGAAATCGGGTAAAGCCAAAACAACTGTATGGATCTGATTGGGTGGTATTGAATCCCAAAACTTAATATCGGTTGCATCGTGAAGGGCTACATTTCTAATGGCCTTTTCATGCAATTGAATTCTTTTTGGATCAGAATCAAGACCCACAATTTTGTTGGGGTATACTTTATTTAGTTGGTCGTAAATATTGGTACCAACGGTTCCCATCCCAATAATTAACACCTCACGTTTTGAAATATCCACACGAATGATCTCTTCATTTTCTTCCTTCGACGATCCCCACTTATTAATATGCTCTTTGTACTTTTCGAATAGCAAGTGTGCCCTTCCGTTTAATAACGAGGATACGATAAAAGAGATACTAATTATTAATGCAATAACCAGAACCCAATCACTGGTTATTAAACCCGCTTTAGTGGCAAATGCTGCTACAATTAAAGCAAACTCAGAATAGTTGGTTAAACTTACGGATGCAAAAAATGAGGAGTGAGATGGAAATGAAAACCGTGTAAATGAGAAATGATATATTAAAGGTTTTGCCCACAACAATACACTAATTATTACTGCTGCCACTACAGTATCAATAGTTGGAATTCCGTTAAAACCAATTCCTAAGAAAAATGCAATCAAGAAGAAATCTTTGAAGTGGAGCAAATTCTTCGCTAGCTCATTTGATTTTTCATTGTTGGAGATGATTATCCCAAATATAAGCGCTCCTAAATCAGGCTTTAAGCCGACTAATTCGAATAGCTCAGCACCAACAAGAGCCATTAAAAAACCAAACAATGTAAGCATTTCACCATGCCCACTCTTTTTTAGTATACGCAATAATAAAGGGCGTAGAAATGGCAGTAACAAGAGCAATAATGCATAAGGCGAAGGAACCTTTTTAGAAGCAATGGTAATAAACAGAACGGCCAATATATCTTGAATCACCAATATGCCTACTGCCGCTTTCCCTTCGGAGGAGTTTAGGTTACCTCGTTCTTCTAGTATTTTAATTACAAATACAGTACTTGAGAAACTAAGAGCAAATGCAATAATTGAAATTTGAGCTAAAGTAAGATCGGTAAACAATGGTAACCCTACCAGGGATATAAGCCAAATAAAACCAAAACTTACCACTACCGATATGCTTGTAGAAAGCAATGTTCCTCCGAAAATGGCTTTCTCAGCTAGCGTTTTTATATTTATTTTTAATCCAATGGTATAAAGCAATAACAAAACACCAATATCGGCAATGCCCTCTAGCAACTCACTATGCTCAGCATTGGTGGCGTTTAATACAAAACCTGATAACAAGAAACCAAGCATAGGGGGGAGGTTTATTCTTTTAAAAACATAACCTAACGCAAACGCAATACCTAACCAAATTGAATCTAATGCCATACTTTTTATTTATTGTTATGTCAAATATACAACAGCGCTTAACTGTATCCAATAAAAAAGCCGACAACAAATACATGTTACCGGCTTACTAATACGCTTATAATTGATTTATAAAGCAGATTTAAACTGCTCTACAAACCTAACGTCATTCTCAAAGAATAAACGAATATCTTTAATTTGATATTTTAGCATTGTAATACGCTCAATACCCATACCAAAGGCAAAACCTGTATACTTTTCACTATCAATATTTGAGTATTCAAGTACATGCGGATCTACCATACCACAACCTAAAATTTCTACCCAACCAGTGTATTTACAAACATTACATCCTTTACCACCACAAAGTGTACATGAAATATCCATCTCTGCAGATGGCTCAGTAAACGGGAAATAAGATGGGCGTAAACGAATCTCAGTTTTTTCACCAAACATTTCTTTGGCAAAATATAATAAGGTTTGCTTTAAATCGGCAAAGGATACATTCTCATCAATGTATAAACCTTCCACTTGGTGAAAAATACAGTGTGCACGAGCTGAAATAGCTTCGTTACGAAATACACGACCTGGGAAGATGCTACGGATTGGCGGACGTTGCTTCTCCATTACACGAACCTGAACCGATGAAGTATGCGTACGCAATAGTACATCCGGATCTTTTTCAATGAAGAAAGTATCTTGCATATCACGTGCAGGATGCTCCTCTGGAAAATTTAATGCGGTAAATACATGAAAATCATCTTCAATTTCAGGACCTTCAGCAACATTAAACCCTAAGCGTGCGAAAATATCAACAATCTCGTTACGAACAATCGACAATGGATGACGACTACCTAACTTCATTAATGATCCAGGAAGCGTAAAATCTTCACTTTTCTCATCAGTTTTTGTGTTGGCAAATTCAGCTTTAAGGTTATTTATAAAGTCAGTAGCTTCAGCCTTCATTTTATTTAATACCTGACCTACTTCACGTTTTTGTTCATTCGGAATTGTTCTGAATTCGTTAACCAATTCAGAAATCTTTCCTTTTTTACTTAGGTATTTAATTCTAAGGTGTTCTGCTTCGTCAGCAGACTGAACCGTGATTTTCTTTATTTCGTCTTGTAGCGCTTTTATCTTATCGAGCATTATTGCTGAATTTTATTCGTGAATTTGAGGTGCAAATTTAATCATTAATTATCAATTAACAATCCATAATTGATTCATGATTATTGAAGTACTATATGAATGGTTTTTATTCTAATATCATTATAAGGTCTATCCACCGCATCAGTTTCAACTGATGCAATTTTATCAACCACATGCATACCGGAGGTTACCTCGGCAAAAACCACATAATCGCCATCTAAATAAGGAGCGCCTCCTTGTGTTTTATAAATATGCCTTTGCTCCGATGAAAACTTAAAACCCTTTTCTTTTTCAATATCGTTCAGTTCATCATCAGTAAAGGTTCTACCGCCTATTATATAAAACTGCGAACCATCGCTTCGGTTATGTTTATTGCGCTCTGCAGGCATCTTTGAAGCTGCTATGGCACCCCTTTTATGAAATCGGGTTTTAGCAATTTTAGTAGGCAAATTATAACCCGGACCTTGCCAGCCAACTAAATCATCCTTACTAGCATATTTACTATCTGCAGCTCCCGTTTGAATTAAAAAATTCTTTAATACTCGATGTATTAATAGACTATCGTAAAAATTATCGGAAACCAATTTTATAAAATTATCTCTGAAAATAGGTGTTTCGTTATACAGTTTAATACCAATATTACCCATGGTAGTTTCTATATTAAAACCTTTAATCTTTTTATAGGATGGATATATTTTATTGGTTTTAGCTCTTAATTCGTAAACCGAAGTTGGTTGCTTCGCCTGTTTTTTCTGCAATTTTAGAACCTCAGATATCGGAATTAAGCGTGAATAATCACCCTCTTTTGATTTAATGTACTGCGTTATACCAACAACATGGTGTAAATAAGTAAATGCAGGTATGCCATCTTTTAAGGCCCTGTCGAGATTTAGATAGCTTAATGAATCCGTTACCACACGCTCTTTTACAGCAAGCTTCGGAGCATAAATCTTTTTATTTTGTCGATATAAACCTTTTATGCTATCGGGTATATCTTTAATAGCCTTATTTAATTTTAGATAGCGAAGATTCTCGGTATGTGTTTTTAGAATGACCAAATCAGCATTGATATCATAAGCTAAATATCCCGCTACGGGAACCAACTCATCCGATCCGGATATGGCAACCTTTACATTAAAACTCCCTTTTACTAGGCTAAGATTGGTAACCAAAGTTTTTGAGCTTATATAAAAACCATATCCTTGCTTCAGCAGTCTCCCATAATGATCGTAGGTTTCTACCTCAACTACTCCTTTTATATTCTTTTGGAAGGAACCCTTCGGAATACTTCTCTCGTCTTTTGATATGGTACTTGAGTTATTTGAAGATTGTTTACAAGATGACAATCCACAAAGAAGAATGATTAATACAACAAGGAGATTTCGCATCAGCATTTAATTTGTAAGAATTACCAATTTAACATCTTGCAAAGGTCGGTTGTTTTTATCCACTTTAAGAGCCGCAATTTTATTGATGACAGACATACCCGAAACTACTTCGCCAAAAACAGTATAATCACCATCTAACTCAGGTAAACCACCTATACTTGTATAATTTTTTCGTTGCTCATCGGTAAATTCAAGCTTGTTAGAGACAGCGTAATCAAAAGCAATTTTCTCTTTCACATCGCGCAACAGCGCATTAAAGGCTTTTGGATCGGTCTTTTTAAGAACTGCCAAGGAATCTTTAACAGGTAGATAGTACTTTTTCTTGAGTGCAATTTTTATTGGATTATTGGTTGCCTTCTCCAATAAATCTAACTCCTCATTGCTGTATACTTTTCCTTGCACAATGTAAAACTGACTGATATCCGACATCTTAAAATGGTTGATATCTTCAGGTTGACGCGGTGCACAAATCGCTCCCTTTTTATGTATTCTATTTTCTTGAAACTCTGAATCAATGGTTAATTTAGAACTTCCATACCCAATGTGTTTGCCAGCTGGCGCATTTTTAGAATCGGAAGAACCGCCTTGAATCACAAAGTTTTTAACTACTCTGTAGAATAAAGTTCCATCGTAGTGCCCCTCTTTGGCAAGCTGAATAAAGCTATTGCGATGCTTAGGCGTATCGTCGTAAAGCATAATTTTAATTTCGCCCAAATTGGTTGAAATTACAACGGACTTACTTTGTGCCTCAAGCTTTGAAATAATAAATAATGAAGCACAAAAAAGAAATACCTTGAGATAAGAGGACTGCATAAACTATCTTTTTAAAACTTTTACGCGCATTTGAATATCTTCTATTGGCCTATCGCGACCATCGCATTCTTGAGCGGCAATAGCATCCAATACTTCGAAACCGAATTTCTTACCAAACAGAGATTGTACCTTTTCAAAAAGCGTTTTATCTTCAATAAGCTGGCCAAATACAGTATAACTGTCGTCTAAACGAGGCGTACCACCAATGGTTTTATAAGCTTCCTTCACCTCGCTTGGCATTTCATAAGGAGTTTGTTGCTCGTAAATAACATTTACCTCAGCCATAATTTTTTGCTGCAATTGCATTACCTCAGCCTGCTTGTTTGCACGCTGTAAAGCATCTAAACTATCGTTATACTGTTCTAACAACTCGTTAAATATTTTTCTGCGTTGTTGATCTTTTCCTCTATTTTCAATTTGTACCAACTCATCATCTTCAATAATTTCACCTTGCACAATGTAAAACTGCGAACCTGAAGAACGTTTCTCTGGATTTACTCTATCACCTTGTCGTGCTGCTGACAAAGCCCCCTTTTTATGAAAATGCTTTGGATAATCAATCTCCGCAGGAATGGTATAACCCGGACCACCTTTCCCAAGAGGGGCTCCTTGTTTTGCATTTTTTGAATCAGGGTCTCCACCTTGAATCATAAATCCATCAATAACTCTATGAAAAAGTGTGCTATCAATAATTCCCTCATCTACCAACTTTAAAAAATTATCGCGGTGTGCTGGGGTACCATTAAAAAGGCGCACCTTCATGTTACCAAATTTAGTTTTTATCAGCACAATTGGCTCATTACCTTTTTCAGCGCAACCCACAAGAGATATAGCACTAATTAGTAGTAAGATGGATAATAATTTTTTCATAATATTTTAATCTTTTAAGAAACTGTTTCGAAGGCTGAAATATAAGATTTTACGTTTTCTAATACCTTCTTGGTTAACCTAACTTTGGCTTCCTTAGTGAATCCGGTTGTTAAGCTTGATGCAATAATATTATCATATTTAGAGAAAGAATTGGCATGCGGCTTTATTCCTTCGCCGTCAAAAATAGCAAAATTACCTTCTTTCTCAATCCACTGTTCAAAAGCATTCTTCTCAAAAGTTAAACCTAATGATGTGTTTATTAAAATCTTTCCATTCCCAAAGTGCTTAAACTCTTGCTCTCCCATAAGAGATGTTTTTTTAGGAAGATGGGTAGATACAATCTCTGCTGTATGCAGCAACTCGTTTAAAGGCAGAAATTGATAACCTAAGCTATCAGCTTCCCTATTTCTTCGGCGCGAATAATAGAATATTTCAGCACCAAAGGCAGCAAAGCGATTGGCAAGCATCAGGCCGGTTGTGCCCATTCCGATAATGCCAATTTTACGGCGTGTTAATTCCACAGGCTCATTACGCCACATGTTTTTACCAAGACCTTTAATGAGCTGAATGGTTTCTGATATTATAAATTCAATAACGCCCTCATCGCCATAATCACGAATTCCCTTAACTACAATGTTATTCTGATTGGCATAATGCACATCGACATTGGCCGATTTACTATCGTATAAGCTGCAACACATCCCAATATACTTGATGTTGCTACACTGTTTAAGTACATTTTCTCTTATGGGTGTTCGCCACGATACAAAAACGCAGTCGGCATCTTTAATTCTCTCTAAAGTGATTTCATCCTTACCCGGATCATCCTCAAACTGTACAATCGGATTTACGCTTAGCTCCTGCAGCTCATCTATTGCCCATTGGTGAAGACCTGCCTTATCAACTACTACAATTTTATTAAACATCTTATAATTTATCGTTTAAATAATCGATCATAGCCTTTTTCAACATTGCCTCTCTTTCTGATGGGGCAATATCTTCTACCTTTTTCAATACCTCAAACTCAGGCCAACCTTCTTCGTCAACCCCTTTTTGTTTGTAATAACCACATTGTTCAAAAAGTACACAGCGCGCCAAATTAATCATATCCATTTTGTCTTGCTTCTCATATTTCTGAAACCCTTGTCCACGCTCCTGAATACCAATTATAAATAGCAGAAAATCAAAATCGGCCAATACATTAAAACGCTTACTTACTTTTATAAGAAGTTCTTCCCACTCGTTACTTTTATCGCTCATGATTTTTATTCTAAAATTCCTTTTTCTTTACACTCTTCAATAAACTCATTTACCCTGGCCCATAATATATCTGACCCTTGCTGCAAGGGTTGATTTCTTTTAAGAACCATTTCAGAAGTAACACCATGCTTATGCCATTGTTGTCCTTCGGTTAAATAATTGTGATAAATAGGCATAAACTTATCAATTGCACCTACAAATTTAGCCTCGTTTGTTTCACCTTTCTCAAACTCGAGCCATAATTGTTTGTATTCTGCAGCCTGATCATCGGGCAATAAGCCAAAAATACGTTCCGAAGCTTTTAACTCGTTTTCAAACTTATTGTGATGCCCGGCAGTATCATAAGCAAAAACATCGCCAGCATCAATCTCAACAATATCGTGTATCAACGCCATCTTAACTGACTTCACTAAATCAATGTCCGTTTCATTGGCATGTTCATGTAAAATAAATACGGCCATAGCCATATGCCAAGAGTGCTCAGCATCATTCTCTTGCCTGCTTTTATCTAATAATAATGTTTGCCTTATTATTTGCTTTACCTTATCAATTTCAGCAATAAATTGTAGTTGCTTCATTAAACGAACTGATGTTGAATCTTCCATGCTCAAAATATTTATCCTTTGGCACAAATATTGGTTATAACTCTGTGAAATACAAATTGAAACTAAATTTGATTGAAATGGATAGCTTAGCAAAAATACTAGAAGACTCATTAAGTCCGGAATTACAATGGCATCCCATATTTTCTATGGATGAATTGTATGTTGCGATTATGTGGTCAGATATTACCCGATCGATGCATCCACTTGCTACTGACTTGCTAATAGGCAAAAACTAATATCACACCCCCAACAAACAAAGCTCGAATAAGTTAGCCCTTTGCAAGCACCCCAAGCTCTGCTGACTTTCTTCTTCGCCCCAGAATAGCACTCCTCATTTTAAGCCAACGATACTTCCGTATATTCAACAGTGTAGCAGAATAATAATTCGCATTCAGAAAGCATTCTAATTGCTTTAATTTAATCGTGCATCATTGCTTTAGGTGCTTTTAAAGAATAAAATAGGAATATTAACACATTGCCTAGCTTAAGGATAAAAAATGTTTCTATTTTTGTGTTTCAATACGATTGAATAAGTTTTAAAAAACACTATTGAAACCCTCATGGAGTATTCTTTATTAGATTTACTGAAGTTTATTGGAGCCATTGGTTTATTCCTTTACGGAATGAAGTTAATGAGTGAAGCAGTTCAAAAAGTAGCTGGATCAAAGATGCGAAGCATTTTTGCTGCAATGACATCCAATCGTTTTTTAGGTGTATTAACGGGTTTTGTTGTTTCAGCAACCATTCAATCATCTAGTGCTACCGTTTTAATGGTAGTAAGCTTTGTAAACGCTGGCTTGGTTTCACTGGTTGAATCTATTGGAGTGGTTATGGGTGCCAATGTAGGTACCACAGTAACGGGTTGGTTAATTTCGCTGGTGGGCTTCAGGTTTAATTTTGCCGAGTATGCCTTGCCGTTAATGGCGGTAGGATTCCCTTTGGTTTTTTCTAAAAGACCTCGTCATCGCTCATGGGGAGAAGCCATTATTGGGTTCTCAATATTATTTGTGAGTTTAAGCTTTATTCAGAATTCGGTACCCGATATTAATGAAAACCCGAGTATACTTCAGTTTTTATCAGATTATACCAATTTAGGTTTTGGTTCTGTTTTGGTGTTTTTACTCATAGGCTGTATTATTACTGTAATTATTCAGTCATCGGGTGTTACCATGGCCATTACTTTTGTAATGTGTAATCAGGGTTGGATTAGCTACGAGTTGGGTGCTGCCATGATTTTAGGCGAAAACATTGGAACCACCATCACACCAAATATTGCCGCAACCATTGCCAATGTATCGGCAAAAAGAACAGCCCGATTTCACTTATTATTTAACTTAGTTGGGGTGGCATGGATGCTTTGCATATTTACACCGTTTACAGAGTTTATTGAAGGTATTATAGCCAATAACAGTCGCATTGAAACTAAAAATCCGCAAGCTTTAATTCCTTTTAGCTTGGCACTTTTTCATACAACCTTTAACCTGATCAATCTTATTTTATTTATTGGTTTTGTGCCCTTGGTATCGCGCTTGGTAATTGATATTGTGCAGCACAAGGGTGAAGAAGGAGAGGAGTTTAAGCTAAGATATATTACCACCGGAATGCTCTCTACTTCGGAACTATCGATATTGCAGGCTAAAAAAGAGCTTCAGTTTTATGCAAAACATACCAATAAAATGTTGGGCTTTAACCGACGCTTATTTGCTGAAGAGAACGAAAAGAAACATAGCAAACTGTTTAATAGTATTGCCAAATACGAATCGATTAGTGATGATGTTGAAGTTGAAATTGCCAATTATTTAGCTAAAGTATCGCAGGGTAAACTGAGTGAATTAAGCCGAAAACGCATCCGCTCAATGCTTAAATTAGTAAGCGACCTAGAAAGTATTGGAGATAGCAGCTTTAATATAGCGCGCATCATTAACCGAATGCACAAGAATAAAATACATTTCTCGCCTCTTATTATGGAACGTGTTGATCAGATGTTGCACAAAGCTGAAGAAGCACTTTTAGTGATGCAGCATAACTTGAGCATTGATGAGAAAAAAGTAAGAATAGAGAAAGCTGAAAAGATTGAAACTGAAATAAATCAGTACTACTACCAGCTTAAAACGGAACACCTTGAGTATTTGAATGAAAAAGAATACACCTATGAGGCTGGCACAATTTTTACCGATTTAATTACGGAGTGTGAAAAAATTGGTGATTACGCCATTAATGTATCTGAAGCACTAAACAACATGAATAAGTAGAAATAAGAAAGCCAGTACGTAAAAACGAACTGGCTCAGTAATCCTCTTTGTACAGTTTTAAGCTACTTTACTTAATCGGCGCTGACGCACCACTTCGTTGGCATCGTTAATGTACTTGGCAATATTTGCACAGGGTACTTTGTAATTTGCTAACTGAATGGCTTGCATACCGCGTAGGTAAACAATTAGCTTTCCGTTCAACAGTTTTATTAATTCTTGCTTTAGCTCCGATGCATTGGCACTCTCAAGCTTGGCGTTTAGTTGAGTCGCATTCTCTTTCTGAAAGGCTAGAAACTCCGTTTCCTGCGTATCTAGCGTGATAAGCAAGGCACCAACACCCACTAATATATCTATTGCAGCCTTCAGTTGAGCCGCATTCATATCCGCTAAAAACGACTTTATTAATGCCGACTGCGGAACATAACCTACCTCAATAAGCTCAAAACCATATTTCTTAATAACGGCATCCACCTTTTGGGCCGCCGCAGCTACATTGGCATCAGGATGATGCAAATAACCGCGCACTAGGTAAACAATAGACTTGTAGGTACTGTCTCTACCAGAGTCTTTATCCTGTAAACTTAAGGACACCTCATCCTTATTCATGGCATCAACTATGGCATCCACTATGGGCGATGCCTTTGATACTATATTAGCTAAGTTGGCATCACTTTCAATAAGTTCTGCACTAAACTCGCCTAAGCAAATTTGACCTAAACCAGCTAGTTCGGCAACCCGAATATCTGTTCTTATCTTCTGAATTTTTTCCATAAATTTTAATTTAGATTATTTATTAAGAGGATTATTATTTCTATCATTCAATGGGTAATAGCATCGGTAAAATGGCTCTTTGTTAAGGAATTATGATTTTACAAAAAACAACCCCACACGGTAAGTTACTGATAATGAACCAACTCCTAAATACATTTTAACCTTCTACAGTTTTGGGCATATCCCATATAGATTATGGCTACCGGCGAAGCAAATAGCCTTCGCCCATATGGGATATTGGCTTCCAGCACAACTTTTAGCATTATCGTATATACGCAAAGCGCTTCAGGAAAGAATTTTGCCTATAATCTATATACGCAAAGCACTTCCGGCGAGAATTTGGCCAATAATCTATTTAGATTATGGCTTCGGGCAATACATTGGACTTTCGCCCATATGCGATAAGCCTAAAATTCAATAATCCGATTCGTATAAAGTACTATGGTGATAAGTGCACTGTGCAGGATAGTTTATACAACTATGTTTTTTGTTTGATGATGGTATTGCTACAGAATATAACAATGGATTTTGGGTTTTGGGGGCTTAGTTTGGGCATTGGGCCTTGGATACGTTTCATAAGGGATTTGTTAAAGTTTTACTACATCTAATATAATAATTTTTGTTTAATACACTTGTTGATAGGTGTTTATTATTGAAGTTGTTTAAAGGAATATTTTACATTGTTGCCATGATGCAATAAGAGTAATAGGACTTTTATTGTAGATACTTTATGGAAAGGTGCCAATACTCTGTTGTTTTAACTTTTAAATAGCTGGTTACAAACCGTCTTATGCAAGGCTAAACTTTACTGCTTGCTTATTGCACGGTTTTAAATGCGTGCTCAGCGAAGTGTCTCGCTTCGTTGTTCTTCGCAGGCCTCTGGCCAACTAAATAAAAATGCTAAAATATAAGTTTTGTACAAAACAAAGGATAGAAGCCTTGTGGCATAAGACATAGCGAAACGCTATGCCGAACATGAATATTGTTACTTTGGTGCTACGCTGAGCGGGGGACTAGCATGGGTAGGCGGCTTCTTAAGTGCATCTTTTACCACTTGTGCTACCGTCTCTTTATTTATACCTTTTGTTTTACAATATTTTCCGTCGAGCCAATCCACAAGCAACTTTGCCCCCTTACTAGCATTACATGAGATACAACACAATGCAATATTATCTATGGTTGAAATACGAATATCATTAACGATATGTTCCCATGATGGTTTTGTCTTTCTTGAGTCGTGATTTTTAGAAAAATCAACACCACAATAAACACATATCAAATCTCTATTTACAACATACTCTTCTACTTCTTTTGGTATTCCCCACCTATTAGCCATATTTTTAGTTGTTTTTATGTTGTCAACACTTCTATGCTCCAAATATAAAACTATTGTGATGCATTTAGAAAAGATTACAAAACCAACATACCAAGTACTATGAACACCACGCTCAGCGAAGCGTCTCGCTTCGTTGTTCTTCTCAGGCCTCTGGCCGATTTACTATATAGTCTTCCATGTGGTAGTAATTATTGATACATCTAATAGAATTGGTTGTTCTAATGCATAATTACTTGCACTGCTATATAAATAATCTTCGGGCTCTTTTACTATGCCAGCTCTTACAGGATTATCATGGATATATTCTAACTTCTGATCTATGAACTTATCGGAATACAAATGAATGGCGTGATTCTCATGCGTAAATACTTGATATTGACTATTACGCTTGTGCTTTATTGCAGCTTGTTTAAATAAGTATAGTAACCATTCGCGCCTACTTTCTGCTCCTTCTGTTATGCGGTTCAAAATACACTTGCTTGTGTAGCTTTTAAAGTCGCGCAGTACGGCACTTAAATTATTATCCTCAGCTTGTGCAATTATATGAATGTGGTTACTCATTATTACATAAGCATATACTACTAAACCTTTGTGTTGCTGACAATACTTTAAATTATCAATTACTATATCTCTATAATCTTGCCGACTAAATAAATCTACCCACCCTACTATTTGTATGGTTAAATAATAAAGTCCATCCTGTTCTTTAATTTGATATCCTGTACTCATTCTTAATATTTATTATACAGGCTATAAGCCTTGTGGCATACGACATAGCGAGACGCTATGCCGAACGTGAATATTGTTACTTTGGTGCTACGCTGAGCGGGGAGGATAGCATGATTGATTATTCCAATTGCTTACAAACCATTCTTATTTTATTTCATGTCTTCCACTCTGTAAAAAAGTCACAGTTGGTAAACTTTTTGATTCGTTAAACTTGTCATATGCCGCTTTTAAATCTGTCCATAGATTTACTTTATCTTTCTCAGAATTATACTTCTCAACTAAATTTTTATAATTATTATCTGTCAGTCTAGCTGGATACACTGTAACTGGAATTTTACTCTGGCCACAATCTTTCGCTTCTATACAAAACAAATACAATTCCTTTATTTCATTATCAGTTATCGGCAAACATCCTATAGTTACACAATCTCCATGAATACAAATATTTCCTCCTAATTTCTGTTTATAACCAAGTATACGATCTGATTTGTTTGGATAATTAATTCGCATTGAAAGATAATATGAACTGGCTGGATTAAATGCGTCTATATGGTAGAAACCCTCTGGAATTTGAAAATCTCCTTCCTTGCGCTTAGGGCCAAGCCTCCCGGAAGTTCTACATACATCATAGATCTTAATTAGTTTAAACTTCTTTTCTCCTTTATTTCTTGCCCATAACTCTATCTTCTTCTCATACTTAAACGCTCGCAAATAAATCTCTAGCTTTTCTATTTCAACTAACTTTTCTGTAAGAAGCTTAATTACTCCAGCCTCCTTTTCTGCATAAGCAGTTCTTACCCTAGAATATCGCTTTTGATTTTCTTTAAACTTTCCTGGCATCAAAGACAAGAAAAGTAAGGCTGTTAAGATTAGTGCTAACTTATTCATAAAATGGTTTCTAACTTATTATATCATATATATCGCATACGACTCTAAGCCAAATATAAAAACAATATATATAGACCCACAACCACCTAAAAAAATAAACCTTTAGAAACCGTTTACAGAACCAAAATACAATTTATGAGTGATCAGCATTAATAATCGATACGTGAGAAGGATGACGATTTAGCCATTATTGCCTCTGAGGTGCTTCCTCTAAATATAATAAGGCCAATATCCGTAATTGATATTGGCCTTATTATATTTAGAGCTATGTATATTCTCTTTTAAACTATCATGTAATAAATATTCGCCAGTAGCTTAATTACTTTGTATTTGAATTTCACCCAATGACTCCACACTGCCGTTAGTAACATCAATATCTGTTATAATTTTCTCAAGATAACCGTCTTGAGGAATAATCTTAACATCATATTGATTACTAGGTAAAGCCCTAATCATAAAATACCCATCTTCTTTATCAGCATAGGTAGAGAAGGTATCCATATCTGATGTTATTGCGTAGATTAAAGGACTTGCTTCTATTGGAGTTATATTACCTTCAATAGCACCACTTGTAGCTTCTGTGAATGTACGAATAACTGGTTTTAGTGAATAACCTCCATTACCTTTTTCAACAATTGAACGTGCCGCATCAAAATCAATCCAAATTTTATAGGTTATTCCATCTTCAATTGTAGCATTTATCTGAAACTTTAATCCCGATTGTTGAGAAGATGGTGTATCTAAATTATAATATACGCCCCCAATTTTAACTTGATTGTTATCCCCTAAAATCAATCTCATTTGCGATATTTTACCCGTTGGTAAAGTATTATCGGCTAATAAAGTATCAACTCCATTTGTAAACTCAAGTAGGTTATATACACCTGTGTTAATATCTTCAAGTGAAGTCCAACCACCTTCATCACTACTTGAGGCATTAATCCTAATTTCCTGAATATCAATAAGGACTTCTTCATAATCGGCTGGTGAATCTGTTAATCGAACGGAAAGAGTTCCTTCTCCTTTATCATCGTCTTTACACGACCAGCAAGTTACTAGTAAACCAAGCACTAAAGCAAATACTCCAAATCTAATTTTCATAACTATTATGTATTTAATATTAAAATTATAATCCCAAAACATATATTAGCAAAGGGTATATTAAAAGTTACAAAAACATATTAGTAACATCAATACATAAAAATTAATATAGGAATTATTTAACCAAATATTGAAAAACATAGGGTACCTATAGTAAGGTATAGGAACATGCCAATAATATCGTTGAGTGTTGTTACAAAGGGTCCTGTGGCAACGGCCGGATCAATTTTTATGCGGTTCATGGCCAATGGAATAAAGGTTCCAAAGAGCGATGCAAATATAACTACTGAGAACATGGCAATTGAAACAGTGTAAGTAAGTGCTATGTGGGCTCCTATTAGATAATTATATGTGAATATTAGGGCTGCTAATACCGAGGCATTTAAAAAGGCAATGGCCAATTCTTTAAGTAGTTTGCCCCAGGTAGTTTCGAGGCCCATGTTACCACTTGCCAAGGATTGTACAATAATTGCTGATGATTGCATACCTATATTACCACCCATTGCGGCAATTAATCCCATAAAGAAGGATAACTGTGGATGTTCGTCGAGAATGCCCACGAAGCCACCTACAACGCGCGAACCTAATATACCACCAAACATACCAATTAATAACCAAGGCATACGTGCACGGGTGTGCATCCAAACGCTATCGGATGATTCAACATCGTCGGTAATACCGGATGCTAATTGGTAATCTTTTTCGGCCTCGTCTCTAATTCGGTCTACAACATCATCGATGGTGATGCGACCCACAAGCCTATCGATACTATCAACAACAGGTAGTGCCACCAAATCATACTTTTCCATTATCTGACTCACCTCTTCGGCAGGTACTTCTGTTTTCACAGATATGGCATCGTGGTTATAAATGTCTTTTACTAGTTTATCAACAGGACTTAATAAAAGTCGTTTTAAGGAGAGTGTTCCTTTTAAAACGCCATCGTTATCAACTACGTATACATAATATACTTCATCAATTTCTTCGCCTTGGCGGCGCATACTACGCAGGCATGTTGAAAGGCTCCAGCTTTCTTTTACCTTAATGTACTCCTTGGCCATTAAACCACCGGCACTATCTTCGTCGTAGTTCAGCAGGTCAACAATATCACCGGCTGATTTTACATCGGCAATGTGCGATAGTACTTCTTGCTGGCGATCGTCATCCATTTCACCAATGACATCGGCTGCATCATCGGAGTCCATTTTTTCAATGAATCGCTTGGCAATAACCTCACTGGGCAAAGCTGCTAAGAAGCGACGACGGTCGTCTTCTTCAAGTTCGGTAAGAACATCGGCTGCTGTTTCATCATCAACCAAGAGATAGATAAACTTTGCTTCTTCAATGCTTAGCTCATCAAATAGTTCTGCTATATCAACGGGGTAAAGATCTTGAATTAACTCAAAGGTTTCTTTCTCGTCTTTATTTTCAATAAGCTTACGTATGTTAGTAACATACTCTCTGGTTAATTCAAACTTAGCCATGTTTTACTCTTTTGGAGCGAAACCCAATGGTTTCTGATGGTTTTATACTCTATATTTCTCTACAAAATTAGTTAACTCAACAAATTGTTCTACCGACAATTGTTCAGGCCTTTTTGTAAACAAATCTAATTCTTTAATATGATCGCGATTAAAAGGAATAGCTTTAAGAGAGTTGCTAATTGTTTTTCGGCGTTGGTTAAAGGAAGCCTTTACCACTTTAAAAAACAATTTTTCATCGCAATTAAGCTTGTCAACATTATTGCGAGTTACACGGATTACACCAGATTTTACTTTAGGGGGAGGCGTAAATACATCCTCGTTAACTGTGAAAAGGTATTCTACATCGTAATAGGCTTGCAAAAATACGCTTAAAATTCCGTACACTTTACTTCCCGGAGGAGATGCCAAACGCTCAGCAACCTCTTTTTGTAACATTCCGACTATTTGTGGAACCTGATCGCGGTGTTCGAGTACCTTAAAAAAGATTTGGCTAGATATATTATAGGGGAAATTACCAATGATATTGAATGCTTCTCCATTAAACTCTGAGAAGTCCATTTTAAGAAAATCTCCTGAAATAATTTTTCCGGCTAATTGAGGGTAATTTTCGTTTAAGTAGGCTACCGATTCGGTATCAATTTCAATAACACTAAGATCAATATCCTTGTTTTGAATAAGATACTTGGTTAAAACCCCCATGCCTGGGCCAATCTCCACTACCTTTTTAACAGATGAATTTAATCCTTCAACAATGTTGAGTGCAATTTTTTCATCATTCAAAAAGTGCTGTCCAAGATGCTTTTTTGCCTTTACATTCTTCATTTAACCCGCTTTAACCTATACAACTTCAATTGATTTTGCACAAACGCTAATATCTTTGTAACATTGCACCCGCAAATTCAGCGCAAAGGTAAATATTAAATTCACATTTACCTTTATACTAGATGCGAAGTTGACCTTTTTAAGATAATAGAAAATTGAAGAAGACTCTTATAAATATTTTAAAGTTTGCCATTTATTTTGCCATTGGTGGTTTTTTAATGTGGTTTGTATATCGCAGTTACGATATGCAAGAGATTAAAGATGCACTAAGCGGCGGCATAAAAGTATGGTGGTTGGTAATAGCTCTTTTTGCAGGTTTACTTAGTCACATTAGTCGTACAATACGTTGGCAAATGATTATTGAACCCATTGCCAAACGAACAGATACTACCAATACATTTATTGCTGTAATGATTGGCTACTTTGCCAACCTACTGATACCAAGAATGGGAGAGATATCTCGATGTGGGGTATTAGCCCGTTACGAGAAAATATCGATGAGTAAATTAGTTGGTACTGTTGTGGTAGAAAGACTGATTGATGTAATATCACTTTTGGTTTGTTTGGTATTGGTGTTAGCGCTTCAGTTTAATATTGTTACTGACTTTCTATCTAGAAATACCGATTTATCTGGCTTTGCAAATATATTTGCTTCAATATGGACCTATGTTATCCTTTTAACCATAGTTCTTTTATTCAGAGTATTCAGAAAATGGTTTGCACAAACTAGTCCTTATCAGAAATTAAAAGGCCTTTGGAGTAAATTTGCAGAAGGTTTCATGGCTATTAAAAACATTAAGAATAAAGGTCGTTTTATTGCCCACTCTGTTTTTATATGGGTTATGTATTTCTTTATGATTTACTTAAACTTTTATGCCTTCGATTTCACTTCTCATTTAACACCACTTGCCGGATTATCCGTTTTTGTTTTAGGCAGTTTGGGCATGGTAGCACCTGTTCAGGGTGGTATGGGTCCGTGGCATTTTATGGTAATTGCTAGTCTGCAAATGTATGGCGTTGCCAAGGTTGAAGGCGGAGCATTTGCACTAATTGTTTGGAGCTCGCTTAATGCTATGATTGTGATACTTGGTATTGTTTCGTTAATTGTACTTCCGATAATTAATCGTAAAAGAGAAAATGCAAGTGCCTAATTGGCTCAAGAGATTAGCACTCATTTTATTATTAATAAGCTCTTATTCGTACATAGCCTACAAACTTTATGTGTTTGATAACTGGCATTCAGTTACAATAAATTCAAATCAGTTAATCTTAAATATCAGCATTCTTCTGCTGCTATTAGTGCTTAACCTATTTTTTGAAGCAAAGAAATGGCAAACGCTTCTAAAACCCATCACGCTTGTAAAACATGGTGATGCCTTAAAAATGGTTTTTGCCGGGTTCACCTCAGGTATAGTAACTCCCTTTAAGGCAGGCGAACCGTTTGGTAAAATTGCCTTCCTTGATAAACCTTATCGTAAGGATGCCATTATAATGAGCTACTTTGGCAGTTTGCTGCAGAACATTACCATTCTTTTATGTGGCATTATAGGATTACTTTCACACTCTAAACTTCTAAATCTAGGCATCCAGAATAAATGGGTATACACATTAATACCTATTACCTTATTGGTGATTTACATTCTCACCAAAGCACTCTCAAAAAGTAGTAGGTTTAAAGACTTTTTATTTCAAATAAAACAAAGCATTACAAAGCTATCGGTATCAAATACTTTAAAGGCCTTTGGGTATGGATGCCTCAGGTATTTTACATTTTGTTTTCAGCTTTACATGTGTTTGTATTTATTCGGATGCACTGATATTAACTTTAGCCAAATATTCATTTACTATCTACTAATAACATTATTCCCATCGCACTTATTGGTTGATATGGGTATTAGAGGTTCTGTGGCAATATTTGTATTTAGCAATAATATTTTCAATCCTGATATTTTAATGGCTGTGTTTCTAGTATGGATTATAAATCAGGCACTACCAACACTAATAGGAACTGCCACACTAGTAAGAAGATATTATATAAACATCCACAAAAGAACCCAATCAATGTAATATTCTGAACAGAATTAAAATGTTAATAGAAAACTACTTATATTTATTGCCACTTTTAATATTCTCAAATCCTTTTCATATAAAATGGAAAATTACATTTTAGATTTAATCGAAGACAACAACAGAGTTATCATTCCTAATTTTGGTGCTTTTATTATATCCAGAGATAATGGTGTTAATATTTTGTTCAACAATTTCCTAAGCTTCAACGATGGACTCCTTGTTAATTTTATTGCTGAAAAAAAGGGAATTGATACAATTACAGCCACTGATCAGGTTTATGATTACGTAAATAAAGTAAAAAAAGAACTTGACGATAAAGGGGTATTTACTTTTGATAAGTTGGGTACCTTTAAAAAGGATGATTCTGGAATATTGCGTTTTCAACAAGAAACAAATGCTTCGCTAAATAATGAAATTAAGGACGAAACTTCTGTTGATAACGATAATACGAACTTGTTAGATATTCAAAAGGACAATGAACCTGTTGAAAACGAGAATACAGAAGTTTCTAGCAAAATAGAGGAAGAAGTAAAAGAAGAAGTGGTGGTTAAAGAGCCGGTTCTCACTATTGATGATTCTGAAGAAGAAATAAAAGAAGAAAAACCTCCTGTTAAGAAAGAAAGCAAAGTTGTTACAACACCACCCATTAAGGCAACACAAAAGGCTAGTCCGAAAAAAGAAAGCAGTGCTAATTCATCGGTTATATTAGCGATGAAAGAAAAGAAACGTAAGGAAAGAAAGACCTTTTTAATAATAGCAGGAGTAGTGGCATTAGCAGTTATTGCCTTTTTCTTATTTCAATCAAAACCAAAACAAACCATAGAACCTACTAAAAAACCAATAGTACAAAAAGTAGATTCGGCAAAAATTAAACAACAAGAGGCTATACGATTGCAAAAGGAGCGGGAAGCTTTTGTTGCTGATTCCCTTAGACGAGTTGAAGAAGAGAAGCTTTCAATTTCAAATAAATACCACCTGATTGTTGGTAGTTTTAAAGTTGAAAAAAATGCTGAAAATATGGTAATATCTCTGCATAACAAGGGTTATGATAATGCACAATATTTTGATTACAAGGGCAAATATTTTGTAAGTATCGACAACAGTAAGAAGTATGGAGCGATGGAAAAAACGCAACAAACTGTGATGGATAAGGAACAAATGAGTTGCTGGATTTTTAAAATGAAATAAAGATTACTAAAATAATATTTCCAATCCCAAGCTAATTAGTTTGGGATTTTTTATGTTAACGCATTTTTAATGGAATTTATACTCACTATAATAGGCTTAATAGTAATTATATTCTATTGCTCACTTATACTTGCATTTACAAGAGGCTGGAATAAGTGCACAGCAACGCCTGTTTGTAATAGGCAAGATCTACCTAATTTAACGTGTATTATAGCCTTAAGAAACGAGGAAAACAATGTAAATAAATTGTTCATAAACCTGAACCAATTAGATTACCCGCAAAATAAAATCGAATTCATTTTAATAGATGATCACTCTACGGATAACACATATAACGAAATACAAAATTTAAAAAAGGATTTCAATTACAACCTATCGCTCACTTCTAATGAGGGAAGAGGCAAAAAAGCTGCCATTGCTAAAGGTATTTCTTTGGCTAAATATGAGAACATTGTACTCACTGACGCCGACTGTACACCGCATGAAAACTGGTTATTAAGCATAGGATCATGCTTTTTTACAGAGAAACCAGATATGATTGTCGCCCCTGTCTTTATCAAAGACCAAAGTTCATTGCTCTCTTACTTTCAAAGTGTAGATTTTATTAGCCTAATAACGAGTACAGCTGGTGCGATTGGGATAAACCGGCCAATCATGTGTAACGGAGCTAATTTAGCATACAAAAAGGAAGCATATCTTAAAGTAAAGGATAAACTAAAAGAAGAATTTTTATCTGGTGACGATGTATTTCTACTACACGCAATAAAGGGTGAAGGAGGGAAAGTAACTTTCCTAAAAGATGATAAGGCAGTGGTACAAACTGAGCCTGAAAAAAACACACTATCGTTTTTAAACCAAAGAGTACGTTGGGCATCAAAAAGTAAAGGATACACCGATTATTTTACCCTAATAACCGCGTGGCTTGTATTCCTTTCTAACCTAGCAGTAATAAGCTCAGTACTATTAATCAGTGTTTATCCAGCCTATTCTAAGTGCATTCTTTTTGCTTGGGGCTTGAAAGTATTGGTAGATGCAAATATAGTATCAAAAGGGCTGCGTTTTTTTAAGCTGAAAAATAAGAGTATGTATTTCCTCTTAACATTTCTAATTTATCCGCTATATATTGGGGCAACAGTTGTTTGGGCAGCTTTTGGCCATACAAATTGGCGAGGGAGAAGCGTAAAATAAAAGCGAACTCATGAAATGAATCCGCTTTCTGCAAATTTTGTGAACCGTGAATACATAAATAACGGTAAAATAGTTCTAATACCCACTGATAGTAGGGCATGTAGAATTATCTATCCTCAAAAAAAAGGAAAATTATTATTAAAACAAATTCTTGGGTCTATTATTTTACAAATTATCAGTCATTTACGATAATCTTCATTTGTTTCATTAAAAAGGTAGCATTATGATTTTGGGTTACCCCTTTGTATAGTTTATAATCGAACTTTAATTTATTATTAGTATTCTCAACCTCAAAACAAATATTGTTAACCTTTCCTTTACTTTCCTCTTCTAAAATACCTAATTCCAAATCGTGAGTGGCAATCATACCATGCACATTTAATTTCAATAGATGTCTTATTAATTCCATCGATCCGTAGGTTTTATCCTTCGAGTTGGTTCCCTTTAAAATCTCATCTAGAATTACAAAAATTTCATTGCCTGCATATAAGGCATCTATAATAAACTTGAGACGTTTTAACTCAGCAAAGAAGTACGATTCGTGCTTCATGAGATTGTCTGAAGTTCGCATGTTTGTGATAAGGAGCATTGGTTTAAAAACCATTTTCTTAGCACAAACTGTCATACCCGATTGGGCAATTACCCTATTTAAAGCCACCGTTCTTAAAAAAGTACTTTTGCCCGACATATTTGCTCCAGTGATAAGTGCAAAAATAGAGTTGTTAAATGCATAATTATTATCTACTCGCTCTTTTCTATCGATAAGCGGATGACCTAGTTCTTCAACCTCAAAGACTTTACTCGAACTCATTTCAGGAAATATAAAGCCAGGATGATTATACACAAAACCAGCCATAGAATTGTAGGCATCAATTTTATATATTACCTCTAACCATTCATCTAAGGACAAATGGTATTGCTGTATCCATTTCTCAATTTTAAGTACGTATTTTAAATCCCATAAAAGCAATCCATTTAAAATGAAGCCACCAATCATACCAGATCGTTGATCAAATTGTGATAAATCTTTCGTGAAAATCTGAATTACTTCAGCTGCATTTTTACCATCCTTAAAAAGTTGATTTTGAATATTAAGCAAACTCTCCGTTTCAAATTTCTCACTCTGGATTAATTGAGCTAAAATTCCATACTTATTTAATTGTACACATAAAACAGAGAACTTGTTATGCAAGTAATTCACTTTTTTAAAGTAAAACCCTACTATGGATAGATTAACCAATAGCAAAATGCTTATAAGTGATACAAACTTCGCCTCATAAAATGAGGCAATTATCGATGCAAATAATAAAGCCGGTAGAATATAGATGAGAGACTTAAATAAACTCGATTTATCTAAAAATAGATTCTTATAAGCTTTTAAATCTTTTATGACAGAAGCATCCTTTACTTTCTCATCAACAATTTTTCCCTTTCCGTAGAAAGCCTGACGGAAATCGAACTTTTTTGCTAATTCGCTAAAGTTATTCTGATTTTGGCTTATTTCTGAAGCATCTAATTCTTCAGTGGAAATGTGTTTCGCTAAATACTCTTCTCCGCCAATTGTAACGGTTCTATTAATATATTGGAAAAAAGATCCCTTCCCAAACAAATCAATATCATAGGAATAATTGTGCTCTGGATCTAAGAATTGTTTCCCATCATTAAAACAATCCCAGTTGTATTGTTGGGCTTTTATTTCATTCTCGTTTAATTCTTTAATGGCTTCGCACTCACTTTTGCGAGTTTTTAAAGCATTAAATTTCTTTATCAATAGTACGAATAACGAAATACAAATAACTATTGATAAACCTCCTGCCCAAGCTGAAATTGGAAAAAGTAGGATAGGAGCTGCAATTAATAAAATGAAGGTAAGTAACCTAAGCCATGCAATTTGGCCTAGGCTAGTTTTTATTTTTGACAGCTTATTTGTGTATTCTTGTGCCTTACTTTTGTATAGGACTATGAGTTCATCAAATCTTGATTCGACTCTTCTAGTGCTTTCCATACCATGTCTTTTAGTTCAGTAATACCAATATTGGCGACCGAAGATATAAAAGTATATGGAATGTCAGGTAAATCAGTTTTAATTTCTTCCATTAGCTCATCATCAAGCATATCGCACTTTGAAATAGCTAACAAACGTTCTTTATCCAACAATTCAGGATTATAGCACTTTAATTCATTCAATAGAATCTGGTATTCCTTTTGAATATCGTCTGCATCCGCAGGAACCATAAATAGTAATATCGAATTTCGCTCAATATGACGTAAGAATCTTAAACCTAATCCTTTTCCTTCACTAGCTCCCTCAATAATACCAGGGATATCGGCCATAGCAAACGATTTATTATCGCGATAGCCAACAATACCTAAATTAGGCACAAGAGTGGTAAAAGCATAATCTGCAATTTCGGGCTTAGCAGCTGACACAACAGACAATAAGGTTGATTTACCCGCATTTGGGAATCCTACCAAACCAACATCGGCCAATACCTTAAGCTCTAAAACAACTGCTACTTCAGTTAAATCCTGACCCGGTTGCGCATATCTAGGTGTTTGATTGGTTGAGGTTTTAAAATGCATATTTCCTCTTCCGCCTAAGCCACCTTTTACAAGAATAAATTCTTGCTCATCATTGGTAATTTCGCAGATTTGTTCGCCTGTTTCAGCATCTTTGGCAATAGTCCCAAACGGAACATAAATTACCCTATCTTCTCCTTGCGAACCAGAACTTCCTTGGCCACCGCCACTCATACCATGTCCTGCAAATACATGTCGTTTATATTTTAAGTGAAGAAGTGTCCAATGGTTTCTACTTCCACGGATAATAACATGGCCACCACGTCCACCATCACCACCATCAGGTCCACCTTTAGGTTCAAACTTCTCGCGACGCATGTGCATAGATCCTGCACCACCTTTACCTGAACGACAAAAGATTTTTACGTAATCAACAAAATTACTACTGGCCATAATTATTATTTTATAGGTTACTTATGTGAATATATAAATAACCATGAAGTATTAAATACAAAAAGCCACGGTAAGTTACACTACCCGTGGCTTAAAATCAAAAATATCTTTATTACTTAGCTCCTTCGATTGCAACTGAGATAGATTCAAATATTCCATCAACAGAACCAACACCTTGGATTGCTTTGTAAACTTTTTTAGCTTTATAAAAGTCGATAACTGGAGAAGTTTGTGATTCATAAACTGAAATACGCTTCTCAATAGTCTCTAAATTATCATCAGAACGACCTGAAGTTTCTCCACGCTTTAATAAACGCTCTACCAATTCTTCTTTTGGTACCTCAAGGTTAACCATTACTGAAACCTTAGAATTGTGCTCTGCTAATAACTCTTCAAGAGCTTCTGCTTGAGCAACTGTACGAGGAAAACCGTCGAAAATAACACCTTTAGCACCCACTAAAGATTCAATTTTATTATCAATCATTCCAATAATTGTTTCATCAGGTACTAACTCACCTTTATCGATAAAACTTTTTGCAATAGTCCCAAGTTGTGTATGACCGCTTATTTCAGCTCTTAATAAATCTCCGGTAGAGATGTGTGCTAAATTAAACTTTTCAATAATATTCTCACTCTGAGTCCCTTTACCTGACCCTGGAGGGCCAAAAATTACAACATTCAACATATTAGTTAGTATTTATTTTTTATTCTACTACAGTATAAATATCAGCAAGGTTTCTACCATATCCATCATAATCTAAACCATAACCTACGATAAAATCATTTGGTATTTCAAGACCTGTATAATCAATTTTTACATCAACTTTACATGCCTCTGGCTTATATAATAATGTAGCTATTTTTAAATCGGCTACACCATGAGAAAGCATTTGCTTCTGCACCTTTTCAATAGTAAAACCTGTGTCAATAATATCTTCAAGTATTACAACCGTGCGGCCTTCTAAATTTTCGGTTAAACCAATTAACTCCTTAATTTTACCTGTAGAACCAGTACCTTCATACGAGGCCATTTTAACAAAACTAATCTGACAAGGAAAACTCAACTTTTTCATCACATCAGCTGCAAACATAAATGAACCATTTAATATGCAAATTAGCAATGGATCTTTATCCGCTACATCTTCATTTAACCCCTTGGCAATCTTATCAATTGCCTTATCAATCGTCTCAAACGGAATCGACTTTTTAAACTCCCTATCTAATATCTTAATAGTCTCCATCAAACGGCTATTTTATTATTGTGGCGCAAAAGTACAAAAAAATACCTCTGATAAAACAATTTAGTTCTATAACTTGTTAATTTTGCGTCAGTTTAAACTAATTTTTAATTTTTTATAAGAATGCAAGCAGTAGTTAGTATTATTATGGGAAGTACTTCTGATCTTCCAGTTATGGAAAAGGCAGCACAAGTACTAAATGATTTAAAAATTCCTTTTGAAATCAATGCGCTTTCAGCACACAGAACACCTGAAGCTGTTGAAACATTTGCAAAAGGTGCAGAAGAGAGAGGTATTAAAGTAATTATTGCAGCAGCTGGTATGGCAGCACACTTACCTGGAGTTATAGCTTCAATGACTAAACTTCCAATTATTGGTGTGCCAATAAAAGCTTCTTTAGATGGTTTAGATGCCTTATTAGCAATTGTACAGATGCCTCCAGGAATTCCGGTTGCAACAGTAGGTATTAATGGTGCTCAAAATGCAGGTATTTTAGCTGCTCAAATGATTTCATTAGCTGATCGTGAATTAGCTGAAAGATTAGCTGGTTTTAAAGAAGAGCTTAAAACAAAAATTGTTAAAGCTAACCAAGAGCTAAGTACTGTTAAATACGACTTCAAAACAAACTAGTCGGTAATTTTACGATGTTCCAAAATACTTAGAGTTACTCTGAATATTTTGTAAATAGATTTAAAAGAGGTATTTTAAGGTGTAATTAACCTTAAGAATACCTCTTTTTATGTCCAAAAACCTAGCTGCTATTATAATAGTATTGCTATACTCGTGCAATACATTTTGCCAAAATAGCTTACATAATTCTCCTGTATCAAATGCTCTAGCTGGCATTTATTCAACACGCTCTGATGTATGGAGCGCATTTCAGAATCCAGCAGGAAATGCAAACTTTAACAAAGTTAGTTCAGGTATTTCCTATTCTATGCCCTATGGGATTAAAGAATTAAGCTCGCAAAAAATTGCGAGTACTTTACCTACTAAAATTGGAAACATTGGAGCCTCTTATCAATCGTTTGGATTTAGTTTATATAAAGAACAAAATATAAGCTTAAGCTATTCGAAATTAATAACCGAGAAAGTAGCTGCAGGTTTTCAATTGAATTATGCAAACTACCTCAGTTCACAATCAGGGAATGGCGGCCAGCTTTACTCATCAATTGGACTACAATTCCAACCAATAAAGCAACTTAAAATAGGAGCCTCAATTACAAATCCTGAACAAGCAAGCCTAACAATCAATACTGAAGAAGTTCATATTCCATCCTATTATGCTTTAGGTATAAGTTGGCTTGCCTCAGACCAATTTTCATTAAGTTATGAGTTTGATAAACAAAGTGATTATAGGGTAATATCGAAATTTGGATTAGAATATAACTATCAAAACTTTTTATGGTTTAGAGGAGGAATATCAGGCAAACCAATTTTATACAGTTTTGGCTTAGGGCTTAAACTAAAACAATTTATTGTTGATTATGCGGCTAGTTTTCATGAGGCTTTAGGAATGACATCTAGTATTGGCTTAACTTTTAATTGGCATAAAGATGAGTAAAAAAATATTTTGCCTCTTACTATTTAACATACTACTTGTTAGCTATTCTTTCTCTCAATCTCAGAGAAATCCTGAGCAGATTGTTTCAGATTTACTTGAATCAAAATCACAGAATAGTGAACTAATTGGGCCTAACAATCAGGCGTTCGAGGATTTGCTCGATATTATTCACAACCCTATTCAAATCAACAGTGCTAGCAAAGAAGATCTTGATCAACTTATCTTTTTAAGTCCCTTACAAGTTCAGAACTTATTTGATTTCGCACAGAATCAAGGCTCTATAAAAAGTATATATCAACTTCAGGGAGTTAAGGATATGCCAATAGAAACCTTAAAAGTGTTGCAAAATTTCATTCGGTTTGAAGAAGATGAAAGTCAATATTCCTCCCAAAAGTACCTTAAGGGACAACTCATCATGAGAGATATGTTTGATTTAGATAATGCATCAGCATATGGTAATGATAGTATTGCAAGTAAATACTTGGGTGACAAACACCATTTATACTCGCGCCTACAGTTACAATATGGTACGAATTGGTATGCTGGTATAACTTTAGATAAGGATCCTGGAGAAGGAATATTTAAATCACACCCTAATTATATTGACTTTTATTCAGGGCATTTACTTTACTCAGGCAAGAAATGGCTAAAAACTTTTATCGTTGGCGACTACAGTGCAAATATAGGTCAAGGCTTAGCATTATGGACAAGCACTGCAATGGGTAAAAGTGCTGAACCTTTAAATATTAATAAGAGAGGTAAAACCATTTCAAAATATACTTCAGCAAACGAATATAGTTTTTTTAGAGGAGCGGCAGCTACATTCTCTATTAGCGATTTTGAACTTACCATTTTCTCAAATTACAAGAATAGAGATGCTAATATCGAGTTAGACCCTGACGGTAATAAAATAATTAACTCAATGCCTGAAACTGGTTATCACAGAACGGATAGTGAGTTATCAAAAAGAAATAACCTACTCCAAAAAACAATCGGAGCAAATGTAAACTATTATTACAAGGCCTTGAATATTGGTATAGGTGGCTATTACAACGAGTTTGATGCTGATACAATCATACAAAACAACGCTTACAAACTTTTTACAACGCCGAAAGTTAAAATGAGTAATTATTGGCTTAACTATAAATATAGTGTGAATAAACTGCTGCTATTTGGTGAGGTTGCTAGTACCTCTGAATATAATGTAGCGTTGTCGAATGGCTTAATATTTTCACCTCAAAATAATATCTCATTATCTCTACTTCATCGGCACATAAGTAAGAAGTATTATTCACTTTATATAAATTCGTTTAGTGAATATAGCACTCCTGCAGGAGAAAGTGGTATATATTTAGGTATGGTTACTTACCCGTTTAAAAACATTGAACTATCAGGATATTTTGATTTTTTCAAGAGTGAGTGGCTTGAATATCAGACTAGCGCCCCTTCAAACGGGTATGACTATATGATAAATATAAATTACCAATTTACTAGGCAATTTAGTATATACGTGCGCTATAAAGAAAAAGAGAAAGCTAAAAATAATAGAATAGATGACAATCCAACTTTCACTATCCACAACACCAACCAAAAAAAGATAAGATTACATGCGACTTACAATAGTTCCAAGGTATCGAGAATTCAGTTTCGATTTGAGAACTCATTTTATGAGAATAATGATGTTAGTTCAGGCTATTTATCCTATATCGATTATAAACATTCGTGGATTGAAGATAAAATAAGTTTGTGGCTAAGATATACTGTTTTTGATACGGATGATTATTACTCAAGAATATATACCTACGAAAACGACTTATTATATAACTTCTATACACCCGCATTTCAAAACGAAGGAACTCGTATTTATACTCAATTAAGATGGAAAGTAATCCCTCCATTAAGGATTTGGCTAAAATATAGCAAAACATGGTATAGCCATAAAAATGAAATTGGCTCTGGAGATAATACCATTGAAGGCAATTCCAGAACCAATTTAAAAATTCAATTACAGTATATATTTTAGTTTCCTACTTCTGATAGGAATTTAATTCTAACTAATCTAACATTCTCCTCCGAATAGTATTCTTCGCCAAGCTCCTCCAGAGCACTTCCTATATCATCAGATTCTGCATCTTCTTTAAAGTAATCAAAAATATCATCTTTAGTATCTTCATCCATTACCTGATCGATATAATAATCAATATTAACCCTGGTTCCTGAATAAACAATAGATTCCAATTCTGTGATGAACTCCTCCATATCAATACCCTGAGAACTGGCTATATCAGTAAGGTTGATTTGACGATCTATACTTTGAATAATTGAGATTTTATTCTTGGATTTATTAGCCACCGACTTAACAACCAAATCAACAGGACGTTCAATCTCATTATCATCAACATGTTTCTTAATAAGATCAACAAACTCTTTCCCAAAACGTTTGGCTTTACCTGAACCTACACCTGGTATATTATTAAGCTCCTCCAATGATATTGGATAATGTATTGCCATTGCCTCAAGTGATGGATCTTGAAAGATTACAAATGGAGGTAAATTCTTACGTTTTGATATTTTTTTACGTAAATCTTTTAACATGCTTAAAAGTTGAGGATCTACAGATGCAGTGCCTCCGCCCGATTTTTCCTCAATATCTACTGATTCAAAATCATGCTCTTGCGTAATGAAAAAAGAACGCGGTTTTGCTAAAAACTCTTTTCCTAAATCACTTACTTTTAAAATTCCGTAATTCTCTATTTCCTTAACCAATAATCCTGGAACTAGTAATTGACGAATTACTGCATTCCAATACTTCTCATCTTTTTCTTTTCCTGCTCCAAAAAGCTCATGCTCATCGTGCTTATAAGTTTTAATAACAGAGTTAGATTTACCAGCTAAGAATGGAGAAATATAGTCCGCTTTAAAACGCTCTTTCAGTTCAAGAATCGTTTTTATCATCAATGCAACATTATCTTGTCCCTCGTGCTGCTCTTTAGGATGTACACAATTATCACACGTGTCACAACAATCTTCATCATGTTTCTCTCCAAAATAATGAAGTAGTATTTTCCTTCTACAAATTGAAGATTCTGCGTAAGATACCGTTTCTAATAACAACTGCTTACCAATTTCCTGCTCAGCAATAGGCTTCCCTTGCATGAACTTTTCAAGCTTTTGTATATCCTTATAACTATAAAAAGTTATACACCTGCCTTCACCACCATCTCTACCAGCACGACCAGTTTCTTGATAATAGCCCTCTAAACTTTTGGGAATATCGTAATGCATCACCAAACGAACATCTGGTTTATCAATTCCCATCCCAAAAGCAATTGTTGCAACAATAACATCACAATCTTCCATTAAAAAAGCGTCCTGGTTGCCTGCTCTTGTAGCTGCATCCATTCCTGCATGGTAAGGACGCGCCTTAATACCATTTACCTGCAGAACCTCGGCCAATTCCTCAACCTTCTTCCTACTCAAACAGTAAATAATACCCGATTTACCTACATTCTCTTTTAATATCTTGATGATTTGCTTAGTAGCATCTTTCTTCGCTCTTACGTCATAATATAAGTTCGGTCGATTAAAAGATGATTTAAAAACCATACTTTTTACCATCCCAAGACTCTTTTGAATATCACTTTGTACTTTAGGCGTTGCTGTAGCCGTTAAAGCCATTAGAGGTTTTGTACCAATTTCTTCAATTATTGGTCTTATTCTTCTATATTCTGGTCTGAAATCGTGTCCCCATTCAGAAATACAGTGCGCTTCATCAACAGCATAAAATGAAATCTCAACACTCTTTAGAAACTCAATGTTTTCTTCTTTTGTTAAAGATTCAGGTGCAACATATAGCAGCTTTGTTTTACCATCTACAATGTCTTCCTTTACTTTTGTTATTGCCGTTTTTGTTAATGACGAGTTTAAGTAGTGTGCAACAGAATCATCACCACTAATATTTCTAATTGCATCTACTTGATTCTTCATCAAGGCAATAAGGGGAGATATAATAATAGCTGTTCCCGACAATATTAACGATGGCAATTGATAACATAAAGATTTACCTCCACCAGTTGGCATCAATACAAAAGTATCATTACCCTTCAACACATTTTCTATAACTTCTTCTTGGTTCCCCTTAAAAGTATCAAATCCAAAATACCTTTTTAGGTGAGCCGAAAGATCTATTTTCTTTCCCATAACTTCAATTATAAGGCTTCTCTTATTTTTACGTATAACAAGAAAAACGTTACGTAATAACCCTCAAAATAATCAAGGCTAACAAAAATAATTTTTTTTACCTACAAAGCAAGATTTATCAGTAAATTAAGCGTATTTGTAGATTAATTAAGGACTTTTGTCAACTATAAAGCTCCAATAAATAAACACTTTTTTAGAAATTTGATTCGATCAAACCGCTAATAATCCAATTATTGGGATTATAAAATATCAGTGCTATATTCGCACAACATAAAAATACGCTAAAAAGATTAACAAATAACAAAAAACTACATTAAGGATTTTTTAAAATGGCAGAACAAGAAACTAATGAAATGTCTTTTCTTGAACATTTAGAAGAGTTAAGATGGCATATTGTACGTTCATTTATTGCAATTGCGGTAGTTGGTGTTGCTGCATTCTTATACAAAGATATACTATTTGACACCATCATTTTTGGTCCAAGTAATCCCGACTTTTTTACCAATCGATTATTATGCAAAGCTGCTGATTTATATAATTTACCAGCACTTTGTATTAATCAGAGTAAAATCTCTTTTCAGAATATTTTAATGTCAGGTCAGTTTACAACTCACATTAAAGTATCCTTTATTGCAGGATTAGTTGCGGCATTTCCATATGTATTTTGGGAGTTTTGGCGTTTTATAAAACCCGCTCTTTTACAAGAAGAGCAAAAACACTCTAGGGGAGCTATCTTTTTTGCTTCAATTTTATTTTCGGTGGGTATTTTATTTGCATACTATATTATTTGTCCGCTATCCATTCAATTCCTATCTAATTATCAAGTTAGTGATAAGGTAGACAATATTCTAAACTTAGGATCCTACATCTCTACCATCAGTTCAATAGTTTTAGCCGGTGGAGTTATATTTGAGTTACCTATACTTATATATTTCTTAGCTAGAGTAGGAATAGTAACTTCTACCTCACTAAAGAAATACCGTAAACATTCAATTATTGCTAGTTTACTTTTAGCTGCGATAATAACACCGCCTGATGTAATAAGTCAGATATTAGTTTGTGTGCCTTTAATCATTTTATACGAAGCAGGCATAATAATTGCCAAACGTATTGAAAAAAAGCGCGCAAAAGCAGAACTTGAAGTTTATAAATAAACACTAAGCACAAATTAGTTACTTATGTCAGAAGAAAAGTTAGTTCTACATACCGATAAACTGGTTAAAAAATATAAAAACCGTACAGTAGTTAAAGGTACTACAATTAGAGTTGAGCAGGGAGAGATTGTGGGCTTATTGGGACCCAATGGTGCTGGTAAGACAACTAGTTTTTATATGGTTGTAGGCTTAGTTACTCCAAACTCTGGAAATATATATTTAAATGATATAGATATAACCAAAGAACCCGTTTACAAAAGAGCACAGCGCGGTATAGGCTACTTAGCTCAAGAAGCTTCGGTTTTCCGACAACTTAGTGTTGAGGATAACATTAAAGCCGTTCTTGAAATGACCAAGTTTGAAAAAGAATACCAAAAGGAGCGTTTAGAGGAACTCCTAAATGAATTTGGCTTACAAAAAATTAGAAAATCATTAGGTATACAACTATCAGGTGGAGAAAGAAGAAGAACAGAGATTGCAAGAGCTCTAGCCATTAATCCCAAGTTTATTCTTTTAGATGAACCCTTTGCTGGGGTTGATCCAATTGCTGTTGCCGATATACAAGAAATTGTTGCGAAGCTAAAGTATAAAAACATCGGAATTCTTATAACTGATCACAACGTACACGAAACACTTTCAATTACAGATAGAGCTTATTTACAAATTGAAGGTGCCTTATTTAGATCTGGAACAGCGTATGAATTGGCCGAAGATCCGGAAGTAAGAAGACTGTATTTAGGTGACGATTTTGAGTTGAAAAGAAGAACCTTTGACGTAAGTGGTTAATAAAAAGCATATTAAAAAAAATATCATTTTTTTTTGTTTTACGTTTGGAAATTAAAAATAAAATGAGCTATCTTTGCATCGCAAAATTATCGCGGATGTGGCGTAATTGGTAGCCGCGCTAGACTTAGGATCTAGTGCCGAGAGGCGTGGGGGTTCGAGTCCCTTCATCCGCACACAAACAAAATATAAAAACCGTCTTACTTACGATTCGTTCGATAGTTTGACGGTTTTTTTAAATTAAACTAGTTTGTAATTTGTTGCTATTAGTTTAATATAATTGTTTAAAACAAAGCCATACAAATAGTTAAGGCTTTTAATTACTTTTGGTAGTTTAAAAAATCATTGAAAACATGAATATCTCAAAAGAAAACATTGACGATTTAAATGCAGTAGTAAAACTTACTGTTGAGAAAGAAGATTACGAGAACCGTGTAAACGACGTACTTAAAGATTACCGTAAAAAAGCATCTGTTCCAGGTTTCCGTCCAGGAAAAGTACCTATGGGTATGGTTAAAAAGATGTATGGTAACCATGTATTAGCTGAGCAGGTAAATAAAATTGTTTCAGAAGAGATTTCAAAATATTTATACGAAAGCAAATTAAACGTTTTAGGTGAGCCACTTCCAAGTGAAGCACAAGAAACTATTGATTTTGCTACTCAAGAAGCTTTCACTTTTGCTTTTGATGTTGCTTTAGCTCCTGAGTTTGAAGTTAAACTATCTAAAAAAGAAAAGTTACCATATTACACTATTGCTGTAACTGATGAAGTTTTAGAAGCACAAGTAAAAAATGCAACAGGTCGTTTTGCTACAAGTGAGCAAATTGATGCTGCTGATGAAAAATCATTAGTTAAAGGAGATATCATTCAGTTAGATGCTGATGGAAATGTTCTTGAAGAAGGTGTTAAAGCTGAAGATACAATCGTTTCTGTTGATAACTTGAAAACTAAAAAAGCGAAAGGAATCTTTACTGGTTCTAAAGTTGATGACGTTTTAGTATTCAACCCAAAAACATCTTTAAACTCTGCTGATGATGTTGCTTTCTTATTAAAAATAGAAAAAGCAGAAGCTGAGAAAATCAAAGGTGAATTCCAATTCACAGTTAAAGAAATTACAAATTACCAAGAGCCAGAATTAAACCAAGAGTTATTCGACCAAGTTTTAGGTAAAGATGTAGCTACTAACGAAGAGGAGTTTAAAGCTAAAATTAAAGAAGATTTACAAAAATCATTAAGCTTCGAGAGTGATTACAAATTCTCTATCGATGCTAAAGATAAATTAATGGATAAAATTGAAATCTCTCTTCCTGAGGCATTCCTTAAAAGATGGATTTTAACTATTAACGCTGACAACGACCAATTTAAAGCCGAAACAATTGACGAAGATATGCCAAAATATCTTGAAGATTTAAAATGGCAATTAATCAAAAATGAGATCGTTAAAGTTAACGAAATCAAAATTGAAGAAGATGACGTTGTTGAGGTAGCTAAAAAATCAGCTAAAATGCAATTCATGCAATATGGTCTTTCTAATATTCCTGATGAGCACGTTGAGAGCTATGCAAAAGACATGTTAAAGCAAGAAGAACAACGCAGAAACATGACTGAAACTGCAGTTCAAGAAAAAGTGATGGCTTTTATTAAAGAAGCTGTTAAAACAGAAGACAAAGAAGTTAGCAGAGAAGAATTCAACAAATTCTTCGAAAACTAGTAGAAATTCTACATATACCTTTTTGATAATGAGAGTCTCAAATAACATTTGAGGCTCTTTTTTATTAATAAATGTTTAGAAAAGTGTCGTTCAAGAGTAATATTTTATAATTTAGCTTTTTCAGAACATTATTTGAAAAAATATAAAATTATGATAGACCCAAAAGATTTTCAGAAGTATGCCACAAAACACATGGGCATAAACAGTTTAGCACTTGATAAATATACTTCTATTTCGAGCAGTTACATTTCACCAACTATTATTGAAGAGCGTCAGTTAAACGTAGCATCAATGGATGTATTCTCTCGTTTAATGATGGATAGAATCATATTTTTAGGTCTTCCTATCGATGATTATGTAGCTAATATTATTCAGGCGCAGTTATTATATCTTGAGTCGGCAGATCCTTCAAAGGATATTTCAATTTACCTTAACTCTCCGGGCGGAAGTGTTTATGCTGGTTTAGGTATCTACGATACTATGCAGTACATCTCTTCAGATGTTGCTACAATGTGTACAGGAATGGCTGCTTCAATGGCTGCAGTTTTATTAACTGCCGGTGCTGAGGGTAAAAGATCTGCCTTAAAACACTCGCGTGTAATGATTCACCAACCAATGGGTGGAGCACAAGGTCAGGCTTCTGATATTGAAATTACAGCTCGAGAAATTCAAAAATTGAAGAAAGAATTATATACTATTATTTCAAGCCATTCGGGAACTACGCTTAAAAAGGTTGAAAAAGATTCAGATCGTGATTACTGGATGACAGCTGCTGAAGCTAAAGAGTATGGCATGATTGATGAAGTATTAACAAGAGGAGCTAAATAATTTAGTTTTCTACAAAATACAGAAAGCAGGGTGTGATTATTCTCACTCTGCTTTTTTAGCAAGATTAGAAATATGGATAAGTGTTCATTTTGTGGTAGAGAGAGAAAAGATACCAATTTATTAATTGCAGGTATCTCTGGTCATATTTGCGATAGTTGCGTTGAGCAAGCCACAGGTATACTTGATGAAGAACTCAAGAAAAAAGGAGAGTTCAGTGTTGATGAAATTACATTATTAAAACCAATTGAAATTAAAAAGTTTCTCGATCAATATATAATTGGTCAGGATGAAGCTAAAAAGTTTCTTTCGGTTGCTGTATACAATCACTATAAACGATTACAACAAAGATCAACCAAAGATGATATCGAAATTGAAAAATCAAATATCATTTTAGTTGGAGAAACTGGTACTGGAAAAACATTATTGGCAAAAACAATTGCTCGTATGTTACACGTTCCGTTTACCATTGTTGATGCAACAGTTTTAACTGAAGCGGGTTATGTTGGTGAAGATATTGAAAGTATTTTAACACGCCTTTTACAAGCTGCTGATTACAATGTTGAAGCTGCTGAAAAAGGAATTGTATTTATTGATGAGATAGATAAAATTGCTCGTAAAGGAGATAATCCAAGTATCACACGTGATGTATCAGGAGAAGGTGTTCAGCAAGGGCTTTTAAAGCTATTAGAAGGTTCTATAGTTAATGTTCCACCTCAAGGAGGAAGAAAGCATCCTGATCAGAAAATGATTCCGGTTGACACTAAGAATATCCTTTTTGTTTGTGGAGGTGCTTTTGATGGTATTGAACGTAAAATTGGTCATCGCTTAAATACTCAAGTTGTTGGTTATGGTGCAAGTAAAGCTAAAGATAAAGTAGATCAGACTAATTTATTACAATATGTTGCTCCTCAAGATTTAAAATCTTTTGGTTTAATACCTGAAATTATTGGTCGTTTACCTGTTCTTACTTATTTGAATCCTCTTAATAAAGAGATTCTTCGCAGAATTTTAAGAGAGCCTAAAAACTCAATTATCAAACAGTACGAGAAGCTTTTTGATATAGATGGTATTACATTAAATTTCGATGATGAAACATTAGATTACATTGTTGATAAAGCCGTTGAGTTTAAGCTAGGTGCTCGTGGTTTACGCTCTATTTGCGAAACTATTATGATGGACATGATGTTTGAAGCGCCATCGAAAGACAATAAGGAAATTATAATTTCGCTAGATTATGCGAAAGAGAGAATTGACAAAGAAAGTTTAGCTCGTTTAAAAGCGGTCTAAAACATCCAAAATAAAAAAAGGGAGCTCAATTGGCTCCCTTTTTTGTTAATAATTTATCCCTTTTTAAAAGGTCGAATTAATATTCTTAAAGACTGATCTCGACTAAAATAGCCCTGTGCCCAATTAATAAAAATAAACAATCGGTTTTTCACCCCAACAATGGCCATAAGGTGAACTACCAACCACAGAAACCAAGCGATAGTTCCTGAAAAGCTGAAACCAGGCAAATCAACAACGGCCATATTTCGTCCAATTGTAGCCATTGATCCTTTATCCTTATATTCGAAAGGAGTATCTTGTTCTTTTATAAGATTTTTTGCTAATAACATAGCCTGCTGTATAGCTACTTGTGCGACCTGAGGATGTCCATTAGGCCATTTTTCTGTTTCCATAGAACAGATATCCCCAACGGCATATATATCCTTAAGACCAATTATCTGATTATTACGATCTACTTTAAGTCGTGTACCTCTTACATAAACTTCTTCAGGCAAACCCACTAATTTTTTACCACCAACACCAGCAGTCCACACTAAATTTTGAACTTTAAAAGTAGTCCCATCAGCCAAGGTCATATCATCACCATCATAATCTTTTATCATGGTATTTAAATGGACCTCTACACCCATCTTTTCAAGGAATCTTAAAGCATCTGCAGAAGCCTTTTCACTCATTACATGCAATAGGCGAGGGGCCGCTTCGTACAAACGGATTTTCATTCTACTGAAATCTAATTCAGGATAATCTTTTTGTAAAACAAAATTTTTGATCTCAGCAATGGCACCTGATAACTCTACGCCAGTGGGGCCGCCACCAACTACAACTACAGAAAGTAATTTCGATTGCTCTTTTTTATCATCCGTTAAAATAGCGGCCTCAAAACTTTCGAGAATCCTATTTCTAAGATTAATGGCTTGAGCTGTAGTTTTCATTGAAATACTATGCTCCTCAATATTTTTATTGCCAAAATAATTGGTATCAACTCCCGTTGCAATTACTAATCTATCATAGCTTAAAACGCCCGATTTTGTAACTATTACTTTTTCTTCGTGCTTAATCTCTAAAAGTTCCGTTGATCTAAAGTGAAGATTAGAGTGGTCTTGAAATACTTTTCGAACGGGAAAGGAAATGTTACTCGGCTCAAGGCCTGAAGTAGCAACTTGGTAAAACAATGGTTGAAACTGATGAAAATTTCGTTTATCAATAACAACAACTTGATATTTAGAGGCTGATAATTTTCTGGCTAATTTTAATCCAGCAAACCCTGCTCCAATAATAATGATACGTTCTTTACCATTTTTTGGTAAGTTAAATGTGTTCTCCATCCTTAGTAATAATAGGTCAATAATTCCCGATAAAAACAATAAAACCTCCAATTAAAGAAATTGTTCGTTAATTAAATTACAAACTCTTTATTTTAAGAATTTTTAAAGTAATTGACCCTAAAAACCAGATATTAACATCCCACTTAACATTAATTTTTTAGTGTGGTAAATACCTTCTGATTCTCTTTAGAACCGTACTCGTCAATAATGGTAATTGTATTCCAGCCATTGTTAAAGCGAACAGCCATTTTATGATCGCCATGGGTTTCACCTAAATAGTGCTCGTTCAAATACCAATATATTTTTACATTCTGATTACTATGCACGGCTTTACAGACCACTGATTGCATTTCACCATTAAAGTCTCTTGGTAAAAATAGCTTCGCATTAAGGTTTGGATAAATAAACTTTAATGACTGTTCTGTAGAGTAGGCTGAACATTTTGGATAATGACTTACGTGAGGCGGAATATATTTTCCCTTTTTTCGCAGATAATAAGCAATATCTGGAGGGTAATTAGTTGTGGCTACTCGCAAACTACCTACTTTATCCCAGCAATGAGAACAACATTGATACTTTTTATCCTCTGAAAAATATTTAAACTGGTGATAATCGCAGGTTCTTAAAGGTTTCATTTCTTCAGGAACAAAGAGCGTATCCACCTCTGTGCATGCCTCTGTGGCACGGAAACCTGATAAGGCACAAACACGCATAAGCTTGTAATCCATCTCATTTTTCTCAAACCATTTTTCTGACGATTTGTATGGTAAAGCTTGTAAAACATCAAATAGAATAGGTCCGGCTGTTTGGGCTCCACCGATATTCTTATTTCCATCGCCATTAAAATTACCGCACCAAACTGCAATAGTATAATCTGGTGTAAGACCAACTGCCCAAGCATCTTTATGACCAAAACTAGTCCCTGTTTTCCAAGCAATTGGTCGAGAACTATTAAAGCGTTTCCAGAAATACTCACTTCCAGGACGTTTTAAATCCTTAAGCATATCTAACGTTAAGCTGCAACTACCATTACTAATGAGTTGCGCACTGGATTGTTCTGCTTGCTGACCTTGCAACATATAATTCTCAGTAAACACACCATTATTTGCTAAACCACGATATAAGGCAACCATATCCCACATTTTAACTTCAGCTCCTCCAAGAATAATAGGCAAGCCATATTCATCAGAAGAACGAAATAAAGTACTTACACCCGCCAACTTAAGGAAGCTATAAAATTGATATACCCCATAATAATTGAGTAAGCGTACGGCAGGAATATTTAAGGACTTTACAAGTGATTCATGCGCTGTTGCCACACCTTGATATTCGCGATTGGCATTTCTGGGAGAGAAGCCATCGAAATAAGTGGGCAAATCGCGTATATAGCTTTGCGGTAATATAATTCCCTCATCAATACTAAGCGCATACAAAAAAGGCTTTAATATTGATCCTGAAGATCGTGGTGCAATAACTCCATCTACCTGACCATTGTGTTGGTAATCGAAAAAATCAGGTGAACCAACATAAGCTTTTATTGCACCAGTTTTGGTATCGGCAACTAAAATAGAAAGGTTATTTACATCGTAAGAAGCATAAATCTGCTTATACCTTGTGGCCAACTGATTGCATTGCTTTTGAATTTTTGCATCAATAGTAGTACTTAAAATCCATTTATTAGGATGGTCGGATTTTAATTGACGGGCTAGGTGAGGAGCGTGAGATTGAAAAGGAATAAAACGATCTGGCACCTCCTCTAAGAGTGCCAAATTATAGTTTTGCTCGGTAATGTATTCCTTATCAAACATCTTTTTTAATAGGCGATTGCGCTTATTGCGTAAGGATTGGTCAGTACTTGAAGGATAAATAATACCGGGTGCATTGGGCAGCACTGCCAATGTAGCTGCCTGTCCCCATGTTAGCATATCAGCATCTTTATCATAAAACTTAAATGCTGCAGTTCGGTACCCAATAACATTGCCACCATAGGGCGCATGATCAAGGTACATCTTTAAAAGTTCTTGTTTTGAAAAGTGTAGATTAAGCTTTATGGCAAATAATATTTCATACACTTTATTAAGGTATGTCCGCTTCTTTGGCCTCGACATACGAGCTATTTGCATTGGTATAGTACTAGCTCCACTAATAACTCTTCCGCTTTTTATGTTTTGCCAGGTGGCCCGTAAAATAGCACCAACATTAATTCCCCAATGCGTGTAGAAATCCTCATCCTCAAAAGCAATAACAGCTGCTTTTAATTTTTCAGGAACAAGCATGGTATCCGGCGGAAAATACCACTGCTCATTATCATTAATAAAAACATGTAAAAGGCTACCATCTTCCGCTTTAACAGCGGTACTATACTCCTCTTTAAATATGGATGAAGAGAATGGTATCAATAGGTATAAAAAAAAGATAGTTGGGCATAAAACACCCAACCACCTTATTATTAATCGTCTATTTAAATGATTCAACATGCACTTTAACACCTTCAGTTGTTGCTTTAAAATCATTATTATACATCGCTTCTGTTAATGTGGCCGGCAATGCAAACTCACCTGCATGAATACAATTTAACTTAACCACAAAATCGAGCGTCTTTTTATCTTTTAAATCGAAAAACCACATCACTCTATCGTCTCTTATGTCCAAGTAATCTTCTTTATTTATATTCCAATTACGAACCCAAGATGGTAATAAAGTACCATTCAATCGGTTATTTTCAATAGCCCATCCCGAAGGAATTAATTGCACTAAGGCCAACTCATTTACCGAGCTAACAGCACTGGTATTTTGAACACTAAAACGGCCATAAAACACAGCTCCTTGTTTTAGTTTTTGAGGATTGATTTCAGCACCATTTTCATTATACCATTTCACCTCAAGTTTAAGGTTCTTTGCACTGGCAATTATTTCGTCCTCAAACGGAACTCCATTCCATGATAAGGAAGCATAAGCCTGATCAAGTTCGGAACCATCGGCTAACTCCACTTTCAAAGGTTTCCCGAAGTTATCAGGTATTTTTACAGAGTAACTTCCAGCTTTACTAAAGCTCATCTCCTTTCCATTTGCCAATGTAATACTTCCTTTTAATATCTGCCCATTACCTGCATCGATACCTACAGCCTTAAAATACTTACCTAAAGACAGTAACATGTAACCCGAACTTTGCGTGCTCAAATAATCTAATGTTGATAACTTTTTCGTGATAGTTTTAGCTACCAATTCGGCATCATTCATTTTATTCATCAGTGTAGCACAATACAAAATAATGGCGTCATCACGATGCTGTGATCCATAACTATATGAGTTCGGTTTATAAACTTCTAATACATCATCTGCACTAGCTAAAATTTGCTGAGGAATATCCTTATTTCCATATAAATGATATGCCGTAGCTAACATCCACTTTTGAGTTCGAGTCATTTTGCTGAGCTCATTTTCCATAAGAAGATTCATTTCAGACATCACCGTTTTATCGGCTAAAGCCAAGATGAATACGCGATTAACACGAGTCATTAAATTACCGGTATGGCGTTTAGCATATTTTTGCAGACTCTCTACTCCACTATTATATAAATGGTTCGGTACTGCATAACCCATCTTCTTGGCCTCTACCAAAAAGTGAGTAACATAATTGGTTCCCCAAAATGAAATCGATGTTCCTCCTGGCCAATACGAAAATCCTCCGTTAGAAAGACTAAAGCTTTGAAGACGATTGATACCTTCATTTATGTTGGTGTCTATATCTTTCATCTCATCTGCATTGAAATATCCCATCGACTTTAGCATTAGCTGCGGGAATACGGCAGAAGTTGTTTGTTCTACACATCCGTAAGGATAACGAATTAGCCACTTCAATCGATGGTTAAAATCCATATTAGGAAAAACGCTTAAGTCTAATGAGGCATTATTAGTTCCTTCCATACCAACTTTAGGTACGTTAAATTCAACCTGACTGCCCTTGGTAATTTTATGTGTTTCCTTATCGTAGATGCGAGTGGCACTTGGTACAACCTTAATATTAGTTTCACTCTCAACCTGAATTGTTCCGGATTGACCTTTAATTAAAATTTTAGCTTGACCAACAGCCTTTTTTACACGTACTTTAAACTCAATATCAGCTTCTGAAGCTTGCGAGAAATCAGTAGTATATTTATTACTACCGATTATTTCTAGCGGTCCTTCTGTTGTAATTGTAAAATCAGCTTGAGTTATTTTCTTATTCATATTGAATAAGGCCACCGGCAAAATAAATTCATCGCCCGGATTAAGAACTCGTGGAATACTTGGCTGCATAATAATATCAGATCGAACCGGAATGGTTTTATCGGCACTACCAAAACTACTATTCTGCGAACCCACAACCATTACACGAACCGCTCCGTTATAATTTGGCATATGAAAAGAAACTCTTGCCTTACCATTACTATCAGTCTTTATTGGCCCCTTGAACATACTAACTGGTTCAAAACGTTTTTTACCATCAATCGGGTCAACCTGCGACTCGCGGTAATCCAATTCTTCGGCACCACCAATTGAAAAAGTTTGGAATACATCGGCTTTATTAGCACTGATTACTTGCGAGAAGATATCGTAACTCTGCACAAAAAGACCAATCTTTTTATAAAACTCTCGCCAAGGACTCGGCGTTCGGAATTGGGTTAAACTCAATAATCCCTCATCAACAACGGCAATTGTAAACTGCGATTGCTTTCCGTTTTCTGTACTTATATCAATTGTGAAATCCTCATTTGGCACTAGGTTTTCCTTTGTTTTAATCAAATAATTTAACTTGGTATTCTCATCCTCAACATACAAGGGGATTATACCAAACATACGTATTGGTCTATCATTAATGGTTTGATCATGCGGCTGCAGAACAGAAACTGTTACATATACATTTGGCAGCATATTATTGTTAAGCGGTATATCAATAATCAAATTATCATCGCTCGTTTTTGAAGGATCAACCCAAAACCAATCTAACATTTTATTGCCCTGTTCTAAGGTAACTAATATGTTACCTCGCTTTGGATTAGGCAGTTTAATTTTGGCCGTTTCGTTGGGGCTGTATTTATCCTTATCAGCTTTTAAAGCTAAGGAACCTTCGTTACTATCGCTGCTACCCGAACTTCCATATCGATAAGCACTAAAGAACATCGCTGCTGAATGTCCGTTACCACCATCGCTCACCTCAATTAAATACTCACCATTTTCTGAAGGCTCAAAATTAATGTAAGCCACTCCATCCTCAGATGTAACTGCACCCTCTGTTTCAAGGTAAGTTTGGTTATCCTCTTTATATTTTAATCGATAACTGTTACGACTATCATACTGATACCACCAACGCTTATCGTTTCGATAAACTTTGTATTGGAGGGCTTTTCCTTCAACAGGTTCCCCTTTTATATTAAGCAAAACAACTGGAAATTTTACCGTTGCTCCGGTTTTATAATAACCGTAACCGCTAGGATCTTTTATCCCAACATAATTGGGATATACATGCATTTTGGCAAAATTCCACCCTTCGTTAGGTTGCCCGCCTTTCTCTAATACTTTTGCAGATATTTTTAGCTTTAAAGCTGATGGAACTTGCCCTAGTGGTGGCACAAACCATGAAGTATTCAGGTTTCCTTCAGCATCTAATTCTGATTTTAATACGCTATGTGTACTGGCATTAAAATCTGCATCTTCACGTGTAAACGAAAACTCTTTATACTTAGGAAATTTCATTTCGTAAGGCAATACTTCAATTGTTGCCTCTGCTTTTAAATTAGAGGCAGGCGCACCAAAAAGGTATTTGGCTCGTATATCAAAATCAATCAGTTTATCAGTCCATATAAACTGTCGCTTACTAGGCTCAACAGAAACCTTTAGCTGCTCAGCAACTACAGTTTCAATCTTTAGTTCTTTATGAAAATTTGAACCGCCAGCATTAATCCTAACATTGTACGACCCTGTTGGTGCATTATCTTCGGTTTTAAAATTAAAAACATACATACCATCCACTCCATTTATTTCGGTATGTTCAAAAACAGTATTGTATTGTGGGTCACGAATTGTAATGCTAACGGGATGATTACGTGGGAAAGTGAAATCGTTATTTTTAGCGATAAAAGATATATTAATTGAATCACCAGGTCGGTAAACACCGCGCTCCATATAAATGAAACCTTTGGTATTATTTCTGCTTGAATGCACGCCTCCGATATTAAAGCCAGAGTTACTCCAAGCCATTTCGCTTTTATTCAAAAAGGTTAATTGATTCTTGTATTCAGCTTTTACATAATAATAGTAATTATTATTGCTAAAAGAAGCCACTCCTGAGCTATTCGTGGTAGCACTTGTTTCAACCCTTCCGCTCCAATTAAGCAGTGATACACGCACACCCGATAAAGGTTTACCCGTGATAATATCAGTTACAAACACCTTGGCTCCGTTTTCGGTATGTTTAACTGTCATACCCAAATCACTTAAGAAAACTGGTTTATAAATCTGACCTTTTTGCGAAACATAATGCAACAAATCCTCTTCAGGGGTTTTCATCATATCTTCGGGTGTATAATTAATTCGGATTAGAAATAATCCGTCATCATACTTCTCAAACAGCTCTGTTAAATCAAACTCATTTAATAGCCATTCGTTTTGCGTTGCGCCTATTTCAATGGTTTTACTTTTAACAATTACCCCTACATTACTCTCGTAATTATTTGTAAAACCATTATTACGAGTACGTGAACTTTGTAATTGTTGCGACCTTGCAAAGTCAGAAACCCTATCGGTAAATACTTTTTTTACCTGAAGGTGAACGCGGCTAATATTACTAGTGTAGAACTGTATTTTCTTATTATTAGAGCTTGGAAGGATAATTCCGTTTGAAGCAAATTCAAGTTGAGGTGGAATATCTTTAAAAGCTACTTCTTTTACTACTTTATCTTGTGTTTTAGTGCCCCACCTGCTACTAATTCCTTTATTTATGGTAATGGTATACTTTGTTCCGAACTTAAAGTTACCATCTAAAATAGCAGTCTTCCCAAGCTTTTTAACACTAAACTCAAGTGATGGCTTAACTGAAATTAAACCTTCAATGTTTTGCTCCATATTTAAGTCATCAGAAAATACAACCCTTACTCTTGGGTTGCGACCGTCTTCATCAACCTTGAAGCTATTTGCTTCCATACTTTTTAAGGGAGAAACTACAAATGATTCAGTATAATCGTGCTCTAGCTCTAGCGCTTCTTTGCGTATTTCAAATTTAAAATCCTGACTTTTATCGGAACGTATAATCTCACTAGTAGTAAACTGAAAGTTATAATCATCAACTTGGCTCCATACAATTGTTGCCTTACCTCCTTTTATTTTAGCAGCTTTTTCAATAGCTTCTAGTTTCGTTTTCTCAGAGAATACTATTTTCCCTCTATATACTAACTCCTTAGGACTATTATTATTTTTCAATTCTAAAGATCCATTGAAAGAACTAATATCTCTTCCCAAAATATTAAATGCAAAGTCTAAGTCATCTACTTCTTTTGTTTTATACTTTTCTGATAACTTTTTAAAATGCAATGTACCGAGATAATTGGTAAGCAATGCCAAAGGTTTCTCTGGAACAAACTGAAGAACAGAGTTGCTTTTCCAAATGGCTTGCCCTTGAATTGAAGGGGAAAAACTAATGGCTTCCTTTACTGCCTTACCAACCTGGCTATCATCAACAATTGCATTATTAAAAATAACCATAATACTTTCGTCAAAATGAATATCTCCACTAGTTACAAAGCTTACTTCTTTGGCTTGTTCTTCTGAGTATGTTACTGCAACATCAGGCTTATCTTTTGTTCCTTTTTTGTGGTTACATGCTGATACTATAAGGCTTATTAATAATAATAAACTCCAACTTCTTAATGAATTCTTAATCATAACTGTTATGGGAATATTTGTTTGAGATAATTTGACAAAAATAACTAATATTATTATATAATTATGATGATTAAGAAATTAGAATAGAAAGAAAATTATAGGTATAAAAAAAGCACCTACAAACTTAATTGTAAGTGCTTTTATCCTGTGAGTCTACATTGATACATCAGGTAGTATAAAATTTAGTTATGCTAAATTAATTAACCAAATGTCCAAAACCTTTTTCCTTCAACCACGTTGGATTAAAGATTTTACTCAGGTATTTAAAACCACTATCGGGCAGTACAGTTACAATTTTAGCAGGGCCTTCCATTCTTTTGGCAACTTCTAGAGCCGCCCATACATTACCGCCGCTTGATCCTCCTACCATCAGGCCTTCTTCACGAGCAAGTCGCTGTACCATAGAAATGGCTTTCTCATCATTAAAAGCAATGGCTTCGTCTACCAAGTTAAAATCCATGGTTGCACAGATTTTAGTTTTACCAGCTCCTTCAACATGAAATGGAGTTATATACGACAAGTAATCCTCTTTACCCTCAAAGTATGGTTTGTAAACAGAGCCTTCCGGATCGGCCAAAACAACGTTTATATTCGGATTGTTTTCTTTTAATCGTTTTGCAACTCCTGATATGGTTCCACCCGTTGAAGCAGAAGCTACGAAAGCATCAATATTCCCATCCATATCATCCCATATTTCCTTTCCTAAGCTCATGTAATGGGCCTCTGGGTTATTAATGTTGTTATATTGATCGACGTGATAGTAGTCTGGACTTTCAGCCGCCTTAAGAGCTGGGAATTTTCCGTATGTCAATTCAGGCTTAACAATAACTTCGGCACCATATGATCTTATTATTGCAATCTTTTCTTCACTACATTTATCCGGAACAAAAATAATTGATTTCAATCCCATACTAGAGGCAATCATTGCTACAGAAGCACCTGTATTGCCTGAACTTCCCTCAACAAGCGTAGTATTTTTATTAATTTTGCCTTCTTCAATCCCTTTTTGAACCATGTAAGCAATAATACGATCTTTAGTACTGCCCGTAGGATTCATATACTCCAATTTTGCATATATCTCCACACCTGGTTTTGGATCAAGTGTTTTTAAATGCACCATATTCGTTTTCCCGATCAGGCCTAATGCTTCAATTTTTGACATAACAATTCATTCTCTTTTTTATAATAGTCCGCAAAAGTACAATAATATAAATTAGAACTTATGACATTTACTTGGGTTATACTTAAAGCCATGAGGAACAACATGTTGTTGTGACAAGTAAACAAAAGGAGTGTAAGAAAATATGAACAAAATAAAAAAGCACTTACAAAACTAATTGTAAGTGCTTTATTTCCAGTGGGCCCACCTGGGCTCGAACCAGGGCCCACCTGATTATGAGACATGAAAATTTTGGTTTAATATGGTTTCATTCGGTTTGATATGTATTGATACTTAAGTAGTTATGTATTTTATTACTAACTTTGATAGCATATAAATGTTAAATCCATGTGCACATAGTGTGCACAATTTAAATATGTGCTTTGTTATGAATACTAATATTGTTCTGTCACTCGACAAGCGTCGCCAGAAAAAAGATGGCACTATGCAGATAGATTTTAGACTAGGTCATAATAGACGCACAACTGTAATTCCATCTGGTTATCACATACATAAAATTGGGTGGGATGAGAAAAAACGTAAAATTAAATCTAGCTATAAATCTATTGATAACACTACGCGTGCTAATAATTTACTTGAGAAAACTAAGGCAAAATATATTGATGATATTACCCAGCTTGCTGAGAAAAATGAACTCAATCAGCTATCTGTCATTGAATTGAAAGAATGACTAACTCATAAAATTACTGATCAGAGCGTTTTTAATTATACTGCTAAAATTATAGTTGAACTTAAACAGCAAAACCGAATTGGCAATGCTAGGAGTTATGAGAATTGCCTGCGTGAGATGAAAGTATTCCGCAATAAACGTGATTTGAGTTTCAATGAATTGAATTATAGTTTTTTAGAAAAATTTGAAACCTACTATTTAAGAAAGGGCAATAGCCTTAATGGTTTGGCGGTTTATATGCGGACCATTCGCGCGATTTATAACAAGGCAATAAAACAATCAATTGCATCACTAGAGACATATCCATTTGCTAATTATACGATCAAGTCAGAACCAACTAAAAAGCGCGCTATTTCAATGGATGCTATTCAAAAAATCGTAGCATTAAAATACGAGCCAGAGAATGTGTTATTTAGAACTCGCAATATTTTCTTGATGAGTTTCTATCTTATGGGTGCACCATATTCTGATTTAGCCCATTTAAAGGTTAGTAATATTATTGATGGTCGCGTGCAATATAAGCGACAAAAGACAGGCAAGTTTTATGATATTAAGATCACTGAAAACCTCTCAGAGATAATTGATTATTACAAAACAAATAAGGACAAGGACGATTATTTACTACCAATTATCAAACGAGATAGTTTAGATGAGCAATATCGAGATATCATGTCTCAACGTAGATTATATAATAAACAACTGCGTAGAATTGCCAAGGATGCCGAAATAGACGAACATTTAACCAGTTATGTGTCTAGGCATTCATTTGCCAGCATAGCCAACAATATGGCTGTGCCAGTCACCGCAATATCTGAAATGCTAGGTCATCAAAAATTAACCACTACTCAAACATATTTAGCCAGTTTGAATAAAGAGATTATAGATGATTACAATGCTAAGATTATTGGAGGGTGATGTTTTTATTATTCATCACTATTTTCTATCCTCACTTATTTTTAATTCATTCTCTAATAATACATCTCTAAGTTTCTTGTATTCAAAAGCATCATTTAGGCTGTCTTTTAATTCATTATTTAACTGTAAATCCTTGAGGCTTCTATACTTAAGAACTTCACTCAGACTGTTTTTTAATTGACTGATAACTTCTTGGCTTTCATTAAAAGTACTATCGTTAATATTAAGCGCTCTCCCAAGATCACCTAGGGAGTTCTTGTATTTGTTATCTAATAAGAAATTTGACAATCGATTTTTATATTTTGTTGTATGATATGGCTCACTTCTTTCTTTATTAATTAAATCTATTTTTATTTGATCTGTTTCATTTTTAAGATCATCAGTTGCATCTACATGAAACTTATCTGACATCATTTGAATAAAGCTTTTAGTTGTTATTGAACTAAACAACTGTCCTGTTTCACTATAAAACTCTTTAATTAACTCTTTGCGTGCGCCAAGATCTTTTCCATTTAACTCTATAACCCAATCTTCTTTTCGATCATCAGATATGAACAATATGTCTGTTTTCTTTTCACTTGCTAAACGCATGAGTTCTTTCCATATAATTAAGTCACCATATTTAAACGGACTTGGTTTCTTTTCGTCTTTATACCCTGGTGGGATTTTATTTAAAAAACGTTCATCTCCTTCCTTAAAAATTGCTTTTTTATCATCTAAGGACAGTTCAGCAGTGATTTTATCACTATACAGATCAGTAATTTCCTTTAGAATTGGATCATCTCTATAAATATAATTGATATCAACATCGTCCATAAACTTATCTATACGAGCAGATATTTTTGTGCGAACATCTATTATGTCATTTTCTATCTCTTTCCTCAGATCTTCTTCATGCCTAAGTATACGTAAAGAAGAACATTCAGCTGAACTTTCAATACTATTCAAAAGAAAGTCATGTTGCTTGTCTATGAACTTTTTGAGATTAGATTTAAATGAAGAACGATCGGTAATCAGAGCATGTCTATTTTTATAAAACTCAGCCCCAATCTGATGGGTTAAAAACAATCGATCGTTAACATGAGAGAGTATTTCTAGATATTTTGCTCTTGGATCTTTACTATACCTATAAAGGTTTAGTAATGAATTTGTATCAAGTACTATTAAGGCGTTATTATATATGTTCTCTTCATGTTCACCAATATGATATTCTATAAAACTTTTTTTCATGCTTTCCCCCTTAAGTAGAAGTTGATATTACTTCAAGACAGGTAAAGCATTGTTTAACTTCTATAGACTGACTATATCAGAATAAGATCTGTGTTTCTTCATAATAAAATGTAATAAAACGACAATTTTCCTATAAAAAGCTGTTCTTGGGTAAAGTTATAATTTCTGACTAATGAAGGGTATCAAATATAAAAAAATCATCGAAAATTACTCAATTATTAATGGGCTGTGCAAACATTGTTTCGCACAAATGTGCGTCTGAGGATTTCGAAGACTAAAAGCACTGCTTAGGGAAGATGTCTGTAGATAAAAATTAATTCTAAAAAGCACTGCTTAGGACAAGATTTCAGATTGCAAAAGCACTGCTTAGGACAAACTTTCAACAGAGCAAAAATGGATTTAAAAAATCAATATTTTAAGAGTAAACTTCACTAACACTAATCAAATAATTCTGGTAAATATTCTGGGTTATGCAGAATAATAATTTACACATTTGTGCGTCATATCCTTAATATTTTTTTCTCATATTTTTAAAGAAGAAAGAAAAAGGACAAAAAGAAAAAAGAACGATGCTTTTTGTTAGGCAAAGCTGTTTTTGCTTGTCATAGGTTTTTGAGTTAAAAATTTTCTCTCCTTTTTTTTGTGAGAGAGAAAAATTTTTCACCAAAACCCAAAGGGCTCGACCTTGACTAGTTAAAACTGCGCCTACCTTCGCATAGTATTTTTTATTGGCTTGATTTAGCTCTATACTTTTGGTTTTGGCTGTTTGGCTTATCAGGGATAGTCATCTCAATAACGCCTGCCTCAAGTGCTGGTTTTAGATAGTTATTTGTGAAATTATTTCTGTCTTTTAGGCCTAGTTTTTCTTGAATTTCAGCACGAGAGATTTCTCCATCCATGATATTTAATACATCTTGGACTTGCTGGGTCACTTGCTGGGTCACTTGCTGGGTCACTTGCTGGGTATTTTCTTCAACTTGTGATTTTTTGAATGTCATGCGCAGGAAATTATCCGAAAATTTAAAGTTATCCTTTGGATATGTCTCTAATATCCTCGGTATACCTGAACCCAATTGCTCAACCATATCGAGGTCTTTAAATACTCGCATTAATTCCTTATTTCTTGGAAGTGAGTAGCCCTCAAAGAATTCATCCTTTGATAATCCTGATACCAAGCCACCAGCAGAAGTTATTTCCAACCTATCATCATATATTTCAAATTGAGGAGATGCTTCATTTGAATAGTCATTGTGAATAATTGCGTTAATCACCGCTTCACGTAGGGCGATAGGATTCCACAAACGCTGTTCTTGACGTTCTTTTGAAGTTATTTTGGTGATTGTTTTATTTTCAAGCTCAAGCTTATCTAATACGCTTTTAGTGGCTTTGATTAGAGAGCAATGCCCATATTCATTTCTCTCAATTAATTCGACTTTATTAGTTCCCTTATATTTAGCAACTTTGATTGAGTTGCCATTTTCATCAGAAAGTAAGTAAGCTACATAGTTATAACTATCATCTTCAAGTTTTAATTCTAAATTATCAGCAAACTTATCATTCAGGGTTTTACCCACAGAGTCATAGTAAATTCGTAATTGTTCAAATGCTAACTTTTGCTTATTAGATTTCATCTTACCGATAGAATGTCTTGTTCGAGATGAAAATAAAGTTTCTATCATTGCGATAGTCATTGGTTCTGATGCTGTTCCAATACGTATAAAGCAGCCTTTTTCACTCATACCATTTTTCTTTAGATAATAAGGCTTGTCTGAACCACTAGCTATAATTAGTTTAATGACATCTTTACCATCAACAGTTTCTCGAACAATATCAAATAGCCCCATACATGATGGTGAAATATTATTCTTTAGGCGGTCTTTAATTTTCAACATCTCGCCATCGGCAGAGTCAACGCCAACTGATGTTCCATCATCAGCAATGCCAATATATATCATACCTCCTTCACGGTAATTCAAGAAAGCAACAACTTCTTTTTCAAGTCCATCGGTTAGTTTTTCTTTTAATTCAACTCTATTTGATTCTTGCATATGATTTGGCTTTTTGTTATCTGGAAATATATAGTAGCAATATTATATATATTACAGTGATACTGCAAGTATGATTATCATTAATTCTGTGCGTATTTATTTATCAGAAATGTATTATTCTTGAGTGTACTATTAAGTCATTAGTCGAGGTATTGATATGTACAGAGAATTTAAGAATGATAATTTTATTGAAGTTGAAAAGCTGGAAACAGCAAAGATGCAATGTGCTGAAATTATTAAACGTGCCAGTAATGATAATCAGAAAAAGTTACTGCCTATATATGAACGTCTTGAGCGTGAAATTTCACAACGTCAAAAACAAGAAGATTTGTTGAGCAAAATCCTTAACCAATAAACTTTACTTTTTTACCTATTTGTGCTAGTCTCATTTATAGCTTTATGAGCAGACTAAGGTCAAAAAATGTACAACATTATTTATGGGCAATTTGAAAATAATACTGTAATTACAACTATTTACGATGTTTATTTTATTTCCATATGACCGCCCCGGAGCACCATTTTTTAATGGTGTATCTATACAGTCAAAATCATAAAGCCTAGCAAATTCAAGTGTTTGTGGGTTATTTTTTTATGTGCGTAATGCGTGGTGCCCTCATATTGCTAGAATTTGTACAACATTTTGTACAACAAATTGGGTAACAGCATATGGGACTTACTATTAGAAAAGGCTATTATTATTTTGTCAAACGTGTACCTCCGTATATGGAGAAATACGAAAATAAAAAAGCTATTAGATTTTCTCTTAAAACTAAAAATAAATTTGAAGCAATGAAAAAGGCTGTAGCTATTGAAGAAGAGCTATTGCAAGTATGGGCTCAGTTTAAAAAAGCTCATGGTAATATGCTAGAATTTCATTCTAAGGCAACAGCTATAGCTCGCAATCATGGATTTTCTTATAAAAGCTGTGAAGAGCTTTCTATATCATCACCAATTACAGAATTAACAAAACGTCTTGATATAGCATTTAAACATTTGGGTAAACCAGAGGTTAGTAAAGCTTTACTTGGTGTTGCGAAGACTTCATCAATATCATTAAAAAAATCAATTGATTTATTCTGGACACAATGCAGCGATAGATTTGCCAATAAGTCTGAACACTAAATTAAAAAGTATAAAAATCCACGAAACTTGGCTCATAAGGAATTTGTCAAGCTTATCGGTAATAAGGGATTAAAGGAAGTTGAGCGTGCGGATATCTTAAAATTTCATCAGCATTTAATGCAGGCTATTGCTGATGGTATGAGTGCTGATACGGCAAATAAGAAAATGCGATATGTGAAGGATATTTGCAAAACCGTTTCCAAAGCCAAAGAAATTCCATTTAATGAGAATGAGCTATTCAATGATACAAGGTTCAAACTAACCAAACGTTCAAGACCTCCATTCGAAGCCGAATATGTGCAAGATAAAATTATTCCAAGTTTAGATAAGCTAAATGATGATGCAAAATACTTAGTATACGCAATGGCAGATACAGGGGCACGAGAAGGAGAGTTGGTTGGACTAGAGACAGAGGATATATTCTTAGATGAGCCGATACCATATATCTATATTAGACCAAAGGAAAAGAGGGAGCTTAAAACACCACATTCAGAGCGCAAGATTCCATTAGTCGGCACAGCATTACATGCATTTCAAAAAATGCCAAATGGTTTTACTAGATATAAACATGCTGATTCTATTTCTAATATCGTGAATAAGCATATAAGGGATAATAACTTGAAGCCAACAAGCTTTCATACATTATATTCGTTACGCCATACATTTAAAGATAGACTGCGTGATATTGGCGCACCTGAGGAGGTGATTGATCAAATGATGGGTCATAGCTCCAATAAACCTAAATATGGACGAGGGCATAAGTTAGAGACAGCACAAATGTGGTTGCAGAAGATTGCTTTTACTCCCCCTCTATAACTATAAAATAAAAAATTGCTAGAAGATTAAAACCTTGTGCGCATGGTGTGCACAAAATAAAAAAGCAGTTACAACTTAATGTAACTGCTTGATTTCCAGTGGGCCCACCTGGGCTCGAACCAGGGACCACCTGATTATGAGTCATTTCTTACTTCTTTCTGTTGATTGCTCTTTAATTTCCTATGTGCTGTATAACTGTTAGTTACAGTGTATTTGCTTATTCTTTTTAACTCTTATTTGTTGTTTTTATAAGCCTTTGTATGTATATTGTATGTATGAATATAATTCATAACATACTTATAAAATAAGACTTATAGACTATGATAGGCGTAACAACATCTGTAATTTTGGATAAAAGAATTCAAAAAAAAGATTCAACCTATGCTGTTAAACTTAGGGTTACACATAACCGTATTCAAAAGTATTATCCAATTAATGTATCCTTAACCATTGATGAATGGGACAAAGTGCATGCGGAGAAACCACGTAAAACCTACAAAGACCATTTACTATATTTTAATGAAGTTGAGTTAAAAGCACGAACAATTATAAAAGATATACATCCTTTTACGTTTGCTGCATTTGAAAAGAAATTTAATGAAGCCCCTCGTTCTACAATTGATGTATTTTCAGCTTTCCAAACCTATATCGAAACTTTATTAAAAGATGGTCGAGTAAGCACTGCAGAGAGTTATAAATGTGCACTAAATTCACTTAAGAAATGTCAGGAAGCTAAAAATAGGAAGAAGTTAAATTTTTGGGATGTTACACCTGATTGGTTAAAAGATTATGAAAAGTGGATGATTGCAAGTGACAAATCTCGAACAACAATCGGAATATACCTGAGAAGCTTACGTACCATCTTAAATAATGCAATTGCTAATGGACATTTAGATCGTGACTCATATCCTTTCGGAAAAAGAAAGTATCAAATCCCTGCCTCCAATAATAAGAAAAAAGCTTTAACTATTGAGCAGATTGGTCAATTAGTGAAATATGTACCCGAAAATAAGTATGAGGCTAGAGCTCGTGATTTATGGTTGTTTAGTTATTTAGCCAATGGAGTTAATGTGAAAGATATTGCACGTTTAAAATACAGTAGTATAAGCAATAACAAAATCCATTTCTATAGGTCAAAAACAGAACGAACAACCAAGCACGATTTAAAAGAAATTACGGTTGTCATTCTTCCCGAAATCGAAAATATAATTGATAAATGGGGTGTTAAACCAATAGAAGCAGACAGCTATATTTTCGGATTTATAGATAAAGAGGATACCCCAGAACAGGAGTTAGTAAAAGTAAAAAGCGCAACTAAATCAATTAATAAGTTTATGGCGCGTATCGGTCAAAAATTAGAACTCCCATTCAAACCGACCACCTATTTTGCACGCCATTCATTTGCAACAGTATTAAAACGCTCCGGTGCACCAATAGAGTTTATTAAAGAAAGTTTAGGTCACAAAGATCTAAAAACAACCGAACATTATTTAGATAGTTTTGATGATGACTTTAAAGAGTCATTCCAAAAAAAACTATTAAATTTTTAACTTAGCACTAAAGTCTATAACCTAATTTTATGCAGTATAATACAATCGAGGGAGTCTTTGAAGAAAAGTTTTATACCATTTTCAACCAAGCTACCCAAAAAGCAGAGCACGATTTTAATGTAAATTATCTGCATAAAATAAAAAATAAAACCCAGTTTGAGCAATTTAAGTTTGTATCTGAAAAGCACGAATTACTCGATGAAAAAGTAGACGATTTAAACCCATTTTATACCGAAGACTACGAGAATAGCGATTCGCTGCTCAAGGCATTTGCCGCTAGATCATTTATTTTAAGAATTGACGAAAGTGAAATGCTCTGGGATAGCATCTATTACGGTGCTCTTAAATCAAAATTAGCGCGTTTACTATTTGATGTAAAAGATAAAATTCCACCATATACGTATCAGGAATTTTTAAATGGAAAAAACTGCCCTTATTTCTTAGAGCTCGATTACTTATATCACATAAGCAAAGAAGACTACTACGCCATTAAACGTTGGCAAGTAGATAAGTTTATTGAAGTTATCGCATTTGAAACACAAATATTAATCAAGCTTTTACAAAAAGAATTAGAAGCAGAATTACGCCCTCAAGATTATTTAAACCAATTAAAACATTTCTACGAAACCAAAATAGAAGGACAATTATTTGAAGACCCCAAACACCTGATAAGTAAATTAGAGCAACTCCCTTTTTTGAAAGGATGCAACTTCGGTGCTTTAGTAAATCCACATGCACTAAGCGACTTTAACAAGTTCTCCGAGGATATAGTGTATTGGGGCAAAATCACTCCCTCAAACATCAAACACATAAAAGTCCTGATGCAGCATAAGCCAACAGCTGCATTCTCACCAACCTATACTTTATTTTATTCCATTAATAAAGTAATGCTTTGGGTTGATGATGCTCTAACATCGGGTAATTTCTTTCAATCAATAGATAAGCCTGATCTTGAAAACCTGTTTACAAATACACGTCAAAAAGCCCAACAATCTGCTAGCAAGAAAATAAAGCAATTATCCAAAGGTTATTCTCGTTTATCTGGTACCGATAAAAAACAACATTTATATGATAATTTAGAAGAATTACGCCATGAGCTAAATGAAGAAGGACAATTTCAAAACTACTATCAGGTTATTCGTGATGAATTAGTTTTAAAAGATGCCTTTATCATTAATGTATTTATGAGTAATCAGATCAATAACCATGTTCAACAGTTAACCAAAGCATTAGTTATTCAAGAGTGTATAGAACATTTTTGGTCAACTTGGAATGAGCTAACAGGTAAGGTGCAAATTAGTATGATTGATAAACGAACGCACGATCTTTGGGAAGCAATGAAACTTGTAAAAGAAATGCCGTTCGATTTCTTTTTGTATAGAAGGGTTAGGGAAATACTTGATAAAACAATGCTTAGTTTTGAGATGTTCCGGATACCTATGGATTTCATAATACGCAATACTGAAGAAGCAATGCGCGATTTATTCTTCGATTGTATCGAAAACTTATCTACACATTTATCTAAAAGTCCTATACCTCACAAAGATGCCTACATTAGTGCAAAATTAAATGATTTAAGAATTCGTCAAATAGAGTTGAAAAGATATCAAGGTAAATTCAATGAAAAGTCAGAAGACTCCTACACAAGAATATTTCAGGATTATCTCGAAACACAAAAACAATACATTAACGATGTTAGAAATATCGATTTCACACCAATCCTCAATAGCATATCCAGTGCGCAAGTCAAGCAGCTACCCGAGAAAAAAACATTTACCTTTGGCTTAAGACCTACTCCCAAATCTTTATTAAGCCTGATTGAATCACTATCATTTCAACTCAATTTTTTAAATACAGATTTATCTACAGCTCATGACTTATACAATGTGCTTAGTGCCAAAAATACTTTAGAGCTCGATATCGAAATACATTTTGCCTGTTATACCAATCAGCTGGCTTATATAATTGATAAACTTAAACCATACTTTAAAAATTTAAGCCCCACTACAATTGGTCATTCAGGTCTCTTTTACACCAATCGTGGAAACCCACTTAAAGCTCAAAACCTATATTCAAACAAAGTTTCTAATCCAGCCAGTAAAGCAAAGATTGACAACATTTTTAAAGATTTCTAATTAAAAACAATGAGATGTATGAGATATCTCACACTCACCTAATACTTCCGTTGCTGTCTTAGTAGCTACAAATTACTTTTGAGTAAACGTTCAAATAAAGGACTTGCGCAAGTCTCATTACTTACTTCAAAAGATAAAAAAATGAGTCAGGAAGAATTAATAATGGTACGATTAGATACCATTGAAAAAAAAATTACTGAACAAACCATAGCTACAAAAACAGTTTTAAACCTTAACGAGGCAGCTTTATTTCTCGATTTAAGCAAGAGCCACCTCTATAAATTAACATCGCAAAAACGTATTCCCCATTTTTGTCCAGAGGGTAAAAAAATATACTTCTTACGTGATGATATGCAAAACTGGTTGCTTCGTAACCGTCAAGAGGAAGAACAAACAGTGCAAGAGCGTGTCAGCTCATTAACCATTGGAAATAGGGAGGGGTAATATATGCAGGAAGTATTATTATTGGTAAAAACCATCCGTTCAGATATCCATTCATTGCAATCTAAATTAGATAAGTTTGCTAAAACCCATACACAGCAACTTAAAGAGGAATGGATCACAAAAGAAGAAGTGATGTCAATACTTAACATCAGTCCTCGTAAGCTACAAACCATGCGCGATAATGGCACATTACCATTCTCTCAAATAGATGGAAAAATGTATTACCGTACAGCTGATGTCGAAAACCTTTTAAAGAAAAATTATAGCAGACGATGAAAACAAGCTGCCTGAGCATTCCTGGTTCAATATGCTGCCATGCTGTACAAAAAAAGTGTATTTCAGAACTTCAATTGTTTTGTTGGCTAAAACTGCAATGTAGCGGTCATTTCAAAATCAACAATCAATTGTTAGATAAAGCATACAGAGAGTTGTCCATAACAAAGCCAACCTTTAAAAAGAGAATAAATAACCTTCTAAAATGGCGTTGGATTGGATTGAATAGTAAATCAGGTAGCTATCACATCAATAGTTTTAAGGTATTACACAATCGTTTAAATGATGCAACTATTATAAGTGTCCAATGGCAAGGCTATAATTATAACTCCTTTAAAGGATTTGTACAGGCAGTAGCATTATATGTTGTGGCACGTAAAAAAGACTATTACGAAATTACACAGGCTAAAGAAAACGGACGGAGAGTTGTTGCTGTCGGAATGAAAAAAGGACGTTCCAGTTTGAACGGCTACCTTCCGTCCTTCTCTTTACCTATACACTATGTAGCAAAGAAACTAAACATCACACCAAGTTACGTATCCAAAATGAAAGATGCTGCAAAATGCACTAAGTATATCCATATACGTAAACAAAAGCAAGAGATAAAAGACAGTGTAATGCAATCGAAGAAAGCACGTAAGTTTCACCCTGATGCACACAAATTTTTCTACAAAAATGGCAAACTATACGAACAACTACCCGATAAAATAACCTTCTTTTTTATTGCCAAACGCAATCGCAGATTAAAGCACAATTAACCTACAATAGTAAAACGTATCTTAAAGGATAGTATAGTTATACAGTCTCATCTAATTGTAATTATAAAATGATAACAATATATTTTGTACATTCGCCTGTATGCGAATCAATCAATAGTTCGTTTTATATGGCTTCTAAAACAAATCTAAAAGTAAAAGAGAACTATACCCTATATAGTAAATTACTGTCTGAGCGCAAATCTGTTTTCTCAGAAGTCATTGAAATTAATGAGATAGGTAATAATGCCAATACCTTGTCTAGGCAAGAGGTGCTAAAGCATAAAAGCATTTCTGATAATATGGTCTTAATAGTAGATGTTAAATATAATAACCATAACTACTTTCAATTTAAACTACGTTATAAAGATTATATTCCTCAACCATTCTTTCGTTTTGATAGCGATGGAGAAACACATCGTAATAGAGTAACTGGTATTCCTCTAGGCGAGCAATCAATAACTACACCTCATTTTCATAAATTTAATAATGATGGTTTAGAGATTGCATTCAAAACAGATAAACTAATTAACAAAGAAGAAGCTAAAGCTTTAGAAGATATCAACCTATGTATTGCGCATTTCTTTCAAGAATCAAACACTAGGTTAAATGCAGAAGATTATCCAATAATAAAAGTGTCCCCTAATGAATTAGGTTTGACATTTAATAATAATGATCCGAATCAAAATGTTACGTTCCCATGAATTTAGTTCCGTTATTCAAAAATATAAAAACAGAGTTCAATGCCTTGTGGAAATATAAACAAAGAGGTGATACTTTAGAGGTAATTTGTCCTTATGCAACAACACAAAATAAATTTGTATCAGTATTTCTCACTAAGCAGGGTAACGAATTTGTTATAACCGATGGTGCTTGGGTAAATGGAGGTGTTTATAACGAAGTGGGTTTAAGCGATGAACCTTGCTTTGTTAAAGTATTGGAGCATTTTAAAATCACTTACGATATTAAAGAAATGCAAGCTAGTAATGGTAACACGTATTATTATTTGAAAACATCTAATGCAATTAATATTGCTTCAAAAGTTTTTGACTTATCAACATTTATTCAAAATGTACTGAGTGTTGCTGATATAACATTCGAGAACAAGAAAGAAAAAGAAGCAGTTAAACGCTTTGCTTCAAAGGCAAATAATTTCTTAAAATCATTTATTTCAAGCGATAAAATTCGTGTAAATGAATATTTAAATCCAGATAAAAAAGAGTTAAAATTCAATGCTCTATATTACAACACACCAAATAAAATAACGCTGATAAATTATATAACTGGCAGTACAAATACACACTTTTCTAACAGTATTTTTAAGGCCAACACTTTGTTCGAGATGGCAGAGGAATCATCAATGAAAAGTCATATAACTGCCAAATTATCTATAGTTGATACTGTAGCATTAGGTTATAGCCTTGAAAAAAATGGCCATTATCTATATCATTTACAGAAGCATACCGCATCCAAAATAATTAATTGGGACGAACGTAAAAAACTCCAAACATTACTAAATTAGCACTTCTAAAAAACACCAAATACACATATGTCTGAAGACCAAAAAAAACAACTAGAATCCCAATTATGGGGTATCGCAAACTTACTGAGAGGAAAAATTAGTGCCGACGATTACCGCGACTATATTCTAGGTTTTATCTTTTACAAGTACCTAAGCGAAAAGCAATATATATACGCCAACGGATTACTCCAAGGCGAAGAAGTAGAAGACTACAAAAAAGTAAGTGACCCCGAAACACTCGATGCCATTAAAGAAGAATCCCTATTAAAACTAGGCTACTTCTTATTACCGCAAGAGCTGTTCTCTGAACTAGCTGCAAAAGGAAACGCCGACACAGAAAGTGAGAGCAACTACATTATAGAAGACTTACAAGCCGTTATGAACCACATTGAGCAAAGCACAATGGGTACAGAATCCGAAGACGATTTTACGGCTTTATTCGAAGACTTAGACCTTACATCAACTAAAATAGGACGCACCGTTGGTGCACGTAACGAGGTAATCGTAAAAATACTAAACCACCTCAATCAAATCGACTTCAAACTCGAAGAACTCGACTCCGATGTACTAGGTGATGCCTACGAATACCTAATTGGTAAATTTGCTGCAGGAGCAGGCAAATCAGCAGGCGAGTTTTACACACCACAACAAGTAAGTAAAATACTAGCCAAGTTAGTAACCGTTGGCAAAACCAAATTAAAATCGGTGTACGACCCAACCTGCGGTTCAGGCTCTTTGTTATTGCGTGTAGCCAAAGAAGTAAAAGACATAAGCGAGTTTTATGGGCAAGAGCTCAACCGCACTACCTATAACCTGGCACGTATGAATATGATACTACACGATGTACACTTTCGTGAGTTCGACATACAGCAAGAAGACACACTAGAAAACCCACAACACCTCGACAAACGCTTCGAAGCTGTGGTAGCCAATCCGCCTTTCTCAGCTCATTGGAAAAGCGATGCCAACCCTTTAAATAGTACCGACGAGCGTTTTAGCCAGTACGGTAAACTAGCACCAAAAACAAAAGCCGATTATGCCTTTGTGCAACACATGATTCACCAATTGGCCGACAACGGAACCATGGCAACCGTACTACCACATGGTGTACTATTCCGTGGTGCTGCCGAAGGAGTAATACGTAAATACCTAATAGAAGACCGCAACTACCTCGATGCAGTTATTGGCTTACCTGCTAATATCTTTTATGGTACCAGTATTCCTACCTGCATTATGGTATTTAAAAAATGCCGACAAAAAGACGATAATGTACTGTTTATTGATGCCAGTGGCGATAATCACTTTATTAAAAACGGAAACCAAAACGAACTACGCGATAGCGATGTAGAAGAAATTATAAACACCTACCAAGCACGCGAAACCAAAGACAAATATTCTTACGTAGCAACGCTTGCCGAAATAGCCGAAAACGACTACAACCTGAACATACCACGTTATGTAGATACCTTCGAAGAAGAAGAAAAAATAAAACTCGATGAGGTAGCCACCAACCTAAGTACAATTGATGATGAACTTGATGCTGTAAACAACGAAATACTTGCTTTCTGCAACGAACTAAACATTGTTCCACCTTTTAAAGTAAATAAAGATGGAAAATAAATTAGTCCCTGTATTGAGATTTCCTGAGTTTGATGGTGAGTGGGCGGAGAAAAAGCTGGGCAAAATCACTTCTTATGTCGATTATAGAGGACGTGCTCCAGAAAAATCGATAAAAGGAGTGTTCTTAGTTACTGCAAAAAATATCCGCAAAGGATTTATCGACTATGAGATATCCAAAGAATATGTTCCTTTAGACAACTACAATATTGTAATGAGCAAGGGAACACCTAAAAAAGGGGATGTGTTGTTTACAACTGAAGCGCCTCTAGGCAATGTCTGTCAGGTAGATAACGAGGATATTGCTTTGGCTCAAAGAGTTATTAAATTAAGAGGTAACGATTGTATTAATAATAATTACCTATTACATTATATGCTATGTCCAATCTATCAAAAACTGATAAATAGAATGGCTTTTGGAACAACTGTTCTTGGTATATCAGGTAAAGCATTAAGGAATACAGTAATTGTTTTCCCAACCCTCCATGAACAAACCCGCATAGCCTCTTTCCTTACAGCAGTAGACAAACGCATAAACCTACTGCAAAAAAAGAAAGCCCAACTAGAGCAGTACAAAAAAGGCATCATGCAAAAAATCTTCTCACAAGCCATCCGCTTTAATGATGAAGATGGAAAGCTTTTCCCAAATTGGGAAGAGAAAAAATTGGGGGAAGTAGGTACATTCTATTATGGGAAAAGTGCACCAAAACACTCATTAAGTGAAACTGCAGAAACTCCTTGTGTACGATATGGAGAGTTGTATACAAAGTACAATGGCATTATAGATAAAATATATTCATATACAGAAATACCTAAGAGTAATTTAAAATTCAGTAAAGGAGGAGAAATCTTAATTCCGCGTGTAGGAGAAGCTCCTATGGATTTTTGTAAGTGCAGTTGGCTACCTATAAAGGATGTCGCAATTGGCGAGATGATTTCTGTTTATAATACAGACCAACATCAGCCTTATGTTGTTGCTTATATTCGAGCTAAATTAAAGCATCAATTTGCACGTGTCGTAGAAGGAGGTAATGTTTCTAACTTATATTTTAGATACCTAGAAAAAGTCGCAATTAATTTACCATCTATTCCCGAACAACAAAAAATAGCCTCATTCTTATCCTCCATCGATAAACAAATTGATAATGTAGGCATGCAAATAAAAGCATCGCAGCAGTGGAAAAAAGGCTTATTACAAAAAATGTTTGTGTAATGATAAATAAGAAATATACTCTTTTGATTCTTTTAATATTTGGTGCAATAGCAATTATTGCAGCACCAATAGTATTAACTCAATGGAGCTCTTATTTCGATTTCTCCACAAATAATGCCAGCAATATTGGCGGTACAATAGGAGGTACAACCGCACCAATTATTGGTCTGATTAGCATCTTTTTAATCTATTTTACATACAGTGCCCAACAAAAAGCCACTCAAAATGCTGACGAAAAAAGAAATTACGACATCCTTTACACACTTTTAAAAGACACAAAGGAGCGTTTCTTTTCATTGTCTTACAAAAACATTGGCATATCAGGAGTTGAGTTGCAAGACTCAAAGCCAGTGCCAACTAAAGAAAAAAAAAGAACAGTTATTGGTAAACAAGCTTTAATATACTTTAAAAATGATATTATCATAAATGCGTCACACTATGAAGATAAATTACCTTTTCAAAAGTTCACAGCAGCTCTAAACAAAAGCTATCGTAATGAAATAACTGAGGTATTAGATAGTTTGCTTTTAATCGAAAAAAAAGCAAATGACTATAACATGTCACATGATGAAAAAGACTTATTATTATCTGCTTTAAACCTCTTTTATGAAAAAGTGCTTAAAAACCAACTTTCATCAATTAACCAATCGATAAAAAGCATCGATAAAATTGAATTCAGAGGTATAAAGTTATCAGATGCTACCGAGCAATTAATCAACCTAAAAGAAACTATTACAAAAACCATAGAAACCTTTGCTTAATGACATCACAACCCGAACAAATACTAGAAAACAACCTTGTTGAGCAACTGATTAAGTTAGGCTATAAAAATGTAGTTATTAAAGATGAGGATGACCTATTAGCAAACCTAAAAGCGCAGTTAGAAATTCACAATAAAGTCTCGCTTTCTTCGCACGACTTTAAGCAAATTCTTAACTTCATCAACAAAGGCAATATATTCGAACGTGCCAAAATACTGCGCGACCGCGTACCCTATACCAACGATAAAGGAGAACAAAAAACCATTGAGCTAATCAATCAAATTCATTGGTGTAAAAATCAATTCCAAGTAACCCAACAAGTAAGCATGGAGGGTTCGTACAAAAATCGCTACGATGTAACCATTCTTATCAACGGTTTGCCCTTAGTACAAATAGAACTCAAACGCCGTGGTTTAGAACTCAAAGAAGCATTCAACCAAACCAATCGTTACGAACGTCATTCCTATTGGGCAGGGCATGGCCTATTTCAGTTTATTCAAGTATTTATTATTAGCAATGGCGTAAACACAAAATACTATGCCAATAGTCCCTTAAAAGCACGCTCGTTTAAACAAACCTTTTATTGGAGCGATATCAATAACAAGCTCATTACACAACTATCTGAATTTACCGATATCTTTTTAGAGCCATGCCACATCTCTAAAATGATAACCAAGTACATTGTTGTTCACGAGTCCGATAAAATACTCATGGTGCTGCGCCCCTATCAATTCTATGCCGTCGAAGCAATTGTAGATAGAGTGCAAACCACCAAAAAGTTCGGTTATATTTGGCACACCACAGGATCAGGTAAAACACTTACATCATTTAAAACAGCACAAATACTAACCAATTTCCCCAAAGTACACAAGGTCGTTTTTGTGGTCGACCGCAAAGACCTCGATTACCAAACCACCAAAGAATTTAACGCCTTTAGTAAAGGCAGCATCGATGGCACCAACAATACCAATAGCCTGGTAAAACAAATGTCGGGCGATAACAAACTTATTGTAACCACCATTCAAAAACTAAATACCGCCATTAGTAAAAAACGGTATTTAAGTCAAATGGAAACACAGCAAGACAAACGTATTGTTTTTATATTCGATGAGTGCCACCGTTCACAGTTTGGTAAAACGCACGATGTCATAAAAAAATTCTTTACCAACTGTCAAATGTTCGGCTTTACAGGCACGCCAATATTCGAGCAAAATGCCGGTAAAAACGAATTCGGAAAGCGCACAACAAAAATGCTTTTCGATAAAATGCTTCATAAGTATGTTATTACCGATGCCATCCGAGATGAGAATGTACTAAAGTTCTCTGTCGAGTACATCCGAACCTTCAAAAAGAAAGACCACATTCTCGACATCGATGTAGATGCCATCGACAAAACAGAAGCCATGAATGCGCCCAAGCGCCTCAATAATATCACCGATTACATCATTGCAAACCATAACCGAAAAACCCACAACAAAGAATTCACAAGCATATTTGCAGTATCAAGCATCGATCCTGAAACAGGTTTTAGTCCAGTGGTAGAGTATTATAAACTATTCCATAAAAAGAAAGAAGAAGGACAACACAACCTTAAAGTAGCCACCATATTTTCATATCAAGCCAACGAAGACGATAAAGATGCCGTTGGCAATTTTGTAGATGATGAGTTTTTAACCGCTGCCGAACCTGCAGCCCAATACAATACCCAACACTCCCGAGATCACCTCGAAGAGTTCATTGGCCATTACAACAAACAATTCGGAACCAACTATACCACCAAAGACAGTAAAAGCTATTACAATTACTATAACGATGTAGCCAAGCGTGTAAAGCACAAACAAATCGATATACTACTAGTAGTAAATATGTTCTTAACAGGTTTCGATAGTAAAACACTAAATACACTATACGTCGATAAAAACCTCAAACACCATGGCTTAATACAAGCCTATTCTCGTACCAACCGCATATTAAACGAACTCAAATCGCAAGGTAACATTGTTTGCTTCCGAAATCTAAAAACAGCAACCGACGATGCCATTTCGCTATTCTCAAATATCAATGCCAAGGATGAAATCATCATGCAGCCTTACGAAGAATATGTCGAGAAGTTCAACCAGGCATTTATTAACCTATTGCAAATAGCACCAACTGTAAATAGCGTTAATAACCTAAAAGACGAAGAAAAGGAACTAGAATTCATAAAAGCCTTTCGTGAACTCATGCGCCTAAAAAATGTGCTCACTACATTCACAGAGTTTACCTTCAACGATCTATCAATGGAGGAACAAGGCTTCGAAGATTACAAAAGCAAGTACCTCGATTTATACGACAAAGCAAAAACCGCTCAACACAGCGAAAAAGTATCCATACTCGACGATATCGATTTCGAACTCGAATTAATTCATCGCGACGAAATCAATGTAACTTATATCCTAAAACTATTAGCCAAACTAAAAGACGCCTCCGAAGAAGAACAAGAGAAACAGAAAAAATCAATACTAGAAGTCATGTCTGGCGATTCGCGCATGCGTAGCAAACGCGAATTAATAGAACGATTCATCCAAGAGAACCTTCCAAACATCGAAGATTCCGACGACATACAAGAAGAATTCGAAAACTATTGGAGTAAAGAACGACTCTTAGCCGTAGAAAAACTAAGTCAAGAAGAAAATCTCGATGCAGAACGCCTGCAAGAAGTAATCGGAAACTATATGTTCACCGAAAAAAAACCACTTCGCGACGATATCATTGGCATGATGAACAAACGACCATCACTCAAAGAACGCAAAACAGTAGCCGAAAGAGTAAGCGATAAAATCCTCTCCTTCGTCGAAACATTTATAAACGGAATCACAAGACCGTAACTGGTCTTTGCTAGCCCATAAAAGGGATATTATTTATTATTAGCTCTTTTAGGGCTTGTTGGTTCTCCTTTTGTATTATTAATAGTATTTACACTATCGATAGCAACAGCGGCTTGTTGTTCCTTAATGCTAATATTATTAATTAAATATGTGCTTTTTTCTTCTTGCCCTACATCTTCCTTCCGGTAATCTTTATTTACTTTTCTTGAATCGCAATCTGATTGAGGCTCTAACTTAGCACTAACAAAATAAGTTCCAGATAATAGAGCAATTAGTAAAGCAATACCAAACCTGCGCACAAATTTATTTGGCGCACTATTCCATTCATATTCTCCAGCTTTTAATTGACTAAAAGTACCATATACAGCAAAAAAGATATAAAATATAAACGCATAATAACTTAAGTATAAAACACCCTCAGCAACTGATTGGATGTTAGATACAATATTAGAACCTCCAACAACAATTGCTGTAACGGCTAGGAATATAGCAATTAAGCCTTGCATGTTTTTTTGGTCCTTTTCAATTTCTCTTTTGGAGTTATCCAATAGCATTTTCGTACTATTCTTAAACTTCTTTACACCTTCTTTTGTTTTTGCTGCTGCTTGGAGATACGTAAGCCTATGCTCGTTTAATGACTTTAGAGTGATTGTTTGATGTGAAAGTTTATCGATATTATCATAAACCGTCTCATAATCTATTGGCAAAACAAAAGAAGACATAACATATACCTGTATACTATCATGTGAAAAAATACTTTCGGAATATGGCAGTTGGTATCTGTAATAATAATTTGACTTACACCACTTCAATCTGTACTTAATTTGTATATCTAGTAGTTCATTCTGTATATTCTGTATTAATTTATTGTTATTGTCATACTCTTCTTTAATTGCATCAATTCTTATTTTTTTCTCACCTTCATACCCATATCCTTCTCCTATTAACCTAGTTTCAAGATACTCATTAATCGCTTGACTAAGTTTGTAAAAAGGGTAGAAATTCTGTATATAAGAATGATCTAATGGAAATTGGGCTTTCAAACTCTCATATTGCACACTAAAGTATTGATAACCGTATATTTCCTTGTCAGAAAGTAATTTGATGTCAAAATAGCTGTTATGCAAAAAATTTGATCTCAACAGGGCACCATATTCTTCAAAAGACTTAGGGTGTTTAGTTGTTTCAACTTTATTTTCAATAGATATTTTTTCTGCTCGACCTAGAAATTCTTGTTGGCGAGTTCTTAGGCTTGTATAGTGGGTGATCCATTTAGGGTATTTACTTTCTACTAATGGGTCAGTAGTCTCAAAAAGGTCAAATAATCCAATCTTTTCATTATTTATAAGAACACAATAATTATCTAATAGTCTAAAATCATCACTTTGGGGTTTAAAATGATCAAATTGCTTATTTAATCTAAAATATTCACCATCAAGCCCAATAGAAAAGTTAAGCTCATGACTTTTCCTTCTCTTTTCCAATGTAATGATGTATTTTCGGATTAGGAAATTACATTTTTCAAGAGCTGCATCTTTAATCTTTTTGGCTTCTTTTTTAGAAGGTTTAAAGTTTAGTTTGATTATCTTTTTTCTAACTTGTATAAGTTCAATCAAACATTCCTCAGCATCTTTTAAATCATTATTAAGGTTCGTTGTGAATTTTTGTTTAGCATCTCTTTTGAGTAAATCATGTATGTAGTAAAATAGCCGCTCATATTGATCTATTCCAGTTTTATATGACGAATCTACACGCTTACTTAAATTTACTTTTGTTTCATCAGCTAAATCAAACAAAATAATATCACGTCCTATATGATTTAGGTTCATGATATGCTTAGCTAACCTTTTATAACAAGTAAGTATATCAAGAAGTATTTCTTTATATGGCTCTACTCTATCTTCTAATAATCCTAGCAATTCAACACCAACTTTTGGAGATATTGGACTTACAGAGTGTCCAATATTCTGTATTGCTTTACTAACCTTTTCTGGTTCAGAAATTAAATCAGCAGCCTGTTCAATTTTTTGGATATTTTCCTTAAATGCATCAAAGTCAACAATAAACTCACCTACCAAGATAGATTTACATAATGATAGAATTAATTCTTCGAACGATTTATCAAAGTATGTTCGTAGTTCTGTTTCAATCTGAAATTTTATATCTTCCTTTTGAGTTTCATCATTACCTTTTTTGCAACATGTAGTCGTTTCAACAGTGGCATCATCAGTTTCGGGTATTTCTTCGGATTCAATCTTTTGTTTCGCTTCGTCGGTCTTACTGTTACAATCAGACTTAATAGAATATAACTTAATTAGCTTCTCTGATAAAGATTCAATTTTTACTGTTATCTCATCATTATCATCACTAAGTTTGTCTATTAGTATTGTTACTGTAAGCAAATGCTCCATCAAAATATAAGTTAAGTAGGTTGTCAGTAGTGTCCTTTAATTATTAATTGAGCATATCAACATCAATAATCTTTTCATCTTCTTTAATCATATCCTTACTCATTGGATAAGAATATCGTCCTAATCGTTTACCTCTCTGATAGGCCATTCTCCAACTATCCCACAAATGACTCAATTCAACCAATACTCCTGCAGATTCAAGAACCAAATCAGGTTGGGTATCCTTTAGAGTCTTAATGGACTCATCTACACTAGCTCTAATCACTTCATCAATATCATTAAAAAGATCAACAGTAAGCTCTATTTCGCTAACAACCTTGCAAGTACTTCTAGTCAAATTAAAGATAGCTTCTGTGGTATCAGAGTTATAAATATCAGATTCCACAGGGCCATATGGTAAAGCATGAAAATTATCGAATGTATCTAGTAAGCTACTATCGTTCTCAGAGTTTATTGCACAAACAAAGAAATGTAGTTTAAATACCTTAAGTAATGATAGGTCATTATTATTAATATCTTGACCATCTTTTGATGCATACCATTCCCTTAGTTTAAATACGATATATTCAAATATGTGGTGCTTAGTGTTGTTCATGATATTTTATTTCAGTAGTTTATTGCCATACTTTACAAAAAAGCAAATACGAAATTAGATAAATATTATATATATCCAATATTATTACTCGATACTAGTGTGTATGTATTTATAATATAATCAAAATTAATTAGATTACGATTATACGAATAACAATATTATAAAGAGATACTTAATTTATAACACAAAAGCATGTGTAAAGGTTATAAGGTGTTCGTCATCCTTCGTCAGCAAAAGATCACGCCAGGCTATCGCAGCATTATTCTATAAGGTCTATAATTAAGGCACTATAATAACGCTGCTCACTAAAGTTCTAAGCCACGTTTCAAGCATGCTAATACCATTCTTCAAAACTGAGCCTATAAGCCTGTCATGCCTTTTGCGTTCCAACAGTCTTCCTCACGGTAGCTCTCCTTGTATTTTTAGTACATTAAATGCTACGTTGCTCTACGCACTCAATAAACTAAAAATCCAATCGCTACTAATATTAGGCTCGCCTGCGGGTCGCTGCAGGCTGCAGCTATTATATCTATTTGCTTCCGCTGCGCTCTAGCCATTAAATCGGTAGCCTTGTGTTTTGAAAAAAAACATATGCCAGTTTCCATTCCCTTTGGTCATTCTCAAACTGCCACCCTTGCTCCACTCGCAGGCGGCTCGACGCACAATTCCACCGCAAACCATTTCGTTGCACTTCATTATCTGCGCTTCCATCCCACCGCTAGCTCAAGGCTGTATAACCAAACTGTTACTTTTCAACAAACAAATATTCAAGCAGTAAACCCTAAATTAAAAACATCTATTTCAACCCGAAACACTATTATTTACAAACGTCTAAATTGATCGCAACGTCAAATCTAAGCAACAGGTCTGAAAGCAGCCAAAAGACTACGGCATAAAACCGCTTCGCTATTTATTCCGTTTCCTTTTGTCTGGTTCAGCCCTTATTCTTTTTGGATGCCTAAGCGGTCAATTAAGCCTCCTTCTACACTTTACACTACCATGCAGCCCTTTTAGTAATTGAATGCAAATAAAAGCATAAGAATCGATAATTCTTTCAGTACGAAACCGATAACATATATTCTTAAAAACTCAAGGACAAAGCCCTATCAAGTCCGTGCCAAGTCCGAGTTCTCTAATTGTTGTATCACATAAATATTTAAAAGATGGGTAAAATTAATCAAGGTATTTTAGGAGGTTTCAGCGGTAAGGTAGGAAACGTTATCGGTGGTAACTGGAAGGGTATTGATTACATGAGGGTAAAACCTGCAAGTGTAGCAAATCCACAAACTGAAGGTCAAGTTGACCAACGATCTAAATTCTCAACTGTATTGAGATTCTTACAACCAATGAAAGACTTCGTTAAAGTTGGTTATAAAGGTTATGCCAATAAAATGACAGAGTTTAATAGTGCAATGTCGTATAATCTTAAAAATGCAATTACGGGTGCTTATCCCGATTTTACAATCGACTATGCTAGTGCATTAATCAGTCGAGGGAGTTTAGCAGGAGTATTAAATGGTGTTGTTGATTCTGCAAGTGCAGGAAATGTTTCCTTTACTTGGTCTGATAATTCAACAGATGGAAATGCTCAAGCCACAGATAAAGCGATGTTATTGGTATTTAATGCCATAAAAAACGAATGTATATTTATAACTGATGGAGAATTGCGAAGCTTAGGGGCTCAAACATTAACAGTACCGGATAATTATTCTGGAGATCAAGTGGAATGTTTTATTGCATTTATTAGTGAAGATGGCACTTCTGTTTCTAACAGTAAATATATTGGAGCTGTAACTGTAGCTTAAAAATACTAAGGCCAATTTATATTAAAAACCTGTTGCATTTATGTGGCAGGTTTTATTTTTACTTGCTATTTATTAGCCTATTTGTATGTATCCTGTATGTATCAAAATAAAAAAGCAGTTACAACCTAATGTAACTGCTTGATTTCCAGTGGGCCCACCTGGGCTCGAACCAGGGACCACCTGATTATGAGTCAGGTGCTCTAACCAACTGAGCTATGAGCCCGCAACTGATACAAAGTGTTTTTGTATATTGCGGTTGCAAAAATAGTAAGTATTCGCTAACTAACAAATACATTGTAGAAAAATTATGAGTAAATATTCTCACATTAAAAATTTAATCTTCGACCTAGGTAATGTCGTTGTCGATATTAACCTGGATATCACCACCAAACGATTTAAACATATGGGGTGGCAGGGTAAAGAAAATTTTTTAGATAAATATCAACAAGCCTCATTTTTCGGGGATTTTGAAAAAGGAAAGATTAATTCTGATGAATTTATTAATGAAATAAAGGGATTAACCACCAAAAATAATTCCTCAGAAGAAATTACAGATGCCTGGAATGCCTTAATTCTGGATTATAAACAAGAACGTATTGAATGTATTTTAAAACTTAAGGAGAAATACAATATATATTTACTGAGCAATACCAATCCTCTGCACATTAGTGCCTGCGAAAATTTAGTTCCCATAGCTGGTTCTCTCAATAATTTATTTGATAAGTTATATTATTCGCACGAAATGAAAATGCATAAACCCAATGCTGAAATATATACCAGCCTAATTGAAGATTCGAATATTTTAGCTGAAGAAACCTTGTTTTTAGATGATTCTGAACTCAATATCACATCAGCAAAAAAATTAGGTATTGATGGATGGCACATTGATGATTCTGATGCTTGGGTAGCAAAGGCCACAAAACATCTATTATAACTGCATTTTTAAATAAAGCAATGGGGTAAAGGGTATTGATTCTGAATTTGTAAATATAGTACTCAATTGGTTGTAAGGAATTCTCTCAAAACTTGAATATTTGGTATTATCTGTATCAAATACGTTAAGTATTGAGAGACCCAACTCTGTATCTAACTTTGAGATATTAAATTTATAGATCAAGGATATATCAAATCGATTATAAGGTGTTTCGGTATATTCTGGATTGGAGAAGCTTGTATAATATGGCAGACCACTACCATAAACATAATTACCTGACATATAGAAATCACGGATACTAAACAATCCAGCTAATTTTAATTCATGGCGCTGGTCTTGTGGTGCTCTTCGGTATTCTTCATCTCTAAAATAAGAAAACAATTCTTCTGTTTTCCCTAAAGAATAACTAGCCCAAATATTATGCTTCTTAAATTCCTTCTTCACTAAAAAATCAATACCATAACTCCTGCTCTTACCAATAAAAACATCATCTAACTTTCGTGTTTTTACATATCGCGTTTGTCCTTCGTTTTTCTTATAAAAAGATTCCATACTGGCGGTAAATCCTTTGTGTGAGTATGTAATACCAGCTACAGTATGATTTGAAAGCATCACAGGAATAGTACTATTATCCGAAATAACCCAAGAGTATTTGTAACTACCATCATCGTCAACCACCGAACTTTTTACCAAAAACTGATGGTATTTGCCAATGGCAAAATTTAGCTTTATTCGAGAGTTAGCTTTGTAATGAAGTGATGCGCGCGGATCGCAATATATTTTATTGACATTTGAGGAATAGTTAAAGCGTAAGCCAGCCTTAAGTTCCAAGCGAGCACCTAGCTTGATTGCATCCTGAATAAAACCATTAAAGCGAAGGTCTTGTTCTTCATACTTAAATAAATTATAGCTGAAAGAATCTTCTTGTAAAACAACCCGATTTTCAATCAAGGCTAGTCCGGTTTGAATATTATGCACCTTACTTATTAAGAAGTTATGGCTAGACCGCAATTCTAATTCTGATACATTGTCTATGTTCGAGTCATCTCTTCTTGGGTTTGTTACATCCTTTCTAAATATATATGCACCTCTTACTTTATCTACATCAGAATTAAGACTTGAATAACTTAGTTTAATATCTGATGAGTTACCATTTTTCCATGTCTTCCCATAAAAGATGGTTCCTCCATTCTGTTTATTATCCTCCTGCGAATTTTCTTTTATTTCAGATTTCTCTCTTTCTTGATTCAAAAAATAGGAGAAGTTATCTTTTGCGGTTAACAAACTCACAAAAAACAAATCTTTATTATCTCCCTGCAAGGTATACTTTAAATTGATATCGTAGAATTGATAATCGGGCTTAACATCTAGTGGATAAACATTTTCAGGATTAGAATTATAGCGCTCTACAAATCGGATACTATTAGCATCAATCAAGTTTTTATAGGATTGGCGATAGGCAAGCATCATAGATGACTTTTTAAAAATAGGAACCTCAACCATTGCATTAAGCGTTTGATTGTTCACAAAAAGATTGGCTCCAGCCTTTTCTTGATTACCATTGGATCCGATAATGTTTACGATGCCTCCGCTCATATCGCCATGCTGAACATCATAACCTCCCTTCATCACTTCAATATTTTTGGCCAGATATGGATTTACCGTGCTAATATTATCGCTTACGGTACGTAAACCCCAAATGGTAAATCCATCAAAAATAACGCGACTGGTTCCCTCTGCACTTCCCCAAATAACTAAATCATTTGATTGTTCTCCTGCCGCAAGTATCCCGGGCTGTAATCGTAAAAGATTAAATACAGAATTATCGCCATTACCAGGTAAATATTTGGCAATATAATGATTCAACTTTGTTAGGCCAGACTGTTCTCCAAGCTGATAACTTGTATTAACTTTACTTTGCTGAATAGTAATTTCTTTTAATCCAATACTAGCAGGAGTGAGGTATAGAAGATGTTTAGTATCTGAAGTAACTGTAGTATCAAGCATATAACACCCCAGATGAGATGCTGAAATTTTAAAAATACTATCCTCAGATTCAGGAAGTACAAAAACCCCCTTAACATCAGTAACGGTATTGTAATTGTTTATCAATACATGTGAAAAGGGGAGAGGGTTGCCGCTTCCCTTTTCCAATAATTGACCAGAACAAGAGTAGACTTTCTTAGGCGTTTTTACTTCGAAGGGGTATATAACGAAAACCTCCCCACTCTTTTCGTATTTAAGGGGAAGGTTTTCTATTAATCTAGAAACAAGTTGATCGCTTGAGTTAAACTCAGCATTTATGGTAATATCGAACTGCGATAATAAGTTATCATCAAATGAAAATTGTAATTGATCACGTTCTCTTAATTCAATTAAAACTTGATTTAAAGGCTTCTTTTCACAATTAACAGTATAAGATTGCGCAATAGCATTACTACAGTACAAAGTTGATAATAGTACAGTAATAAGAATATATTTATTCAGGCATTTTTGTTTCAGTAACAACAAATCCATTTAGTGTTTTTTCAAAACTTAGACCAAGGGGCAAACAAACCATTTTAACAACTTCTTCTACTGATCTGTTTCGCTTAAAGTTACCACTATAAAGTTTATTTAGCTTAGCTGTTACAACAATTTTAGTATTATACTGGCGTTCAATTTCTTCAAAAACATATTTTATCGGTGTACTTGTAAAAATGAACATATCGTTCATCCACATTATTTCATTATCAACATTTTTTACTTTACGTAAAGCTATAGATCCATCCTTATTTATTTCAGCAGATTCGTTAGGTACAATATCGGTTATGTGTCCGTTGTAAACCGATACAACCCTAACTTTACCAGTGTAACAGGTTACCTTATATTGCTCTGATCGGGCAAAAACATTAAAGCTGGTACCTAAAACAATGGTACGTCCACGGGATGATTCAACTGTAAAAGATTTCCCTTTCTTTACTTTAAAAAAGGCCTCACCATCTAATTGTAATTTACGGTCTATTCTCCACCACAAAGGTTTATACGAAATTTTAGATACTGCATTCAGCTCTACTATTGAGCCATCGGGCAAAGTTGCTGACATATGCTCAGAGGCCTTTGTAATTACCGATTTAGTATATAAATATGAAAAACTAGTAACTGATAACAACATTACAATTGCTGCCGCAGCACTCATTTTAATCCATGCTAGTTTTACTACTTTACCTTTTTTCTTTTCTATTTCTTTTTGAGGAGTATCTACTTCAAGAGAAAGCATATCTGATAACTCACTCCATACCTCAGCCTCCGATTTCGAAAACGAAACCTCTATCTCAGGAAAAGAATTAGCTCCTTTCTTAAGATCTTTTGAGTTGTTATGTGATTTATCTTTCTTCATGTTACTAATATCGCTTCTCTTAAAAACTGAAGAGCATTTTTCATGCGCTTCTCAACTGCTTTTACACTTAATTCTAATCGTTCGGCTATTTCATAATATTTAAGCTCTTCCATCCTGCTTAAGAGGAATACTTCTCTTTGTTTATCGGGGAGTTTCTTTAATGCCGTTTCGTATTTCTGATTTAGCTCTTTATACTCAAGCTCATCTTCGGGCGATTGGTAAGTATCTGGCGGTGGAGCTTTGGCGGCATAATTTGCTACTACCTTATCGTGTCTGTATTTGCTAATAAAAATATCGGAGGCCATTTTATAAAGCAAACCTATAATTTCTTTTGGTTTGGTGTTTGGCTTTTTTTCCCAAAGTTTTACAAAAACAGCTTGGGCAATATCGGTGGCCTCATCCTCAGAGGCGCCTTTATAAAAGATATACCTTCGTATTTCGGAAAAGTGCTCGTCAAATAATATTTTAAATTCGGCAGATGTCAAATCAATTTCAACTTTATCTATTTAAAAATAATTTACGAACCCAAAATTAATTGAGTCCGTAAATTTAACCGTTTTCACGGACTTCTATGATGATTTTTACTATTCCTCGGTTTCAAGCTCTGTTGATTCTTTTTTATCTCTTTTACGTTTTCCGATAGTTATTTCTTTCGATCCTTCCTCTGTAGTTATCACAGCAATGTTATCACATTCTCCATCGCCATAATTAATAGTTGCAAAAGTATCATCGCCTTTAGTAATATTAACCTCACCACTCACCACAAATCTACAATCGCCTTTTTTAACAAGTGGAGTAGTAATATCTCTTCTGTACGAGTTACCATCAGAATCTTCACAGTCAACCCATCCTGTTATTTCCATAACATCATCCGAATGATCGTCTGGTGTATCTAAACCTGTCGTCCAAGTTCTTGTTTTTTCAGCCGTACGGTTAATGGTTACACCTTCAGGTAATACAATTACTAGGTCACGAACTATAGTAACCACTTTGTCTTCCGTTTTCACGCCCGTAAAAGTTTTTACAGAAGTACCATTCATTATTACATCATCAACCGTAAAATCTTTATAGGTAATAGTGCGAGTGGCTCCATCTATAGTTCTTTTGTCGGAAATAACAATTTCTACAATACCACTAATAATTCTGCCATTCATCAACTCAGTACTTTCGCCGTAATCTAAAGTTACAGTTCTCGGGAAACCTCCATCTTCTGAAACAATAGTAAAGTTCGGACATTTTCCCCAACGATAACGATTTTTATGCTTGTACTTATACTCAGACTCTGCAGATTTTAACAACTCACTTGATGTTGCTTCAACAGTAAACGATTCCATTGAAGATTCGCTTCCTGAGAATAATTCAACCTCGTATTCTGCAGCTTCAACCACATCATCAACCGAGGCCTCTGTAGTTGCAACAGATTCTGAAGTAAGGCTTATATCTTCAGTACTTGAAATTAACTCAGGTAAAGAATCTACTTTATCTTTATTACATGATGATAATATCATTAATGCCGCAACAGTACCACTTAGTATCTTTTTCATAATTCAAAATTTATAGTTTATAACATGCTTACAATAGGATACCGTTTAAGCCGCGATTTACCCTACCAATTTAATTCACTTTTTTTAAATAAACTTAAAAACACAACCCTAACCAGCTATATAACAAAACTATACACAATTAAAGTTTTGGATATTTTTTCAGTGAATTGATGAATTACAAAAATGAAGACTATTCAATGTTTGTTCGATAATTTCGAATCTTAGAAATAATAATAGAATTCTAATAGAAAATGGATGGTGAGTAATTGAAAATAGAGTAACTACAGTTTGGTGCAAAAAAAAAAGAGACTCAAAATTAATTGAATCTCTTTTTTTGCTCCCTCTCTAGGACTTGAACCTAGGACCCCCTGATTAACAGTCAGGTGCTCTAACCAGCTGAGCTAAGAAGGAATGTTTCCTCTGGTATTTCCAATAAATGCTCCCTCTCTAGGACTTGAACCTAGGACCCCCTGATTAACAGTCAGGTGCTCTAACCAGCTGAGCTAAGAAGGAGTATGAACATTTATATTACTCTCGTTTGAGCAATGCTTTTTTCTAAATGCGCAGCAAAAGTAATAGCTTATTTGATATTATGCAATATCTTTGAGGAAAATTTTCAAAAAAAATACCAATAAAAATATAAACAACAGATTATGAGCAAGATATTAGGAATGGGTAATGCATTGGTTGATATACTCACTCGAATGGAAAACGATGAAATTCTTGAAAACCTTGAATTTCCTAAAGGAAGTATGCAATTAGTGGATGCAGATACGTCTGCAAAAATATTAGAACAAACTGCTAGTTTACCTAAAGAACAAGCTTCAGGTGGGTCGGCTGCCAACACCATACATGGATTATCAAACTTAGGTGTTAATACCGGATTTTTTGGTAAAATTGGTAAAGATGAAATGGGCGCCTTTTTTAAATCAGATATGAGTGCTAAAAATATTGAGCCTCTATTATTAGAAAGCGACATGGACTCTGGAAAAGCGGTTGCCTTAATTAGTCCGGATAGCGAACGAACTTTTGCTACCTATTTAGGTGCTGCCTGCGAATTAGCAGCTGATGAAATAACAGAGGACTTGTTTAAAGGCTACTCACACTTCCATATAGAGGGTTATTTAGTATATAACCAACCTTTGATAGAGAAAGCACTTCAAATGGCTAAAGAGTCTCGTTTAATCGTTTCATTAGACTTGGCTAGTTTCAACGTTGTTGAGGATAACTTGGCATTTTTAAAAGATATGGTTGCCAAATATGTTGACATTTTATTTGCCAACGAAGAAGAAGCCAAAGCTTTTACACAAAAAGAAAATCATGAAGCTGTTAACGCAATGGCTGAGGATTGTAATATTGCTATTCTAAAATTAGGGAAAGAGGGTTCTTTAATCCGCCAGTTTAACGAGACTGTACAAGTGGGTACTATTGATGCCAATAGCATTGACACAACGGGTGCAGGCGATTTATATGCAGCTGGTTTCTTATATGGCTTGGTTAACTATTTACCTTTGCAAAAGTGTGGAGAATTAGGCGCATTACTATCGGGTAAAGTTATTGAAGTAGTTGGACCAAAAATGGATGAAACACGTTGGAATACAATTAAAGCAGAGATGGATCGTATTTTAAACTAAGCTTACCATACTAATTAATGGGGTTCAATTAAAACTTATGAACTCTGATTATTATAAAACAAAAAAGGCTGCCCATATTGAGCAGCCTTTTGTATTTAAAAATATTAGTCTTACATTTTTGGGAAGGCATACCCTGTCCATGCAAAAGCGCTAACATCTGCACCTGTATTACTGTCAGAGATAGTTACTACTGCATCAGAAGTAATTTCAGAATCACCATCCTCACTAGTAGTTGAACGAGTAACATCATTACCAATGTAATCGATTCCTTTGAAGGTAATTTCAATGTTTGAATCGTTAGTAGCACCACCACGTTTATCAACTACATCAACTAAGTCTTTAACTTCACCTTTAATATTCCAAACTAAACAGTTTGTAATAGTAGCTTTGGCACCACGACGAATTTTAACAGCATCATGCATAAATGTTTTATCATCAACTTTAGATGCATTTACAACAATTGAAACATTTTTCATTTTAAAATCAGACTGATCAATATGGTCGTTACCTTTTCCATCAAGATTACCATCTGCTTCAATACCACGTGGATCTCCCTCATCAGTAAAGAAAGGCTCTTCCCAAATACCATAAGCATTATCTAAAGTACCTGTCCAACCTTGCGTAACATCAAACATATCATCTTGTGAGTTAACTACCAATAGGTTTTTAACATTTACCGAACCTCCAAACCACTCAACACCATCATCGGCACCTTCAGCAATATATAAGTTTTCAATTTTTGTTCCGTTACCTACACCGTTTAATGTTAAACCATTGTGCTCAGTTTCAGCATCAACTTTTGCACCAGTATGAAATAATTTAATATATGTAAGTACACCTGAGTTATCGGTATCATCATTACCACCATACTTAATGGTACCATCAATTTCGGTAGAACCTTGGTTTGAACCAGAAGCATCTGCACCAGAAACTTTGGCTTTACCATTAATGATTATACCACCCCAATAACCTGCTTTAGCATCTGCTGCTGCAGACATAAATGTAACTGGAGCCTCGGCTGTTCCTTCTGCAAAAATTTGTCCTCCTGTTTCTACTAATATATATTTATCAAAACCTATTTCTGCTTTAATTACGGTACCTGCTGGTATCATTAATTTACCACCATCTTTAATACTCAACGAACCCGATAAAGTATATTCGATACTTGCATCTAATTCTTTAACATCGGTGATATCACCTTTTAATTCATTGTCTTTTTTGTCGTCTTCTTTTTTATCATCTTCTTTATCACAAGCAACAAATAATGTTGATAAAATAGCGAATGCAAATAATAATTTTTTCATTTTATTCAATGTTTAATTTAATGGTTGTTGATTTAAATTATTGTTTTCTGTTACACCACAAACCTACAGAATACCTGACAGTTGTAGTTGTTTTAATCATTACAAAAACTTTACTTTATTATTAATAAAAACCTAGAATGAATAGGTAACTCCTAAACTTAAGTTAACACCCTTTTGGTAATCTAATAGCGTTACTCTTTCTTGATCTACGCCATCAAATCGGGGCTCTTGGTATAGTTGATAATTAGGGTTCAATAAATTCTGTGCTTTAAACTTCACTGTAAAGTGTGTGTTAAGTTTGGCCGATGATACAAAGTCGAGTGAAGGAACTGCACTTTCAATTATTGGGTTAAAACCATCACGACCTATTGTAAAAATCTTTTCGCTAGTATAATTAAACACCACAGCATTGGAGAATGATTTTTCGCCAGTTTTAAAAGTATGCGTTAAATCAATATTTGCAATGTATGGAGCAGCACCTTCGAGTTGCGAAGATGAATGAGTAAACACACCTGATATATTATCTGAAGTTGGGTTGTCGAAATTTACATTAGAGTAAATATAGGACCCATTAAAACCAACAGATAATTTACTGATACCATCATTATTGCTTCCTGCAGCATGAGAAAAAATGTTTTTACGGATCTCTAACTCGATACCTGCCACACTGGCAAAGTCGGCTACATTTTCATAGGTTAATACACCCGCAGAATTGTTGGCGTTAATACGAGAAATGGGTTGACTGATATATTTATAAAACCCCGTAATACTAATTAACTCACTGCCACTTAAAAAGTAATCCCATTTAAGATCGACATTATAATTCTCAGAAGGTTTTAAATCTTTATTACCCTGACTTGTATAACTTAAATTATTGTAGCGGAAAGGACTAATTTCTTTACTCTGTGGTAGCGTATATGTTTTACTTAAGCCCAAACGCATTGATGCCTTACTGCTTAATTCATACTTTGTATTTAAACTTGGTAAAATAAATAGCTCATCAATACTTGATTCTTCGGGCGTTGTAGATTGGTATTTGTAATAGGTAACATCCATATTTACTTTATCAACCTTAAGGGCTCCATTAAGGGTTACTTTATCCGATACTTGATATACAGCATCAGCAAAAGCTCCATGTATACTTTTATTTACATTATAACTTTGATCAGAATACAAAATTCTAAAATCACCACCGTTGCCATCGCCAATATCCATATTATCTTGATTAAAGAAATCATCAAGATTTAAGTTTGGAGGATAAAACTCACCATCGCTACTTGCTCTCATATCGTACTCTACAGCACTAAAATCGTGATTAACCATGCGACCTGTATAACCAACTTTTAATACCGAATTACCATTATGGTTTTCATTTAAATCGTACTCTAAACTAGCTTGAATATTTAAATCGTTCTCACTCAATTCAGAGAAAAAACGTTGTTGTTTTCCGTTACCACCTTGTAATCCGTAATAAGCACCATTTCGTAGCTCAAAGTTATTAATACGTCTATCAGGTTCTTGACCATCAACAATATTATATGATAGCCCAATGTTGGCAGCTGTTTTTTCGCCCAACAACCATTTTGAAGTCAATTGATTTACGTATAAGGCATTATCATTGATTTGCTGACGACGCATCATTCCTTGCTGGCCAACACCAGCTTCGTAATCACTATTGGTACCTATAAAATCGCCTAAATACTGATTGGTGCTATGTAAATACATAAAATTATAGGCAATGGTACTTTTGTTTGAGGTGGTATAATCGGCATTTAGCATTCCTAAATGACTGGTGTTTTGAGCATATTTATCACCCTCTTGGTTTTGATCAACAGTACCATCAGTAGTAATTCGACGAATGGCTGTTTTAGAATACGAATAATCGTTACTATAAGCGGCTACCCCATACAAATTAAGAGGATTCTTATTGTCTCCTAAGTAAAACTTTTTACCGCCTGAGAATCCGAAATTTCCGTTTAATTGAGTAGAACGCAAACTAGGATCAAGCTTATAGGTATAAGAAAACTGATCTATTTGATTAAACTGAGCATTAGGTAACTGAGTTGATGGAGGTGTAGGTAAATTAGTACTTTGGGCAAAACCCATACTACTTACGCCATCTACTTGATAAAAGTCTCGTGATACGGTTTGCGTATTAGCGCCTAAACCGAAATCGATATTAAATTCGCTTTCTTCAAACAGTTCTTTTGAGTTAATATTAATAACGGCACCTGCTACATCTCCATAATTAGTTCCATTAAAAACTTTACTAACTCCAACCGATTGGATAATATCAGACGAAAAGAAATCGAGCGATATATTTTTGTATTCTGGATCTTCAGAAGGAATAGGCAAGCCATTATAAGTTGTTGCATTATATCTATCGCCTAAACCACGAACAAATACATTTTTAACCCCCTCTTGTTTTGATATACCCGATACTTTTGTTACGGCACCTTCGGCATCGCTAACTCCTTTTCGGGATAACTCTTGAGCTCCAATGGCCTGTGAAGCAAGTACGGCATTGCGTTGCTCCATTAAAAGCATATTCTCTGATTCTCTGTTTGCTTTGGCAACCACACTAACCTCTTGAATATCCATGGTAGCTTGCGAAAGCTTAATATCCAATACGGTTTCTTGATCGGCTGTGATTGTGATGCTTTCGAATACCTGTGGATCATAAGAGATATATTGAACTCTTATTTTGTAGGTTCCTGCATCAATAGGTGGCATGGCATACTCACCCATAAAGTTTGTGATTGTTCCTATTGTTGTTCCATCAATAACAACTGCTGCACCAACTAATTCTTCCCCAGTATTAGCATCGGTGATTTTCCCCTTTAAAAAACCTTGTTGAGCAAAACCTGTTCCTATTCCCAAAATAGTTAACAGTACTGCAACAATTAAACTTTTTTTCATTCCAATAAGTGTTTTTAGTCATATTCAACTTCTTCAATTCTTTTTCCTTTCCTGTGTAAAAAGAAAAATGATAAGAATCAGTTGTTAATTAGTGGAAGCAAAAATAGAGTGCTATTACGGACTGTTAGCTAATTAAATATTAAGGGTGTGTGAATTATTGGTTAATCGAAATAAATTATTGAACACTATATATCAGATAGTTAAAGCAATTATTAGGCAAGTTGTTAATGTTAAGAATTCATTTAAGTAATATTGAATTAAATATTTGATAACATTAAGCCATTTATCGAACTACTTCGGTACTCGATATCCTATTTATTTCGATTATGGGGATAGAATTTATACTATTGATTTAGGTTGCAATATGTATTTGATATACAAATAACACCATAATATATTAAGGCCACTTTTCTATTGAGTTTTTACACAAAACTATATTTTGCAGGCGGCAAGAAGGGGAGGCCTACATAAAACTATATATGGCCATCCGGAAAGAATTAAGTCAATAAACAGTTTTATATATGGCTGCAGGCAATCATTTTGTCAATAAACAATACTATATATTGGTGTTTGGTGAAAATTAGAGCAATAAATAGAACTATATATGGCCTCTGAGGAAAATGTGGGCTATATATAAAACTATATAAGGCCCAGAGTAGCACTTTCGCAATTAACTTAGGAATATAAATCAAGTACGGAATAAAACCTATGTAATACAAAAGAATAAAATAACATTACACATTGGGCTGTTTGCCCAAACCCAACTTCATTTCTTGCCTTGAAGCAAGAAACGTAACCTGCCTGCCGGCATAGGCAGGGCAAAGAAATTCAAGGCTGCTTTACAAAAAACTTTTTTATTTATTTGAAGCTTAAGTGCGGCTGGCGGATCTTCGAGCTAAGCTCTCAGCTAGCCAGTCTTACTAAAGCTACCAATAAAATAAAAGCTTTTAGTAAAGAGGCCAGCCAAACAAGGCGCTTAAATAGAATCCTACGAAAAATACAATCCTATAAAAAACTACTTCTGGCTACTTTGATAAAAATCGCGGTGTGCTTTAATTAAATTGATTGTGTATAATACCAGATTCTTGGTTTCGGCATAACACTCGAGCAATAAAATGCTACCACGTGTTTTGCCATTACCATCCATAATGCGCTTTATCTGCTTTTTACGTAAATCAATAATTAACTCACCTAAATATTGCTGACGCTGGATAATTTCGTCCATCGAATCAAAACGGTGTTCTTTTTCAATGTGAACCAAGTAATTAAAGAAACCCGTAATTTCTTCGAGAAGTAATAATATATCTTCTTGCTGAGAGTTTGATAAACCCTTGTGATGGTTATCAACGTGAGAAACTATTGGTTTTGTAAGATGCTTTAATACCGATACCAACTCACTTATATAATCCATTGCTTGCACAAAAAAGTGACTCGATTCAAAGTGTTCTTCTCCAAAAAACGAGAAGTTATTAAACAATTCCTTCTTAGTACTCTGCGATAATTTGTCTAAATAATCTATTCTTTCAGTAGCTTCTTTTAATTGCTTTGAGTTTTCATCAACAAAACCTTGAACCACAAGAATAAATATTTTTGAAGATTCTAAAAGTTGTTTTCTGATGCGCTCACTAGCCAAATCAACCAACTTTGATACATTTTTAATAAGCTGCTTTTCAGCTTCAACTTTTAATAAATGTTTTTCTTTTTCTGCTTTTCTATGGCTTTTAGTAGTGCGATAAAGTACGTAGCCCACCGCAACTAATAAAGGGAATAAGGCATATAGTTTTCCCCACCACAAAATCAATACAATTAAAAACGATGCTATAAAGGCAATTAAGGCTGTTAAAAACCAACCGCCTAAAACCGATAACACACCCGAAATACGATACACAGCACTATCGCGTCCCCAGGCCTGATCAGATAATGAAGTACCCATAGCTACCATAAACACAACAAAAGTGGTTGATAATGGAAAACGAAAGTAAGTACCAATACCTATAAAAATACTTGCTACAACTAAATTTACACTGGCTCTAATTGTATCAAAATAAACTATGTCGTTATTATCACTAATATCCTCCTCAAATTCATCGCGTTTAAACTGCTTACTAATAACGTTGGCTACCTTAACAGGAATAACGGACTTTACCTTTTCGTAAAAAATAAAGTAATTACGCACAATGGCTCTTGAAGTATGCGATGGCTCAAAGGGTTCATAACCCGAGTCTTGTCGGCCCAAATAAACTTCGGTTTCAGTAACAGAACGCGCCTTACGAGATACAAACAAAGTAATCATCATAACAAGTCCCGATCCTAAGAAAATAAACGGATACCAATTTTTATGAAAAAGTGACTGATTAAGATAACCCGAACCCCAAATATTCATTGAAAATAAAGCCGGATCAGTAATGTCGGATTCAGCAAAAGCCATAAGCCCTTCGATACCCGATAAAGGAACTCCGATAAAGTTAACCAAATCGTTGGCAGCAAAGGATAATGCCAATGCAAACGTGCCAAAGAAAACTACTATTTTAGGAATATCAGCATTGAATACAAATGAAAGTACTAAGAAAATAAGTAATGATATTGCATAAATAATACCTAAAGCTAATACTAGGTTCTGATTAATTATCATCTCTAAATCGCCATAAAAGATATCGGCAAATGCACCTTCCTTTTTTATTACCATAAAAAGAATGGCTGTAATGGCAAGTGCTCCCACTAAGGAAAATAAAAACTTAAAACGTTTTTTGTAGCGAAACGAGAATATTAACCGGGCTATAAACTGAAATATTGCCCCTGATAAGAATGCAAATACAATTGAAAATAAAATACCACCTACAATAATAAATACACTGTGGGTGTTTATTAAATCACTTATTACTAAATTGTTCGGATTATCTCCGCTAATTACAATTAAACCAATAGCTAAAGCTCCGCCTAGTAACTCAAAAATAATGGCCACTGTGGTGGATGTGGGAAAACCGAATGTATTGTATACATCTACCAAAATGATATCCACTATCATTACGGCAAGAAATAGTATAATTAATTCAGTTAAATAGAAGTTTTGCGGATAAAACACGCCCTTTCGAGCTACTTCCATCATGCCTCCTGAGAGTAGGCATCCTGCTATAATACCTATACCAGCAACCAAATATATTACTTTCCTTTTAGCTACTTTTGATCCAATAGCTGCACTTAAAAAGTTAACAGCATCGTTCGAAAGGCCTACAATCAGGTCGATAAAGCCAAGTAATACTAAAATAAATACGATTAAATAAATTTGGTCCATGTATGCGCAAAAATTAGAGTGCAAATATATAAGGATTCCTCATAAAACTCGATTTGTAATATGAACTGTATATTAAATATTAGACTATTAAGTTGAGTTAAAAAGTTTTGAGTTATTTTCCCTTATCTAAATCTAGAATTTTACATGCCGCATAAGCTGCACCATAACCATTATCAATATTCACAACCGTAATGCCATTTGCACAAGATGTTAACATGCCCAATAAAGCACTCACCCCATTAAAATTAGCCCCATAACCAACACTTGTGGGTACTGCAATTAATGGCACATCAACTAATCCTCCCATTACGCTTGCCAATGCACCTTCCATACCTGCCACAACAATAATAACCTTTGCTTTTCTTATCCTGTCTAACTGAGCAAAAAGACGATGGATTCCGGCCACACCAACATCGCTAATAATGTTGGCAGCATGCCCTAACATTTGAGCCGTTATATGCGCCTCTTCAGCAACAGCTAAATCACTGGTTCCGGCAGTTACAATTAGTATTTCATTTTCATTTAGTGGCTTCGAAAGGGAAAACTTATAGGTAAAACACTTTGATAAGGAATGGTATTCTGATTTCGGAAATTGCGATTTTAATGCACTCCCTTTTTCAACACTAATACGGGTTGCCAATAAATTAACTTGATGTTCTTCCATTTTAGCAACAATATCTATCAGCTGTTCTATGGTTTTATTCTCTCCAAAAACAACCTCAGGATAACCATTACGTAGTTCCCTATGAAAATCAAGTTTAGTATGGTTAATATCCTCAAAAGGAAGGGTTTTTAAAGCTTCTAAAACCTCATTTAAGGGTAACTCATTATTTTTAAACTGCTGTAGCAAGTTTGTTAAATGTGCTTGATTCATAAGTATTTTTTAAAGACGGAGTTTACAAAAGGGTTTTGATATTTAAGCAACTTAAAACAATTAGTCTAAATCTAACTTATATCAATCATTTGATGATGTTTTTGGTATTAGTGCGTAAAACTGAAATTGAAAGATTATTTGCCTTCGCAAGTTTTTCTAAATCATCAAATTCAATTTTAATTCTTTTTTCTCCACTCGGAAGCGTGCTTTCCTTGTATCTAACTTCACCATAAGGTGTTTCTTTTGTTTTAGAAACCCGGGGTAATTCTATTTTATCTATAGGGTATTTTCTTAGTCCGATTGTTGTGGTATGTTCAAAAATAGTATTGGCAATTACTTCTGCATCTTGCGCTAAGCAAAGTACTGATAGTTTAGTTGCAGCCCTTCCTTTTTTCATAACAATAGGAGATAAATAAGCATCTCGTGCACCCGATTTTAATAATAGATCTGGCACTATCGCTAAATCTTCGGCCGACATATCATCAATGTTACATTCAATCATGAGTGACTTACTCTGGTTTATTTCAGCAGATCGCTTACTTTCAAACACCCTCAATACATTGGGTATTTCAACAGTTCTGTGTCCTATACCATATGCTGTTCTGATAATTTCCATTTCTGGATGAGCAATCCATTCATTTGTTAGCACCTTTAAAATGGCGGCACCCGTTGGCGTGGTCATTTCCTTATCTACAGCACCCGAACTGCATTTTACACCTCTAAATATTTCTACTGTAGCAGGAGCTGGCACAGGCATTTTACCATGATCACACTTTACAAAACCGCCACCCAATTCCGGAACTGTAGATGTAACATGCGTAATATTTAGATGGTGGTAACAAATGGCTGCTCCAACAATATCAACTATCGAATCGGTAGCGCCAACCTCATGAAAATGCACATTGTGTGGTGGCTTATTATGTACCTTACCTTCAGCAACAGCAACTTCCCAAAATATATGTTTAGCTATCGTTTTAATTTGTTCGTGTAGAGTTGAAGCATTAATTAGCTTTTCAATATCGGCATAATTACGCGAGTGAGAATGGTGATGATGGTGATCATGCGAATGTTCATGGTGATGATGCTCTTCATCATGAGAATGATGATGGCTATGTTCACCTAATTGATGCGAGTGTGCTTGATTTTTTAAAAGAACATTTACCTGAGTTCCGTTAATACCACTTTTTTGAGCGGGATATACCTGAAGTTCAAATTCATCATCCACACCTAGTTTTGAAAGCTCTTTCTTTAATAGTTCCAAATCCATCCCTAAATCTAGCATTGCTGCCAAATTCATATCTCCACTAATTCCTGCAAAGCAGTTGTATGTAATTTCCATCAAATATATATTTCAATCTATTAGAAACAGATCAAATTGGCCTTCAATTTAAAAACCAAAACCATCAATTTCAACTTCTTCTTGTACTTCTACCTTTGGTTTATCTGCCTCAATATGTACTTCGTTTCTTGCAATAAATATGGCTCTTTTATTTGTAGGACATATTGACTCACAGCCACCACATCCAATACACATCTCTGGATTAACCACTTTCGGCTTTGTTAAACCATTCTTCCAAGGAACCATCTTTAAAGCTGCCGTAGGACAATGCTCTGCACAGGCACCACAATCTTCGTTATCAGTAATTAAAACACACTCCTCTAAAATTAGTTGTACTTCGCCAATTTGAGTTACCTTTTTTTCATCTAAACTTAGCTTTACAAGAGCATCATTCGGACAAACATCGATACAGGTTTTGCACTCATATTCACAAAACTGTTCTACATCAAACTTCAATATGGGTTGCATCATTCCTGTTAAACCGTTCTCAAACAGAGATGCCTTAAGCACCCCAGTTGGACAATGGTTAACACACAATTGACATGCGGTGCATTTGCTTTTAAATCTTTCTAAAGAAACTGCACCTGGAGGTAAAGGGTATAATTTTGTTTTATTTTCAACATTTGAAGCTAGTAAAGAATTGGAAGCCACTCCAGCACCCAAAGCTGCCATCGATATTTTAAAAAAGGCACGACGGTTATTTTTTGAATCAATCATTGGTAGCACGTTTTTTAATTACACTTAAGCTTAAAGCATCTTTTTTACAAGAATCAATACAATTGAAACACGAAACACATCTACTGTGATCAACTTTGTAATCATTTAAATGGTCGATAACATTACTTTTGCAAGTACGAGCACACGCCTTACAATCCACACATTTATCATTATTAATAGTAATCCTAAAAAGTGAAAACCTTGAAGCCAAACCTAAGGCTGTACCAACCGGACAAAGTGTATTACACCACAGTCTGTTGTACTTTATATCTAAATAAACTATGGTTCCGATGGTAAGAATAACCGTGGATAAAACTGCAAAAGTAGGAAGGTGATATTCTTTAAAATTAAATGTGTAATTACCTGCAGCATTTCCAACACTGGCAAAAATATTATTCACAAACGTGATGATTGGCGTTAATATAGCTGCACTAAACCTTCCGAAAATAGAATACGGATCGAGTAATAATGCCAAATAAGTACTGCCTAATAAAAGAAACAAGGCTGTTAAAAGTAAAATACTATAGCGTAATACATTATTAGCTTGCGCATAGTGTGGTTTTGCTCGTTTTATTTTACGATTCTTTTTAATCCACTTGGATAAACGCATCACTAAATCCTGAAAAATACCCAAAGGACAAATGGCAGAACAATAAACACGTCCAATAATAAAAGTAAGTGCTATTAGGGCAATAACTGTTACAAAAGAAGCAGAGAGAATTGCAGGAATTAATTGAATTTCGACTAATATTTTTGGATTTAACCATTCAGGTAAAAATCCACTTATTCCGCAAATGTATAATGTGGACAGTACAAATACTATTGCAGCAATAATTTGTCTTATTTTTTGCATCATAAAGTTCTAATATTTAATGTGGATATGAGACTTACAGTTTCACTCTTTTTACATTAACCGAACTTAAATCTTGCGTTCCTAATTGATGCTTCTCTGCCAAAGAAATGTGTTTTACATCCTCTAAACGCATGTCTTTAATTTGCCCAAAGAACTTAACAGCTGCGGTATCAACAGCCACAGGATCTGCAGAAGCGAATAATGCTTTTGTTACTAATGTATCTTCAACACCTTTGCCTTGAGGTCCATTTTGAGTCATGGCTCTATAAGCATCTATAATATTTAAAATTGGCTTCTTTTCGTAAGTTGCTAAATCGGCAATACATTGCTGCAAACCATCCTTATGGAAAACTTTTCTATCCCAGATAATACCCATAGAATTTTTCATAGACAGCGACATTTTGGCTCCACCATGATGTTTTAATACGGGCAAATTAATCCATGCATCACAATTAATAATAGCTTCATGAATTTTTGTTGATTTTATAGAAACCCCTTTGGGAAGATCTACCTCTTTATAATACTTCTCGTTATTACCCGGAACCATTTTACCACCATTGGCTTCGGTAGCTTCTTTAATTCCACTTTTTTCGTAACAGGAGTTCCACTCATTACAAGTATGATCAAAAACTAAAACTTCACTTGCTCCGGCATCTTTACAAAGTTTCACTAAAGCACCTACAACTTCAGGATTAGTGTTAGCAGCCATTTCGGGTTCTTTTGCCCAACCTATATTTGGCTTAATAACTATTTTCTGTCCAACTTTTACAAATTTGGTAATACCACCTAATTCTTCAATAGCCTTTGTAAGCATAACAGAAGGTGAATCTCCCATTACAGCAACTAATTCACCCCTTTTTTCAACACTTGTATTGGCTGCATTTGCTTCGTTACCACCTATTATCTGAGGTGCAATTGTTGAAACAGCCGCTGCTGTGGCACCTTTTTTAAGAAAATTTCTTCTGTCCATTGTGTAGTTTATTTAATTTGTGTGCAGCCTTCAAGTTTTCCTGGGTAAAATACAAGAAGGCCAATTACTGTAATGTGTATCAATCATTATCTACTGCTCAGCATTTTTTCTTTTTCTCATTACAAAAAAAGTAGCAACTCCAATAACAACGGGAACAGCAATCCATAATAAATGGAGAGAAAATTCATTACTATTCATTTCTGAATGATTATGCCCTGCATGAGCAAAAACAGCAGCTGAAAGCGCTAAAAACATTGTTGATAAGCTAATCTTCTTCATCTTATTATTTATTAAATTTATTATTGTATTAAAACTTACATCCTCTTTATTAAAGCTAAATTGTAAGAATATAAACTCATTTACATTCTTGGGAACAACATCTATACCGAAAACAATTTGGCAAGTAATTTGCAACAAATTCAATGGAATTATCAACTTAAAATAAAATATATTTCTAATATAAAATAAGTCTAAGTAAATTGTAACTATTCTTATTAATATATTCTTATTTCATTTTCAATTAACATTAAATCTATTTCTAATTTATACATTTGCTTGTTCATAAGGTATACTACAAAACACACACTATTACCTATTTAAAATATGCGAAATATTACATTAAAAAGAGTAACTACTATAACTACTTTTGTTTACTCAACCATAACAATTCTCTTTTTCTTAATTAATTATTTCTCAAGCAACATTGTGATTTCCTTATTGATATCTACTCCTATTTCAATTGGTATTTTTGCAATTTACACACACTTTTCCATAAAGAGTTATATAAATACCAAAATTAAACCCATTTATAAAACCATACACAACTTTAATGCTGGTACTCCTGATTTTCAGCACCTATCCAACAGTGAACCCTTAAAAACAGTATCGCTCGAAGTGGCAGATTGGATACAAGGTAAAACCAAAGAAATACAAGAATTAAAGCAAACCGAAAAATATAGAAAAGAGTTTTTAGGTAATGTATCACACGAATTAAAAACACCAATATTTAATATACAAGGTTATATTTTAACCTTAATGGATGGGGGCATTGACGATCCGAATATCAATATGCTGTACTTAAATAGAACAGAAAAAAGTATTGATAGAATGATCAGTATAATTGAAGATCTTGAAGCCATATCTAAACTAGAAGCAGGTGAGTTAGAAATTAAAAAAGAAACCTTTAACTTATTTCAGCTCATTGAAGATGTATATGATATGCAAGATATACGTGCTAAGGATAGAGATATTACTTTAAAACTAAACAAAGCAGGCCAAAAGCAATTATTAGTAAATGCAGACAAACAGCGAATTTTTCAAGTAGTTAGTAATCTAGTTCTTAACTCTATAAATTACGGTAAAACAGGAGGAAAAACCAGCATTAACTTCTACGATATGGATAATAGATACCTTATTGAAGTAAAAGATAATGGTACCGGTATAAAAGAAGCTGATTTGCCGCGAGTTTTTGAACGTTTTTACAGAGCTGATAAAAGTAGATCACGTCAGCAAGGCGGTACTGGTTTAGGTTTAGCAATTGTAAAACATATTATAGAAGCACACAATCAAACAATTAATGTTACAAGTACGTTTGGTAAAGGAACAAGCTTTACGGTAACCCTTGAAAAAGGCTAAGTAAGGATACTAAAAACTTTAATTAACGATAATTTCACGTTATAATAAAGGTATCGAAATGTAATATAAATTGTTTTATGTAATTTCATGCCGATAAATAATGCGCCAAAAATATGATGGAAGCGAATAGTTATAAGATTTTACTGGTTGATGACGAGCCAGATATATTAGAGTTTGTAAGTTACAACCTAAAAAAAGAAGGTTACCACGTTCTTACCTCAGAAAATGGAAGTGCTGCTATTGAAGTAGCCAAGAAAGAACTACCTCACTTAATTATTCTAGATGTTATGATGCCTGAAATGGATGGCATTGAAACTTGTGAAGAAATTAAAAGGATTCCATCTTTAAAAAACGCCATTATTGCATTTTTAACAGCAAGAAATGAAGATTATTCGCAAATTGCTGGCTTCGAAGCTGGTGCTGATGATTACATTTCAAAACCCATAAAACCAAAGGTATTGATATCAAGAGTTAAAGCTCTTTTAAAAAGATATCAACCTGAAAGTTCTTCAAATGATAATGTACAAAGCAGTATTATTGAAATAGGAGATTTAACTATCGACAGAGAAAAGTATGTTATCATTAATAAAGGCGAAGAACTTGTACTTCCTAAAAAAGAGTTTGAGTTATTGATGCTTTTAGCTTCTAAGCCTGATAAAGTGTTTACACGAGATGAAATATATAATTCGGTATGGGGCGATAGTATTATTGTAGGTGATAGAACTATTGATGTGCATATTAGAAAAGTTAGAGAAAAAATTGGCCAAAACCATATCAAAACCATTAAGGGGGTAGGATATAAGTTCGTTGAATAAAATAAACAATTCATAAAATAAAATTAGCATTCTTGTATTAGAATGCTTTTTTTTGCTGAATAAGTTAAAAAAAGTCCATTATTATATTAAATAATTTATATTTTTAGGCGATTCACTAATTTTACAGACTCATGAATAAAATCCTGCTCCTATCAATAGCCCTTGTTTTAATTATCACTTCATGTGGAGAGAGTGAAAAAGAAGCTAAGAAACAAGTTAAAAAAGAAGTAGTTAAAAAGCCAGTTGTTGTTAAAGATACAATCCCAGAAGAACCTATTGAGGAACCTGTTTATGAGGAGCCAAAACCAGTAGAACCTAATAAATACTTTTTAATTATTGGTTCTTTTGAGAAAGAAAGTAATGCTTATAAATTGCGTGACGAGTTGACTGAACAAGGTTTTGACTCTGAAGTAATAGTAAGACACTCCCGAGAAAATCAAGAGTTCTATAAAGTATCGTATAAAGGTTTTAGTGATAGAGATGAAGCTTTTAATGAACTCTCAATGGAAAGAAAATTACCAAATAATCAAGATGTTTGGTTACTTATAAAATAGTATTTTAAGAAATACGAGGAGCCTGTTAGAAATTTATCTAACAGGCTTTTTTTATTATAAAACACACAAAATAGGCTTAATTATTGTTGCAATAAAAAATTCACAAAAAAATAAAGAACTTATAACAATGAAGAACTACAAACTGCAACTGTCGTTAAGTATTATAATGTTGTCTATAACAACATCTGTATTAGCCCAAGGTAATGATAAACTAGGATCTTGGTATGTTTATAATGGCTTCTTCAATTTTAGCCCCAAAACTGAATTATTTGTTGAAGGTCAATGGCGAACTTACGAACCGATATCAAACAATCAAAACGTTTTCTTCAGACCATTCTTTAGTTATAATATTCACCCAAGTTTTCAAGTTGGACTTGGTCAGGAATACCATATGGGATATAACTACACAGAAAATAAAGAGGATAAAACAAAGAATGAAGAGTTTAGAACAACACTTCAGGCAATTGCCAAACATAAGGTTGGAAGAGTAAACTTTCAACATAGATACAGGTATGAATTTAGGTTTTTAGAAAACACAAACGAACAACGCGCAAGGTATCGTCTGCAACTTGGGATACCATTAAATGCCAAAGAAATGGGGAAAGGCGTATTTTTTACAACCATTGGTAACGAAATCCTTCTAAATACTAAACCAAGCTTAAACCTAAGCCAAAATAGAACCTATGCAATGTTGGGCTACCAAATAACCGAAACCACCCATTTACAAGGAGGCTATATGAAAATCAATTATTCAGACGCTACTTCTCACAATCGTTTACAGTTTTTTATAACACAAAAATTAAACTTCTTCGATAATAACTAATCCAATTGCATAAGTAGCTACGTAAAACTTTATTATAATTCTGATGGCAAGATTATTGCCTATAGAATAAGGTAATAATTATTACATGCGATATTTAACATGTTTTTTAAATATTACAATACCTAAATTTGTTTTAACTACTAACCGTAATTAATTTTTGGTAAAAAGTACTAGCATATCATATTATGGATAATAATGGATTTATTGGAATGGTGGAGAAAGCCCTAAAAAGCTTTAATCACCAAAAAGCATTCGCTGATTTTGATGGCGATTCTTTTACATACAATGATGCAGCTAAACGCATAAATAGCTTGCACAAAATGTATAATAACTGTGGTATTAAAAAGGGCGATAAAATTGCTCTTATCGGTAGAAACCTCAGTAACTATACCATAAGCTATTTATCTGTGGTAACCTACGGAGCTGTTGTTGTTCCAATTCTGCCTGACTTCGGAAGTAGTGAAATACACCACATTGTAAACCATTCTGAATCTAAATTACTATTCTCTACAGAAGTTATCTTTAACAAGATTGATGAAGCAAAAATGCCAAATTTAAAAGGCATTATTAGTATTGATAAGTTTGTTGCATTGGCAAATGGCTGTGATGACATTAGTGCGAATTCAATTCTATTGGAAAAACTAATGCAAGAACCTTTTGAAATAAAGGACCTCAAATTTGATGAAATAGGAGAGGAGGAGTTGATGGTTCTTTCATATACCTCAGGTACTTCAGGCTTTTCAAAAGGAGTTATGATTCCACACAGAAGCATTTGGTCTAATGTTAAATTCGCTCAAGATAAATTTGATTTAACATCAGGAGAACGAATTGTTTCGTTTCTACCCCTTGCCCATGCTTATGGTTGTTTGTTTGAATTTTTGTGGCCATTTACTGTTGGTTGCGAAATAACTCTATTAAGTAGAGTTCCATCACCTAAAATTATTACAGAAGCATTTCAAAAGATAAAACCACACTTAATTTTAGCGGTTCCATTAATTCTTGAGAAAATATTTAAAAAACGAATTCAGCCAGCTTTAGAGAAAGGAGCAGCAAAAACACTAGTTAAAGTGCCTCTGTTAAATCAGGTGGTATTCTCTAAAGTTAAAAACCAATTAGTTGATGTTTTTGGTGGAGAGTTTAGAGAAATAATAATTGGTGGGGCAGCACTCAATAAGGATGTTGAAGATTTCTTAAGAAAAATAGGCTTCCCGTTTACTATTGGATATGGAATGACTGAATGCGGTCCCCTAATTAGTTACGAGCCATATAAAACAGCTAAACCTCGCTCTGCAGGTCGCTTAGTTGATAGGATGGAAGTTCGAATCGACTCAAAAGATCCTTATAATGAAGTTGGTGAAATTTTAGTGAAGGGTGATAATAATATGCTTGGTTACTTTAAAAATAGCGAAGCCACAGCACAAACAATAGATGCTGAAGGGTGGATACATACTGGAGATTTAGGTGTTATTGATGCTGAAAACTTCATATTTATAAAAGGCCGCAGTAAAAATATGATTTTAAGTGGATCAGGTCAGAACATCTATCCTGAAGAGATTGAAACCAAACTATGCAGTATGGATTACGTTCAGGAATGTTTAGTTAGAGATATGGGCGATGGCAAATTAGAAGCTTTAGTATACCCAGATTTTGAATTAGCAGATGCCGAAAATATTCAAGAAAAGGAATTATCAGTAATAATAGCTGATTTAAAAAATAAAGCTAATGCAGAATTACCTGCCTATATGAACCTATCTAAGGTAACTGAAGTTCCAGAAGAGTTTGATAAGACCCCCAAAAAGAGTATCAAAAGATACAAATACATATAAACATCAGTAATTACGCGTAACATTAACATCGTTTAACTTTTGTTTGTACTAGTTCACTATACTTTGAGCTACATTTGTAATGTAGATTTTTTTTCATAGATTTAGATTTGGTTAACAAAGCTGATTTTAAGGGTAAAGGATAGATGTTTTCATCTATCCTTTTTTTATGCCCCTTGGCCATCTTCTTATTATTCCCTCCCGCTTAAATAGGTTTTAAATAATAAACACCCGCTCTTTAGTTATTTTTCTGCTTATAGCTATAAAATTAAAAAGTACATTTGCAGCTATACATTTATAGATTTTATTAAAATGAACTGCACAAATAAATATTTCTCAATATTAAGTATTGTATTAGTACTTCTAGCCATTACACAAACATCATGTACTGAAAGTAAAACTGATAAAACTGAAATTACAGTCAGTATTCTACCTCAAAAATATATTGTTAACCAATTGCTCGGAGATTCTATTAAGGTAAATGTTATGGTATTACCTGGCAATAGTCCGGCTACATATTCACCAACTCCTTCCCAAATTAAAAACCTACACAGTTCAAAACTTTATTTACGTATCGGACATATTGGTTTTGAGCAAAACTGGATGGATAAAATAACATCTATTGATAGTGATATTATAATTGCTGATGTTTCTGAAGGTGTTCAGTTAATAAAAGGCGAAGCTGTGGTTCATGGAGATCATGTGCACGAAGGAGGTATTGACCCGCATATTTGGACATCGCCCAGAACGATGTTGACTGTAATTACAAATACTAAAGATGCATTAGTTAAGCATTTTCCTGAACACAGTGCGTTAATAGAAAAAAACTATCCAACACTCTTAGAAAAAGTAAAAGCATTAGATCTTAAATTTACTGAAAGTTTTAAACCACATGAGGGAAGCAAATTTTTAATTTTTCATCCTGCATATACCTATCTTGCACAAGATTATAATTTAGAGCAAATTTCTATTGAAAATGATGGAAAAGAGCCAAGTGTAAAGTGGTTACAAACTATAATTGAGAAAGCCAAAGCAAATAATATCAATGCAATTTTTATACAAAAGGAATTTGATTCAAGAAATGCTGAATTAGTTGCTAAAGAATTGGATATTGATATTATAAGTGTTAACCCATTAGCGGAGGATTGGATTACAGAAATAAACAATACTCTCAATACACTTGTTAACTCTTTTCAACAAGATTAATAATGGACAGTTTAATTTCATTACATAATGTATCTGCAGGTTATGAACCGAACCAAGCCGTTTTGCGAAATATCAATTTAGATATTAAGCAGAATGACTTTATTGGTATAATTGGTCCAAATGGGGGAGGGAAGTCCACTCTGTTAAAGGTTATACTAGGGCTATTACCAATTCAGAAAGGGAAACTAAATTACGCCTGGAAAAATAACAAACACTACATTGGTTATCTTCCGCAGAGCAATGAAATAGATACAAAATTCCCCATCAAGGTAAGCGAAGTTGTTTTATCTGGTATTATGGGTAGTAAAAGTTATTTTGGAAAATACTCTAAATCCGACAAAAATAAAGCTAACGAGTTATTAGATAAATTAGGGTTAACGGAATATAAAAATAACACAATTGGAGAGTTATCGGGTGGGCAAAGACAACGAGCTTTCCTAGGGAGAGCCATTATTAATAAGCCATCTGTTTTAATTTTAGATGAACCTAATACCTATGTTGACAAGCATTTTGAAGGGGAATTATACAACATGCTAAGTGAGCTAAATAAAGAAATGGCCATATTGCTAGTTTCGCACGATATTGGTACAATATCACCTATAATAAAAACAATAGCTTGTGTTAATGAAGAACTTCATTATCATAACAGTAATAAAATTTCAGAAAAAGTACTTTCAACCTATAAGTGCCCTATTGAATTAGTTGCACACGGACACGTTCCGCATAGGGTACTAAACCAACATTAAAATGTTAGAATTCTTCGAATTATTTCAATACAAATTTTTCACAAATGCGCTTTTAGCGGGTTTATTAACAAGCATTTTAGCTGGTATTATTGGCACCTATATAGTATCGCGCAGAATTGTTTTTATTAGTGGAGGTATTACCCATGCTTCATTTGGAGGCATTGGAATTGCTTATTTTCTCGGGCTTAATCCATTTTTAGGGGCTGCTGTATTTGCAGTTTTCTCTGCTTTAGGTATTGAGTGGTCGGCGCAAAAAGCAAAAGTAAGAGAGGATAGTGCCATTGCTATTCTCTGGTCATTAGGAATGGCGATAGGTATCATTTTTGTTTTTATGACACCTGGCTATACACCAAACCTAATGGGTTTTCTTTTCGGAAATATACTAACAGTTACTACTACTGATATAATTGTTACAGCCATATTTGCGTTAATTATTATTGCCGCCAACATTCTTTTTTTTCGACCTATTTTGTACACTGCCTTTGATGAGAACTATGCATCTACCACAGGTTTAAATGTTAAACTCATCAAATATAGCATGGCAGTTGCTGTTGCATTGGCAATTGTATTAAGCATACGAATTGCTGGTATTATACTAGTATTATCCCTATTCACTATACCACAAGCAGCTTCAATGCTAATAACTAAAGATTATAAAAAAATAATATTTTGGTCTATCCTTTTTGGTTTTATAGGAATAATTGCCGGCTTAAGTGCTTCTTATTTTATGGATATCCCATCGGGTGCAACCATAATATTTGCATTAATAAGTATATGGATCATAATTAGAGCTGTAATTTTTATAAAAGATAAACTGAATTTAAAGTAGGCATTCTCCAATCTTTAAGTCCATTGGTGTGGTTACTTTTATATTTTCTCTATTACCATCAACCAAATGGATTTGTTTTCCGAGCTTTTCAACAACACTAGCATCATCTGTAAATAATTCACTAAAATCTTGTTTATAGGCTTCTTGTAGTATTTCTGAAGTAAAAACCTGGGGGGTTTGTACCATCTTATAAACCGATCTATCAACAGCAACACTGGTACTATTTTGAATTTCTCTTATGGATTCAATGGCATCAGTAACTGGTATGGCATTGCCATTAATTTCTGCCGCAGCATAACATCGCTCCAGAGTACCAGAACTAACAAGAGGACGAACTCCATCGTGGACTCCAACAAGGCAAGGTTCGCTTACTTCCTTTAAACCATTTTGTACACTATGGAATCTAGTATTTCCTCCTTCAGTAATCGTGTGCTCAATTTTAAAAGAATGATCAATACACAATTGTTTCCAATAACTCACTTGAGTGGATGGAAGCACTAAAACAACCTTCATTTCATCATCAAAATTGTGAAAAGCACGGATAGTATGCATCAAAATCGGTTCGCCTTTCAATAACAAAAATTGTTTTGGTATATCACTTTTCATTCGCGATCCGCTACCCCCTGCAACAATAATAACAGCTTTTCTCATACTTTTAATTTGATGATTCAGCATCAAAATTAATCAAAAGTTAGGCATCCAGATTAAATCAGTGTGTAAATATTTATCTAATGATTTTTTAGTATTCTATTCGTACCTTGAAATCCAAAATAAAAATATAGAAAATATGCTACCAGAAGGAATATTTAATTTTTTAGTGCAGTTAAGTATTAATAACAATAAAGAATGGTTTCATAACAATAAGCCTTTCTACCAAAAAGCTAAAACAGATTTTGAAACTTATGTGGATGAATTAATTGGCTTAACTAACAATATTGATAAAAGGATAGGTCATCCTAAAGCAAAAGACTGTACGTTTAGAATTTTTAGAGATGTAAGATTCTCGAATAATAAACTACCTTATAAAAATAACTTTGGAGCCCATATTAACCGCGATGGACGCAAGAGTATATATGGAGGATATTATTTGCATATTGAGCCTGATAATAGCTTTATAGGCGGTGGCATTCATGTTCCGCAACCTAACGAGTTAAGGAAAATACGTTCCTTCATTTTAGAGAATCCCGAGGAGTATAGAAGCATTATTACCTATAAAACATTTAATACAATGTTTCCTGAAATATATGGAGATAAATTAAAAACTGCTCCTAAAGGATTTGATAAGAATGATGAGAATATTGCTTTAATAAGAAATAAATCATACACTGTGATAACTCAATTAAGTGATGATGAAGTCCAATCATCTGAATTAAATACAATAATTGAAAACACTTTTAAAACTATAAAACCACTGAATGACTTTTTAAATGAAGCTCTAGAAAAATAATAATTAGTGCATAAAAAAAGGGATTTCAACCGTTGTTGAATCCCTTTCTTTTAACCTAAACCCTAATCTATGAAAAAAAACTTCTTATGTCTGTTTTGTGTAGTGAGCTTTAAATAATCGGAACACTTTAGAAGTGTTCCGACTAATAACCTAAACCCTAACCTAATCTATGAAAAACTCTCTTGCTCTTCGTATAGGAATAAAACAAACTGCGTGCCAAAAATAACATCTGACCAATGTTTAGGGTAAATATTTTTACTTTTCTAAGGAATCGATATGAATAGTAACTCCAATATTATGCTCATCGCGGATCAATTTTTGATAATCCATTGCAACTTTACTAGCTTCGTTTAAAGACATATCCCCGGGTAAATATATATGGAAAGTTAGCTCAGCATGGTTTCCATATTGATGCAATAAGAAATGATGCGCTTCGAGCGGATATTCAAAATTATACTTCCCTATTTGAAGGATACTTTCTTTTAGGTCGTCATCAATTTTTTCTCCTAAAAATAAAGAGAATGCCTCCTTGAGTATAGAGTAGGTAGTATAAAATATTAATGCTGAAACAATTAATCCCAACACACCATCCATCCACCAAAAGTATTTACCTAAAAATAACCCCACCAATATTATTAAACTGGAGAATGCATCACTACGATGGTGCCATCCATCAGCGACCAAAGATTTTGAGTTTATTTTTTTGCCAAAAATGATAGAATACTGAGCCATTATTTCTTTTACAACTAATGAAATAACTGTAACTATAATTGCCCACATCCCATACTGAGATTCTTGATGATCGCGCAGCTTAATAAAGGATTCGTATGTGAAATTAACCCCAACAAGAGCCAATAAAAAACCAACAAATATTGTTGATACTAATTCTGCCCTTCCATGACCAAAAGGGTGTTCTTCATCTGCCGGTTTATCAGATATTTTTATACCTATTAATACTGCAAAAGAAGAAACTGAATCAGTTAGAGTATGCCAAGCATCAGCTATTAATGCTACCGAGTTGTATAACAAACCCACCCAAAGTTTAATAGCAAATAGTACAATATTAAGTACTATTGATAACCAAGATATTATAACACCAATGTTTCGTTTCATCCAATTATTATTTACTCCTTAATGAAAGGGTATGTTTTTGTATCCCAATTTTTAACACCTCCACTTAACTGATAAACAGTTTGATATCCTTGTTTCAATATCCACTCGCCAGCCTGTTTTGATCGTTTTCCAACTTCACAATAAATAAAGATTGGCGTATCCTTAGGAGTTTTATCTAATATAGGTTTTAATATTTCTTTTTTACCACCGTAAACCGCTTTATTAAGATGTCCCTTTTTGTAATATTTTGATTCCCTAATATCAACAATTAAAACATTTTCTGCCTTTTGTGACAACTCATAAAACTGCTTACAATTAATAGAACATACCTCTTTAACTTGAGCTTTTAAAGTAGAATGGACAATAAACAGTATACAAACAATAATCAAATTCTTCATAAACTACACCATAAAAAAATCGCTAATAATTTTGTCTGTCAAAAACTTACTATCGCGTTTAACACTAACAAAACCATTATCAATTATTAATTTACTGTTATCTAAATAATCTTGTAATACAGTATTAAAATGAGATAAAAATGTATTCTCAAATTTACTCCTTAACACATCTAAACTTAAACCTTTTTTCGTTCGTAAACTGAGCATTATAGTTTCATTATAGTTATCTATTAAACTTAATGATTCAGAATCGAAATACTGTTGGTTTGTGCTTATACCATCAACATACTTATCTAAATTAGAATAGTTCCATCGCCTTATTGTACCATCAAAGGAGTGCGCTGAGGGTCCGAAACCAAAGTACTTATAACCATTCCAGTAATTAGAATTGTGATTAGATTCGTAATCAGGCAAGCTAAAATTAGAAATTTCATAATCATTAAACCCACCTTTTGCTAGACCTTCAACAAGTGCATCATATTGTTTCACACTTTCGGAATCATTAATCTCTAATATTTCCTTTTTTTGCAATCGTTTATAAAAAGGAGTATCAGGCTCAAAGGTAAGGTGATAAGCTGAAATATGTTGAACTCCTAAACTTAAAGCTTCATTAATTGAAGAATTCCACTCTTCTGAGGTCATTCCTGGTATTCCATAAATTAAATCTATACTTAAATTATTAATACCTGCTTTCCTAATATTATTTACAGCCTCTACCGCCTGACTTTTGTTATGCCTGCGATTCATAAACTTTAAAATTCTATTATTAAAACTTTGAACGCCCATGCTAATTCTATTTACACCTAAGGCTTTTAAACCCTTTATATAATCAACAGTAACATCATCCGGATTTACTTCAACAGTAATCTCTTTTGTTAATGATATATCGAAAGTTTTATTAATAACGTCGAAAATAGATTTAAAATCACTTAATGACAATAAACTAGGTGTTCCTCCACCAAAATAAATAGTAGCTACTTTTCGTGTATTAAATTCATAAGCTCGTAATTCTATTTCTTTGATAAGTGCATTTAAATAGTCACTTTTGTTAGTTAAACGAATAATGCTGTAAAAATCGCAATAACCACACTTTTTTGAGCAAAACGGAACATGTATATATATACCAATCATTGGAACTAATTTTGTTTTAGTTAACGTTTCACGTGAAACAATAGTTTATAATAAAATAGAGAGGTTATTAACAGCTTATCAACTTTTAAAAACTTTTACGATAATACAATGCGCATATTAAAATCTTATATACGAACCATACTGGTAATAATATCTATATCGATACTAAGCCTTATGAATGTTGGTAAAGTAGTACCAAACGATATTCATTTTTTCAAACACATTGATAAGTTAGTCCACTTTTGTATGTATTTTGGGTTAAGCTTCGTATTTCTACTTGAGAACCATGCTCATAAAATACACATTAAAAAAAGATGGATTGTTTTAGATACCATTGCGATTGGTATAATAATGGAGTTTTTACAACTGTATTTAACAAGCACTCGAAACGGAAATATTTACGATGCTATTTTTAATTTCTTAGGTGTATGTTTTGGCACTGGCTTATTTTTAATACTTAAAAACAAGCCAATTGTATACAAGTTATTTCTGATAAAAGTAGATTATAATAAATAATAATCTTCCTTCTCACCAACCTTATTCACAATATTGGCAAAAGTTTCATTTTTAAATAAATTATAAAGTTGTTTTCTAATATCACTAAACTGATCGTGAACAGAACACGGTTTACTATTTGAATCTGCAGCTTTACAACTATTCATACCTATTAAACAGGTTTCAAATATATCCATTCCATCAATTATTTTAACAATATCTAATAGTGTTAATTCTTCGGGATCAACAGCTAATGAAAAACCACCATGGGGGCCTTTATTGGAAGATAATATTTTTTGCTTAGCCAAGGTTTGAAGTATTTTACCTAAAAAGGGGGTAGGAATTTCTAAATCAGAAGAGATTTGTTTAATGCCAATTTTCTTTCCTTCTTCTTGATGGATAGCTAAATAAATTACTGATCGAACAGCGTATTTACACGTATTTGATAACATATTATCTTAAAGTTTTAAAAGTGCAATTTTCTATATTGGTTTATCAAGATTTCAACTTATAAACAATATATAAAGATTTTGAAATGCTAAAATACACAAATATAGAATAAGTACTTATTTTACTTTCTTTTTTTTGACCATTGTTTACTGAAGGATTCTTTAGCAATACCATCTAATTTTCTTTTGTCTCCTATCAGCTTGGATTGTACCATTGTTAATCCAGCATTTTTTAGTGAACCTGGGAGAAAATCCATCAATGCCCTAGATTGAAATACAGAGGAAGTGAAGTTTGTTGACATCTTTTCAACAAAGGATACATTACCTCTCTCAACTGAATCCTTTCTATTGTGTAATAGCAATTTAGGAAGTGGTATTTTAACCGGACAAACCTCTTCACAGCGTCCGCATAAACTACAAGCAAAGCTTAAATGTTTATAACTTCCGAAATGTTTAAAATGTGGTGTAATAACACTACCAATTGGTCCGCTATAGGTAGCATCATAAGTATAACCACCAATATTTTTATAAATAGGACAAGCATTTAAACAAGCTCCACAGCGAATACACGATAGAGATTCTGCTTGTGTTGGCTGACTATAGAGTTCAGATCGGCCATTATCTAATAAAATAATAATCATTCTCTCTGGACCATCTATTTCACCGTCCTTTTTTGCACTCGTATAAATGGTATTATAAACCGTCATTTGCTGACCCGTACCATGCGCTGATAATAAAGGCCAAAAGGTACCTAAGTCTTTATATGAAGGTATAATTTTCTCTATACCCGCAATTACAATATGTGTTTTAGGAAATGATGCAGACATAATTGCGTTACCCTCATTTTCGGTAACTGCAATACCACCAATATCCGCTAGTAAAAAATTAGCACCCGTTACACCTATATCAGCATTTATAAAATCATCACGAAGCTTTTCTCTTACAAAATTAGTTAGGTACTCAGGTGATCCATCTATATCTGTACCAAAGTGTTCATGAAACAAATCGGCAATATCTTGCTTTGATTTATGCATTGCTGGTGTAACAATATGATATGGTTTTTCACCAGCAACCTGAACAATATATTCACCTAAATCAGTTTCAACCGACTTAACACCAATAGCCTCTGCTCCTTCGTTAAATTCAATTTCCTCAGTGGTCATTGATTTACTTTTAACAACAAGCTTGGCTTTTTCTGTTTTTAAAATATCTTGAATATAACCAATAGCTTCCTCTGAATCTTGCGCCCATAAAACCTCATTATTGTTAGCAATAGCCTTTTCTTCAAACTGCAACAAGTAAGTATGTAAGTTTTTCAGAACCTCTCTTTTTTGAGCAGCAGCACGATTTCTTGCGATATTAATATCTGCATAACGCAGCTCTCCTTTTTCAACAGCTGCATTATAGCGCGATATATTAAATTTTATTTTATCGCGATGCTTTATATCAAAAGCGATATCCTCAGATTTTTTTTGAAATTTTTTTGATTCTAAACTCACTATTGGTATTCTTTTAAGATATTAACAGTTTTAATAAATTGTTAATTCATTGTTATACTAATACTTAATGATGTGTATTAACAAGGAATCTTATTTATACGGTTTTGATGTCTGCCACCCTCAAATTCTGTAGTAATAAAAGCTTCAATAATCTCTTTAGCCTCCTCTACTGAAATAAAACGAGCTGGTAACGAACAAACATTAGCATTATTATGAGATCGAGCTAACTCTGATATTTCTTTATTCCAACATAAAGCAGCTCTAATTCCTTGATGCTTATTAGCTGTCATATTAATACCATTTCCGCTTCCACAAACTGAAATACCTAAATCGGCAACGCCACTCTCAACTGAATTAGCCATAGGATGTGCATAATCAGCATAATCAGTACTCTCTGTTGAATTAGTACCAAAGTCAGCAACAACAATACCTTTAGCGCTAATAAATTCTTTCAACTCCTCCTTTAATTCGTAACCTGCATGATCGGCAGCAAAAGCAATTTTAGTAATTTTCATTTTTTTTTTGCAAAGATAGAAAATGTACTGCATATAAGTTGCTAATAAGCTACTTTATACACATTAGTTTATAAACGGATAATGCACTTATATGCAGTAATGTGATAACTATTTAAACAACATACTACACATCTTTTCAACATATGAAATGACAATTATGACCGGTAATTTACTAGTCAACAATTCATTACTGTGAATAACGTGTGGATTCATGTTAACAATATGTGAATTGTAAATTAAAAGAATATAAAAGTTTTTCTTGGAGTTTTGTAATTTTTAAATAAGCCTATGAGAGTTATTAAATGTCAAGTAAATTTTATAATAGTTTACTACTAATTTCTAACAGTGTTTAAACATGAAAATTGGGAATTAATAAGGTAATGTTATTAGATATTGTTAGTTTAAACAGTATGTTAATTAACTATTAAATATCACTATTATACAATAGGTTAGCATTTAAAATTACTGTTAATTAAGTTTTAATTGATAGAATGTAAATGTTCATTGCAATTTAAAGCAACTAAAATCTCAATTATTTATAAACCGAATTAACAGCCTATTATCATTATCATTTTTCTTTTTAAAATTCTATCAGTTTATATTAATCTATTGTGTGAAAGAAAAGTTTAGTAACCAATTGTTGCGTTTTTTAATTTAAGCAGGGTTTCATTTTATTCTATAGAGATTGACTTTAATATTCGCTTCTAATCAATTCTAAAGCTTGTTTTAGTTAGTTAATTACATAAAATAAGGAATAACTCATGATTCTTCTTTAATGTCTTAAAATAACTTGTATTTCGATTTTCAAGGATACGTGTTTCTTCTAGTTTACTACTTACTTCAGCTTTTAAATGATTCAACACTATTTTATAAAATTAAGTACTGTTGAATCAATATTCTTATTAAATTTGCATTCTTTTATAAGTAGTAAGTGTTGCTATTTATTATGATGATAATAAGTGTTTTAGTTGTTATTTCATATTTGACTCGAATTTCAAATACAATTAATTTTTTATTAAAAATTTGAAATACATCTTATCAACAGTCTATTGTCGTTTTAATTTTAGATATTAAATATCTTTTATACATTCTTTATTATAATGGAGTTAAAGGAAAATTGGTTGAAACAAGGATATGTAGATGAATCTATATCAAATATTGATAATTTAGAAGAGTCATTTGCAAAATTGAAAAAAGAGAAGAATGCTGTTTTAATGGCTCATTTTTATCAAGATGACTTAATTCAGGATATCGCAGATTTTGTTGGAGATAGTTTAGCCTTGGCTCAATTTGCTGCTAAAACTGATGCAGATATTATTATGGTAGCTGGTGTCCACTTTATGGGGGAAACCGCTAAAATTCTTTCGCCAAAGAAAACAGTTCTTGTTCCTGATTTAAATGCCGGATGTAGTTTAGCAGATAGTTGTCCTCCCGATGAATTTGAGAAATTTATCAATCAGTATCCAGATCATAAAGTAGTTACTTATGTAAATACATCTGCTGAAATTAAAGCATTATCTGATATTGTGGTTACTTCTACAAATGCTAAAGCCATAGTAGATAGTTTCCCTGCTGATGAAAAGTTAATTTTTGGACCTGATCGTAACCTGGGTAATTACATAAACGGTATTACAGGAAGAGAAATGATCCTATGGGATGGAGCCTGTCATGTTCATGAGAAGTTTTCACTCGAGAAAATTTTAGAACTAAAGAAGGAAAATCCAGATGCTGAAATTTTAACGCACCCTGAATGTAAAAAGCCATTATTAATGGTTTCAGATCATGTTGGTTCAACAGCTTCATTATTAAATTATAGTCAATCTAGTAGCTCAAATAAATTTATTGTTGCTACTGAGGCTGGTATTTTGCATCAAATGCAATTAAAAAGCCCTGATAAAGTTTTTATACCTGCTCCCCCTAACGATAGTACTTGTGCTTGTAATGAGTGTGAGTTTATGCGTTTAAATACCATGCAAAAAATTTATAATGCATTAAAATATTCTTGGCCAACAGTTGAAGTTGAAGAGGATGTAAGAGTTAAAGCTGTTAAGCCAATTGAGCGTATGCTTGATATCTCAGCAAAATTAAAGCTATAATACACTATTTTTTTGACCAACAGTTCTCGTTTTTGTTATAATTTTTATTTTTTTGTTGAGTATTTATCATATTCTAATTATTAATTATGTCAAAGGCTTTGTTTGTTTTATTAGTTGAGGATAATCCTCTCAACCAAAAACTGATTTTTGTTAATTTAACAAGGTTGGGTTATAAAATAGATATTGTTTCTAACGGAGAAGAGGCTTTTCAAAAGGTTAAATCAACTAGGTATGACTTGGTAATTATGGATTTGATGATGCCTGTTATGGATGGATTAGAATCCTCTAAATTGATTAGAGAATATGAAAGTTCATTCGAGTATTCAACACCTATTATTGGTTTAACTGCAAATACCTTTGATTCTGATAGAGAAAGATGTATTGAGGCTGGTATGAATGAATATATGACAAAGCCTTTTAGTCTTGAATTATTTCTTAATAAAATAAAAAAACTCGGAATTGTTTAAATTAGATTTTCTTAATGGATGATAACTTTGATATTCGCGAAGAAGGATATAGATCAGCTGAACATGACGTAGAAAATAAGTTACGTCCTCTTCGTTTCGAAGATTTTAAAGGTCAACCTAAAATTGTTGAAAATTTAAAAATATTTGTTCAAGCGGCAACCATGAGAGGTGAGGCTCTTGATCATGTTCTTTTGCATGGACCTCCTGGTCTAGGGAAAACAACACTCTCAAATATTATAGCAAATGAATTGGATGCGGGTTTTAAAATTACTAGTGGTCCTGTTCTTGATAAACCCGGCGATTTAGCAGGGATATTAACAAACCTTGAGCCTAACGATGTGTTATTTATCGATGAAATTCATCGCTTAAGTCCTATTGTAGAAGAGTACCTTTATTCCGCAATGGAAGATTTTAGAATTGATATTGTTATAGATAAAGGTCCAGGAGCTCGAAGTATTCAAATTGATCTGAATCCGTTTACCTTAGTTGGTGCAACCACTCGCAGCGGTTTATTAACTAGTCCGCTTAGAGCAAGGTTTGGCATTAACTCACACCTTGAATATTACGATAATAGTATTTTGTCGGGTATTATAAATAGATCATCGAATATTCTAAATACTGAAATTAGTAAAGATGCTTGTTTAGAAATTTCACGAAGGAGCAGGGGCACACCTCGTATTGCAAATGCCTTATTGCGTAGGGTTAGGGATTTTGCTCAAGTAAAAGGAAATGGATCCATCGATTTAAATATTGCTCAATATGCTTTAGAAGCTTTAAATATTGATCAGCATGGTTTAGATGAAATGGATCATAAAATTTTGTTAACCCTAATCGATAAATTTCAAGGAGGACCTGTTGGTTTAACTACTATTGGTACAGCTATTGGCGAAGATAGTGGAACCATAGAAGAAGTTTATGAACCTTTCCTTATTAAAGAAGGATTTATAAAACGAACTCCTCGTGGTAGGATGGTAACTCCACTTGCATATGATCATTTGGGTAGGAACAATAGTAACCAAGAGCAATTCTCACTTTTTTAATACTTCATTTTGGGAAAGTTTAAATCTTTAGCTAGCGAAACTGTCATTTACGGAGGTGGGACTATTTTGGTTCGTCTTTTAAACTGGCTTTTAATGCCTTACTATATCCGTACAATGGATTTATTTCAATACGGATTAGTAACGAATATTTATAGTTATATCGCCATATTTTTGGTGATTTTAACGTATGGTTTCGAAACTACTTTTTTCAGATTTGCTAAAAAAGACGATTTTAAAACCGTATTCACAACAGCTTTCATTAGCATCTGCTCTAGTTCTATTTTGTTTCTATTACTTCTTTATCCAATCTCGGATAATATAGCTAGTAGTAACTATACTGATCTTATAAAAGTTGCAGGTTTACTAGTTGCTATTGATGCTGTTAGTGCCTTAATTTTTGCTAAGCTAAGATTTGACAATAGAAGTATAAAATTCGCACTTTTAAAACTAATTAATGTTCTTGTTATTATTGGACTAAATGTTTTCTTTTTAAGGATATGTCCTATAATTGTTGAGAATTATTCTGCAGATTCTATCCTTTACAAATTTGTTCATATTGTTTACTCGCCTGGTAGAGAAGCCTATTTTGTTTTAATATCCAATTTATTGGCTTCAATTGTAGTTCTTCTGTTTTTGGTAAAAACTGCTATTAGCTCCATTGGTAAGTTTGACTTTACCTTATTGCTTAGAATGTATAAATACTCTTTACCGATATTAATTGTTGGTATTACAGGTATGATAAATCAAAATATAGATAAAATTCTTCTTCCTAAATTAATAGGTGGAGATGAAGGTATTAAGCAATTGGCGATCTATGGTGCAAATTTTAAAATTGGGGTATTGATGGCCATGTTTACCCAATCTTTCCGTATGGCTTTTGAGCCTTTTTTCTTTAAGCATCATCGCGAATCTAACGATAATTCGATTTATAATAATATACTTACTTACTTCACTATTTTTGGGTTTTTCATATTTCTTGGAGTTTGTTACTTTTTAGATGTTATCAACCTTTTTTTAACAAGTGATTATTTAGAAGGAAACGTTATTATTCCTATTGTTTTACTTGCACAGTTACTTAGTGGTGTTTACTTCACTTTATCTGTTTGGTATAAGGTTTCTGATAATACTAAATATGGCGCGTTAATGGGTATTGTTGGATGTATTGTAACAGTTTTATTAAATTTTGTACTTGTTCCCATTTTCGGATATATAGGAGCAGCAATTAGTAGTTTATTTGGCTATGCTATAATGGTGCTGCAATCCATATATTATTCGAATAAAATATATCCTATCTATTATAATTGGAAAAAGATAAGTTTGTATGGTTTATTAACTATTAGCTTATACCTTATCACGTATATTTTCAATACATTTTTCTCAAATACGTTTGATACACTTTTAAACTATATATTTAGATACAGTTTAAGTATAGGATTATTAATTGTATTTTTACTGATTGTGTATAAAAACGAATTCAAGAATTTAAAGAAAGCAATATAATGGCAGTTAAAATTAATATAATCAACAAGAGTACAAATAACATTCCTGAATATGCTACGCCGCACTCTGCAGGTGTAGATTTAAGAGCTTTCATTACTGAAGATATTATTATAAAGCCACTTGAAAGGGTTATTATCCCAACTGGTTTATTCATTGAACTTCCTGAGGGGTACGAAGCTCAAATTAGGCCTCGAAGTGGTTTAGCAGCTAAGTTTGGTATTACTGTTTTAAACACCCCTGGAACAATAGATGCTGATTATAGAGGAGAAATAAAAGTAATACTAGTAAACTTATCCAATGAAGCCTTTGTTGTTAAAAACAGTGAGCGTATCTGTCAAATGGTTATTAAAGAATATGTCCATGCACAATTCTTTGTTGTTGAAGAACTAAATGACTCAGTACGTGGAGAAGGTGGTTTTGGACATACAGGTAAAAATTAAAATTTCTATGGTTAAATATATTTATTTAGGTTTCGTATTACTTTTCCTAGCTTCATGCGGAAGTGTTAAAAATACAAGTAGTTCCGATTCTAATAAGGGGATTAAAACACATACATCTCTTAATTCTTCAGAAAAGAGAAAGTTTGATTATTTCTTTTACGAAGCTCAGCGTTTAAAATTACATGGCGATTTAAATAAATCTAAATTGTATTACGTTGAATGCCTTAAGATTGACCCTAACAGTAGTGTGTGTTATTACGAGTTGGCTAATATAGAAATTGGCGTTAAGAATTATACCGGAGCTCAAGATTTACTTGTTAAAGCTTCTAATCTCGATTCTAGCAATAAATATTACCAACGTTTACTCGGTGATATCTATCAGCAGAATGGTCAAATTGGTAGTGCTATTTCTACTTATCAGAATTTGAGTAATAAGTACCCTGATAATATCGAATACTTGTATGTTTTGTCTCAACTTTATACGTCGAATAAACAGTTTGAGGAAGCTATTTCGTCGCTAGATTTATTAGAAAAGCAGTTGGGACTAAATGAAATGGTTTCTCTTGAAAAAGAAAAATTGTATCTGGAATTAGGTAAGAATAATTCCGCTTATAAAGAAGTTAATGCCTTAATTAAAGATAATCCTTATGAACCACGTTATTATGGTTTCCTTGGTGATGTTTATCTTTATACTAAAGATCTTGATAAGGCTGAATCTGCTTACATGAAAATATTAGAGCTTGATTCTACTAATGGTTTAGGCTACTTTTCACTTGCTAATATTGAGCTACAAAGAAAGGATACAGTAAAGTTCTTCTCCTATTTTCAAAATGGATTAAAAGATATTGACTTAAATATAGAGGTTAAGTTTCAACGTATGTTACCTTTCCTAATGTCTGATGAGTTTAAAAATTACTCTGATACGACTCAAATCACTAGTCTTTTTGAAATATTAACCGAGGTTCACTCAAATGATGCGCGTAGCTTTTATTATAAGGCTAACTATGTGCAAAAGTCAGGAGATAAACACAAAGCGTTATCGCTATATAAACAGGGTTTAGAAATTGAACCTGAAAATGCTGCTGTTTGGCAGGATCTTTTATATTTGGAAATTGAGCTTCAAGAAATTGATTTATTATACAGTGATTCTAAAGAAGCATTATTGATTTATCCTGATGAAGCTGTTTTTTGTTTCTTCCATGGTATTTCTTGCATGCAGCTTGAAAAATGGGAGGAAGCAAAAGTAATTCTTATTCAAGGAGAAAAGAATGCGGATTCCAATATGAAACTCAAAGGTCAAATATATGCTAGTCTTGGTGATGTATACTATAGCTTAAAAGATACTGAGTCTGCTTTTAAGGCCTATGACCAAGCGCTTTTAATTGATGAACACAATATTATTGTTTTAAATAACTATAGTTATTATTTATCATTAGAAAATAAAGACCTTGATAAAGCTGAAAAAATGGTTGCTAAATCTGTTGAATTGGAACCAGGCAATAGTACTTATCTTGATACTTATGCTTGGGTTTTATTTAAGAGAAGCCGTTTTTTTGAGGCAAAATATATTATTGAACGTGCTATTGATAATGGTGGAGATACTAGTGATGTGATTGTTGAGCATTACGGTGATATACTTTTTAAAAATGGGGATATTCTTGGTGCAGTTGAGCAGTGGAAGAAATCATTGGATATGGGGAATAAATCAGAAACATTATTAAAAAAGATTGAAAGTGAATCATATATTGAGAATTAGTTTTGTAGTTACTATACTAGTTTTCATTACTAGTTGTAAGACCACACGTACTCTTAATGAAGGTACGGTCTCTAATATCACAGACTCCAAACTAAGAAATTCTATCCTTGAAAATCAACTTGATTTTAAAAAACTGTATTCTAAAAAGCTAAATATTAGCTTTAACGATGGTAAAACAAAAAAGAGCTTCAAAGGTAGTTACGTGATACAAAAGGATTCTGCTATTGTTGTTTCAATTATGGCTGTAATGGGAATTGAGGTTGTTAGGGCTCAATTCTTACCTAATAGTATTATTATTTTGGATAAGCATAATAAAAAGGTATTTCATACTGACTATGATTTTTTTGCTAATAAATATAATCTTGATATTAATTTCGATATACTCCAATCCATCCTAGCAAATATGGCGTTTACATATCCTCCATCAGATGAACCTATATCTGATGTTTTAAAGCGTTATAAGCATGGAATTAGAGATAATCAATATACCTTTGGTGTAATTAAGGAAAGGCGTTTAAATAGGCTTGTAAAACGCCAGAATAGTGATTTATTAATTCATGATATGTTAATTCTTCCGGAATTATATAGAATAAGTAATCACTTTATTAAAGATTTTTCAACTAATAGAACAACAGAAATTACTTATTCAGAATTTACTAAATTTGCTAATCTTGTTTTTCCTAAACTTATCAATGTCGATGTTATTGATGGAATAAATCATTTCAAATTGTCTTTGACTACCAATAATCTTGAAGTAAATGATGGAGGTAGCCTACATTTTAAAATCCCATCTAGTTATGAAGTTACGAATATGTAGTTTTATTTTACTTTATTTTTCTTTTGTGCATATAAGTGCGCAATCTGATGATATTGGGAAATTAAAATCAGAACATGCAAAATATATTTCTGAAATTAATAGGGCAAATAAACTACTTGTATCAAAAAAGAAATCTAAGAATAATACTTTAAATCAACTAGAGTTATTAAACTCCAAATTGAGTATTCAAAATCAGCTACTTTTATCCTACAAAGAAGAAATTAGTCTTTTAAATGATGAAGTAAATAGAAATCTTCTATTATTAAATGATTTAAATGATGACATTAAATCGTTAAAAAAGAATTATTCTAATTTGATTATCGAAGCTAATAAATTTAGTACCTCTAATTATAATGAGTTTATGCTATTATTTAGCAGTTCTTCCTTTTCTGAAGCGTATCGTAGGTTTCAATTATTGCGTCAATATAGTAGTTATCGTAAAAAGCAAGGAATAGTTTTGAACGAGAGCATTATAAAGCACGATAGTATTTTACAAGTACAAGAAAGTATTCTTAATTCGAAACAATCCGTTTACGATAGTTTATTTAATCAATCACGTAATATAGAAAAATCTATATCATCAAAAAAGCTTATGATAGCTAAATTAAATACTGATGAAAGATGGTTGAAACAAAATATTAAGAATAACACTAAAAAAAGTAAAAGCCTACAAAAAGAAATTGAGAAATTAATTTCACGTGAAGCAAATAAATCCGCAACATTTGACCCTAGTGATTTTTATAAATTTAAAGGAAAATTGCCATGGCCTGTTAGTGATGGAATAGTAACTAGTTATTTTGGTGAACATAATCATCCGAGTTTAAAGGGCGTAAAAGTGAAGAATAATGGTATAGATATCACTACGACCAAGGATAATGATGTTAAATCTATATTTGATGGTAAGGTTAGCCGTGTAATTGCCATTCCTGGATACAATAAGGCCGTTATTGTTCGTCATGGTAAATATTTAACAGTTTATGCAAACCTAAAGGATGTAAGCGTTAAAAACGGGCAAATATTAGCTAAAAATCAAAAAATTGGAAGAATTTTTACTTCTAGTACAGATAATAATGCTATTTTGCATTTTGAGGTTTGGGAGGGTAGTAAAAAAATCAATCCTCTCATTTGGTTGGGAAAAAGTATTAACTAATGTTACATGAATGTTATTTTGTCAATATAAAGTAACCATTTGTTTAATTTTTAGTATAATTATTAAATTTGAACAGATTTTGTAATTAAGATAAATTATGGTGGAAAAAATTGTTATCAATTCCGACATACAAAACATTAATACTGTCGAAAAACTTATCGATGATATTTCTGTTAAATTCGATTTACATGCTGATGTTTATGGTAAATTATCTTTAGCCGTAGTGGAAGGGGTTAATAATGCTATAGTACATGGTAATAAATTGAACCATGATTTATTAGTATCTGTATCCTATAAATTAACTGAAACTAAACTTATTTTTTCAATAGAAGATTCTGGCTCTGGTTTCGATTTTACTACTATTCCTGATCCAACTTTACCAGAAAATATTGAAAAGTCTCACGGACGTGGAATTTTTTTAATGAAACATCTTAGTGATGAGCTAGATTTTGAAAATGAAGGTCGTTTAGTTAAGCTTACTTTTAATCTACATGATTAATTTCTATTTTGAAGATATTGATGAAATTACACTTTCTAATAGTGTTTTAAGTAGTTGGATATCAAAAGTTATTGATACTAATGATAAATCAATAGGGGATATTTCTTATATATTTTGCTCTGATAAGTATATTCTTCAAGTTAATAAAGATTATCTTAATCACGATTATTACACTGACATTATAACTTTCAACTATAACGAAGGCTCAATCATATCAGGCGACCTTTTTATTAGCTTAGATACTGTCAAAAGTAACTCTCAATTATTTAATACTCCTTTTACTAAAGAGCTCAATAGAGTAATTATCCATGGTATTCTTCACTTAATTGGTTATGATGATCAATCTGATGAAGATCAACTGGAAATGACTAAACAAGAGAACTTGTCCTTAGAATTATTAAAAACAATTTCCTAAATTTTCTGTTCCATAATAGGATGTAAGAAACTGAATACTTGTATCTTTGCAAATTATTTTTTTGCTATGGATTTTAATTATGATATAATTGTAGTTGGTGGGGGGCATGCTGGATGTGAAGCAGCCGCTGCTGCTGCTAAATTAGGTTCACGTACTTTATTAATTACGATGGATCTAAATAAAATTGCTCAAATGAGCTGTAATCCTGCTATTGGCGGTATTGCAAAGGGTCAAATTGTTCGTGAAATTGATGCTCTAGGTGGATATACTGGTATTGTTACCGATAGGTCTTCTATTCAGTTCAAAATGCTCAATAGAAGTAAAGGACCAGCAATGTGGAGCCCTAGGGCCCAGTGTGATAGGATGGTTTTTTCTTCTAATTGGAGAAGTATACTTGAACAAACTGATAATTTATACTTTTGGCAAGATACTGTTGTAGATATTAATTTTGATGAAAATAATGTAAGCTCTGTTCTTACGAAAATGGGAGTAGAGTTCTCTTGTAAATCTCTAATTCTTACGAATGGAACTTTCCTTGATGGATTAATGCATATAGGCAAAGTTCAGATGGAAGGCGGTCGTATTAGTGAGCCAAGTTCTTATGGACTTTCTAAAAAGCTTGCAGATTTCGGTTTTACTACCGGACGTATGAAAACAGGAACACCTGTTCGTATTGATGGCAGAACTATTGATTACTCTAGATGTATTGAGCAACCAGGCGAGGAAACATTTTATAAATTCTCCTATTTACCTAATGAAGTTAGCCCGCTTCAACAAAAAAGTTGTTGGTTAACCTATACTAATTCTGATGTACATGATACTTTACGTAGTGATCTTGATAGTTCTCCTATGTATGATGGTACTATCGAAAGTATAGGTCCTAGATATTGCCCTAGTATAGAAACAAAAATTGTAACTTTTGCTGAAAAAGATAAACATCAATTACATTTGGAACCAGAGGGGGAGACCACAATTGAATATTATTTAAATGGTTTTAGTAGTTCATTACCTTGGCAAACTCAGATACAAGCATTAAAAGATATTCCTGGATTGGAGAATGCTTCCATTTTTAGACCTGGCTATGCTATAGAATATGGCTATTTTCCTCCAACTCAACTTCATCATACACTACAAACTAAATTGGTAGATAATCTTTATTTTGCTGGCCAGATTAATGGAACTACTGGTTATGAAGAAGCCGCTTCTCAAGGTTTAATGGCCGGTATAAATGCCCATCAGAAAATTAATAATTTAGAGAAGTTTACACTCGGTAGGGATGAAGCTTATATTGGTGTTTTAATTGACGACCTAGTTACTAAAGGTGTTGATGAGCCTTATAGAATGTTTACATCGCGTGCAGAATATAGAATATTATTGCGTCAAGATGATGCAGACTTTAGATTAACTCCTAAATCTTACAAAATTGGTCTTGCAACAGATTCGCGTCTCGAACTACTAAACTCGAAGATTGAACAACGCGATTCAGTAATCAAGTTCCTTGAGGATTTTAGTATTAAGCCAAAATTTATAAACGAATTTCTTCAAACTAAAAATACCTCCGTTTTAAAACAAACAGTTAAACTTAAAGATATTTTAACTCGTCCACAAATTTCTATTTTTGAACTTGCAGAAACTATTGAGCCTTTTAAAAACTTTCTAGATTCAATTGATAAGGAGAGGTATGATGAAATTCTGGATGCTGCAGAAATACTTATTAAGTACTCGGGCTATATCTCAAGAGAAAAGTTGATGGCTGAAAAATTAACACGTTTAGAAAATCTTAAAATACAAGGTCGTTTTAATTATAGCGAACTTAATTCATTATCTACTGAAGCGCGACAAAAACTCGCTAAAGTAAATCCTGAAACAATTGGTCAAGCCAGTAGAATATCTGGTGTTAGTCCGAGTGATATAAATGTATTATTAGTATTAATGGGACGTTAATGTTCCACGTGGAACTTGAATTATGATTTACGAAGGTAATATTATTGATGTTATTAATTCTCGAATTTTTAAGGGTAGGATAGAAGTTAAAGACGGATTAGTTTTTAAGGTTGAGGAATGTGATACGGTTTCTGATCACTATATTTTGCCAGGTCTAGTTGATTCTCATGTTCATATTGAGAGTTCAATGTCAACGCCTAGTCAGTTTTCTAAATTGGTTGTTCCACGTGGAACGGTGGCTGTAGTTACCGACCCTCATGAGATAGCCAATGTGTTGGGTATTGAGGGGGTTGATTATATGATTAAGGATGCAGAACAAACGCCCTTAAAATGTTTCTTTGGCGCCCCATCATGTGTTCCAGCAACTCCTTTTGAGTCGAGTGGAGCAGTTTTGAATAGTGATGATATACAGAAGCTATTAGAAAGGGATGATATTTGGTTTTTATCAGAAATGATGAATTTTCCTGGGGTAATAAATCAAGATGAAGAAGTACTTAGTAAAATTAAAGCTGCCCATAGAAGGGGAAAGAAAATTGATGGTCATGCACCAGGAATAGTTGGGGAAGGTTTGCGTAAATACGCGCAAGCAGGTATCAGTTCTGATCACGAATGTGTATCAACAGAAGAAGCTATTGAAAAAATAAATAGAGGTATTACCGTTCAAATAAGAGAGGGTAGTGCTGCAAAAAACTTCGATATTTTAGCTGATTTATTTCGAACTCATCCTGATGAAGTAATGCTTTGTACTGATGATAGTCATCCTGATGAAATTATTAATAAAGGTCATATAGATAAAATTATAAAGAAGGGTATTACACAAGGTTATGATATTATGTCGCTATTAAGAGCCGCAACATTAAAACCAATTCAACATTATAATTTACCTGTTGGTTTGTTAAGGAAGGGGGATGCCGCAGATTTTATTATTATAGATAACTTGACTGATTTTAATATTCTAGAAACATATATAAACGGAACGTGTGTTTATAATAATTCTTTAAAGTTTGAGGTTGAAAAATCTACACCTATTAATAATTTTAATATTAGTTCGCTTTCAGAACGTGATATAAAAATTGAAAACCAAATAGGGAAGAAGGTTCGGGTTATTGTTCCTGTAGATGGTGATTTGTTAACTGATGAGTATTTGTGGGAAACCAATTCTGAAGATGAATATTTGCAACCTTCAGTGGAAGATGACATATTAAAGATTGTTGTTGTTAATCGTTATAAGTCTGAAAAACCAATTGTTGGATTTATTAAAAATATTGGAATTAAAGCAGGTGCTTTTGCATGTAGTGTAGCTCACGATAGTCATAACTTGATTGCGGTTGGAGTGGATGATCAATCAATAGTTGAAGCATTAAATGCTATTATTGAAGAGAAAGGTGGAATTTCTGTAAAAGACGATTCGGGGGTAGATATACTTCCTCTAGAGGTGGCTGGTTTAATGACAGCATCCGATGGAGTAGAGGTAGCTCGAAAGTATGAGCAGTTAAATACGAAGGTTCAAAAGTTAGGATCTCCTTTAAAAGCTCCTTTTATGACTGTTTCATTTATGTCCTTATTAGTTATCCCATCTCTTAAAATAGGAGATAAAGGTTTATTCGACGTAAATAGATTCTCGTTTACTAGTTTATTTGTTTAATGGATAAAAGTATCAATCCTAAGATTGACTTCTTAAAGCAAAAGATAGCTGTATTACCATCAGACCCGGGAGTATACCAATACTTTAATTCTGATGGTAAAATCATTTATGTAGGCAAAGCTAAAAATCTTAAAAATCGCGTTTCCTCTTATTTTGTTCGTAGGCCAGAGAATGGTAAAACAGCTATTTTAGTTCGTAATATTGCCAATATAGAACATATTGTAGTAGGTAGTGAAGAGGACGCCTTACTACTCGAAAATAACTTAATAAAGAAATATCAGCCTCGTTATAATGTGCTGCTGAAGGATGATAAATCATATCCTTGGATAGTTATAAAGAATGAAAACTTTCCACGCGTATTCTCTACTCGCAATGTAATTAAGGATGGTAGTTTATATTTTGGTCCTTACACTTCTACAACTATGGTTAGAACATTACTTGATTTGTTCAAATCACTCTATCCTTTACGAAATTGTAAGCTAAATCTTTCTCCAAATAAAATTGCAGAGGGTAAATATAAGGTCTGTTTGGAGTATCATTTAGGTAACTGTAAGGGGCCATGTATAGGTGAGTATGATGAAGAGTCATATCGCAAAAATATTGATGCTATTAAGAATATTCTTAGGGGTAATATTGGTTCTGTTATAAAATATCTGAAGGAATTAATGATGGCTTATGCTGCTGATTTTAAGTTTGAAGATGCTGAAGAAATAAAGCAAAAGATTAATCAGCTTAGTTCTTATCAAAGTAAATCAACTGTTGTAAGTTCTAATATTACTAACATTGACGTTTATTCAATTATTGATGACGAAGATTCTGCCTATATTAATTTTTTAAAGGTGGTAAATGGAGCCATTATTCAAGCACATACAATTGAACTTAAAAAGCGCCTTAACGAATCCAAAGAGCAGTTGTTATCAATTGCAATTACAGAAATTAGGGAGCGATTACATAGCACATCTCGAGAGGTAATTGTAAATATAAATCCCGATACTGATTTTAAAAACATTAAATTTAGTATTCCTCAAAAGGGTGATAAACGAAATTTACTAGATTTATCTGAGCGAAATGTTAAGTATTATAGACTCGAAAAGTTAAAACAACAATCTATACGAAAGAAAGAAACTCGAGAAGAACGATTAATGAACACAATGCAGAAAGATCTTCGTTTGCCTTATTTGCCAAAGCATATTGAATGTTTTGATAATTCAAATATTCAAGGTGCGTTTCCTGTTGCTGCTTGTGTTGTTTTTAAGAATGGTAAACCTAGTAAGAAAGATTACCGTCATTTTAATATTAAAACAGTTGTAGGTCCTGATGATTTTGCATCGATGGAGGAGATATTAAAACGACGTTATTCGCGATTACTTGCAGAAAACGAATCTTTACCGCAGCTAATAATTATTGATGGAGGAAAAGGGCAATTGGGAGCTGCCATGAAATCGTTAAGAGAAATAGGTGTGACAGATCAGGTTTCTGTTATAGGAATAGCAAAACGACTAGAAGAAATATTTTTTCCAGGTGACCCTATTCCTTTATATCTTGATAAAAATTCAGAGTCATTAAAAGTTATTCAGCACGCTCGAAACGAAGCGCACAGATTTGGAATAACTTTTCATCGTAATCAGCGGTCTAAGAATTTTGTATCGTCGGAATTAGATGAGATAAAAGGAATTGGGGATAAGACAAAAGAGAAGCTGTTATCTACTTTTAAATCGGTAGATCAGCTAAAGAAGCAGGATTTAGATAGTATAAAACTTGTGATAGGTTTATCAAAAGCAACACTTGTTTATAACTATTTTAAGACTAAAAAATAGCCTCAATAATTTGTTCTGACGATAAGTCTTTACCCTCACCATTTAAGTTGTTTAACGCCTTGTATAGAAGTTCTGGATGGTGTTTAGTATTTTGAAGTGTAGTTTCAATAGCTTCAATCATTTTCTGATCCTTAGAGTTACCCTTAAGTTTAGCATCTGTAATTATTCCTTTATTCACTTTCATGCTAATTTCAAATCGTTTTCCGTTATTACCTTTAATACGTTTTTTAAGTTCGAATTTTGGACCATAAGCAAAGTTCCAATCCCAAGTATTGTACTTATCGTTTGACAGGGTATTGATGATATCACCCTCTTCATTATTTAATGTTTTATATTCTGCACTGTAATTTTCACTAATGAATTTAGCCAATCCTTTTACGAACTCATCAACCGTTAATTCATCCTTCAGATGACTTTTTATGTTGGTAACTTTACTTCTAACCGATTTTACGGCTTTATCTTTGAACTTAAGAGGATCATTTTTTAAGCTATTTGTAAGTGCAGAAAGTTCACTTTCGAAGAGTAGTGTACCGTGATGCATAACTCTACTTTTAAAAACATGACACGCATTACCGCTTATTTTCGACCCTTCAATTAGTATATCATTTCGCCCTCCAAGATGAGCATTTATATTTATCGACTTTAAAAAGTCAACCATAGGTTGGGTGTGTTTTTTAAAATTAACCAATTCGCGTTTTGCTCCGGTTGTAATAAAGCAGAAATTAATATTGCCCTTATCATGAAAAACTGTACCTCCACCAGATAGTCTCCTTACAACTGGAATATTATTTGGAATTACATAATTATAATTAATTTCAGAAAGTGTATTTTGATGTTTTCCCACAACTATACTTTTTGAATTAATATATAGGAAGAATATATCTTCAGAACAATTTTTCAAAAGGTACTCTTCGGTGGCAATATTATAATAAGGATCGTCTGTTTTACTGAGTATGATTTTCATATTGTAAGCTAATTGTACGTGTTAAAATAAATATTGAATTCTAAAGCCCTTAAATCTAAATGATTAAGATTGATAAATTGATTTAAATTGCTGTTGTTTAGTTGGTTATGTTTATTGTTCTTTTGTAATATTAATGAATATTTATTTTCATAAAATAGATTCTAAAAAGCATTCTTTTGAGAATATAAGTATAAATGTAACTAATTTGTTTATTCGGGGTAAACTTTTAATCTATTTGAATAGTTTTACCAAAAATGGATTAAAGATTAAAAAATTGAAATGAGATTAATTATTCAGCGTGTAAGTAAAGCCTCGGTAACAATTAATAAAATTGTTAAATCATCGATTTCTGATGGTTTATTGATTCTACTGGGAATTGGCAATGACGATTCGAATGAAGATATTGATTGGCTCGCCAACAAAGTATCGAATATTCGAATTTTTGACGATGAAGATGGAATTATGAATAAATCGATTTTAGAGACCGAAGGTGATATTATTGTTGTTAGTCAATTCACCTTAATGGCAAAAACTAAAAAGGGAAATAGGCCGTCCTATATTAACGCCGCTTCTCCCGAAATATCCATTCCATTATATGAAGAATTCGTTACTCAGTTAAGTACTTTATTAGGTAAGCAAGTATATACCGGGGAATTCGGAGCAGATATGGACGTTAATTTAAATAATGATGGACCTGTAACTATTATTATTGATAGTAAAAATAGAGAGTAACTCAATAAAAACGTATTTTTTTCGTTACGATTTAAATGAATAAACCCGAGATAAGTATAATTATAGTTGGATATAATGCTGCAGCATTCTTAAAATTAACCTTGTTTGCAGTTAAAAAATCAATTGAAAATTTAAAGGCAGAGGTTATTTTCATAGATAATTCTAACAATCCTGAGTTGGTCTCTATGGTAACAACCAATTTTCCTTTTGTACATGTGATAGGTAATAATGTGAATTTAGGGTTTGGAGGTGCAAATAACCTTGGATTACGCTATTGTAAATCAGATTTGGCACTTCTCTTGAATCCTGATACTATAATTACAGAAAGTGCTTTAAATCGTGTCATCCAATATTATCGAAATAATAGTAAGGTTGGAGGAATCGGGCTTAGAATGATTAATGGGACAGGTTCCTTTTTGCGTGAATCAAAACGTGGATTCCCCGATATTTTCACCTCTTTCTGTAAGTTCAGTGGTTTAGCCAAGTTCTTTCCAAATAAAACTAAATTTACTAGGTATTATGCGGGGCATATAGGTGAGTTTGATATTCATAAAACCGATATACTTGCGGGAGCCTTTATGACTCTACCACGATTAAAAAGTGGGGACTTCTTATTATTTGATACTTCTTTTTTTATGTATGGAGAGGATGTTGACTTGTCCTACAGATTACAGCAGAACTTTGGAGAAAATATATACATAGGTGATGAATCAATAATTCATTTTAAAGGGAAAAGTACTGAGGCATCTACACATATTATTTATCATTTTTTCCACTCTATGTGGGTATTCTACAAGCTTCATGTTAAACCTCAAAAGAATATTGTTACCAATGCTACTGTTTATTTAGGGATTAAAGGTTTATCTTATTTTCAGATGTTTCGATCTAAATATTTAGATCTTTTTAGTAGAAAAAAAACTATTAATGGAGCAGAATTGGATATAAGACTTATTTCAAATAATCAGTCTGTAAAGAAATATTTGAGTAATTTGGCGCTGTGTAGAAATATAAATATCAGTACTTCGCTCAAAATAGATTCTGAACAACTCATTATATTTGATTTGAACTTTATTAATCAAGAGTCGGTTATTTCTTTTATGCAGGATAATTGTGGTAAATATAAATTTGGTTTTTTAACCCATGATTATTCCCACCTTATAATGAGTGAAAGTTCTTTTGATAAGGGGCAGGTATATGCTTTAAAATAATTAACTTAAGTATTTAACATGACAATAGAAGAAGCTCAAAAACAAGTAGATAATTGGATTAATACTATTGGTGTAAGATACTTTAATGAGTTAACTAATATGGCTATTTTAACCGAAGAAGTCGGTGAATTGGCCCGAGTTATTTCTCGACAGTATGGTGAGCAAAGTATTAAAAAAGGTGAAGAATTAAACCTTGCTGATGAAATGGCAGATGTTTTGTGGGTGTTACTTTGCTTGGCTAATCAAACTGGTGTTGATTTAACAAAAGCTTTAGAGGATAATATAAAGAAGAAAACCTTAAGAGATAAGGATAGACATAAGAATAACGAAAAATTATAATAGAATAAGATGGAAGAAATATTTGAAAAATACCCTTATCAATTAGACGATGAATTGATTAAAGCTGAAATTGAAAATATTATATCATCAAATATAGACCTGAATAAGGATGTAGATGCTTTAAAAACTATTTTTAGTTGTATTGATTTAACTACATTAAGTCCTACAGATTCAGTTAAATCAGTAACTGCCTTTGTTGAGAAAGTAAATCAGTTTTCTAAGGAATATGCAGAAATGCCAAATGTTGCTGCTATTTGTGTATTTCCTAATTATGCGGATACTGTAAAAACAGTTTTAAAAGTAGAAGGAGTTAATAGGGCAGTTGTATCTGCGGGTTTTCCTAACTCACAGGCCTTACAATCAATTAAGGTTACTGAGACTTCATTAGCAATTGATGGAGGGGCTAACGAAATAGATGTGGTAATTTCTATAGGAGAATTCTTCGAAGGTAATTATAAGCACGTTTTTGATGAGTTAGTGAAGCTAAAAGAAGCATGTGGCGATGTTCATTTAAAGGTTATTTTGGAAACAGGTTTATTAAATGATTCTGAATTAATTTGGAAAGCTTCGATGCTAGCAATGGAAGCCGGTGCCGATTTTATAAAAACCAGTACAGGAAAAGTTGACCCAGCAGCAACTCACGAAGCGGCTTACGTAATGAGTAAGGCAATTAAAGAATATACTGCGCAGTCGGGTAGAGTAGTAGGTTTAAAGCCGGCTGGAGGCATCTCAACAACGAGTAATGCTGTTGCATATTATTCAATTGTTAAAGAAGTACTAGGTACAATGTGGTTAAATAATACTTGGTTCCGCATTGGAGCAAGCAGACTAGCAAATGAATTGCTAAATGATATTTTAAAATTAAATGGAGAGGCTAAAGAAACAGTGAAGTTCTTTTAATTTCTATAAAACTTTAAATTAAAACCAGTATCCGATTGATGCTGGTTTTTTTTGTGCTCAATACTTTCTCCAGTATTATATTTTAGAATTCCGTCATAAGCAATAAAACAAGCCCTTCTTGTTATGATTGATAGTATTGTTATAGTGAGTTGAACAGGTTTAACCATACTCTATTATATTTTTTATAAGTTTGAAGTAAATATTAGCCGTAATTGCGCTATCAGTGCGTAATTTGGTGTTTGTTTCTAATTAAAGTAAATGAGTAATACCTTTAAACAGTTTAAGCTTACCGTAATTCAAAGTTTTTTTTACAGCTTAGGGAATTTTGCTGGAAAGTTCTCAGGAATTATCCTGCTTCCTATTTATTCATTTTATTTACCTATTGAAGAATTTGGCTTGTATGCCCTTTTTGAAGCAATATTTCAAGTGTTTCAAGTATTTTCAGGACTAGGTATTAAACTGGGACTTTCAAGGTGGTATTGGGATCAGAAAGAGGAACAGGATCGTAAGAGTTTATTTTTTACAACTTTTCTGTTTAATTCAATAGTATGTATACTATTAAGTTTTATCATCTATTTTTCATTTAACCTTCTAAGTGATTATTACTTCAAGTCTCCAATAAACTCTTCACTTGCCTTACTATTTGTTGTTGGTAATTTAATTCGATTATTTACTGAAGTGCCAATGTTATTGCTTCGTATACAGCATAAGGCGAAACGACATTCTGTTTTTCAAGTTATTCAATTACTCAGTTTTGTTGCGTTTGTAGCTGTATTTCTAGCTATTTTTGATTTAGGCTTATATGGGATATTCTGGGCTACAATTCTTTCATTTCTAATCCAAACCTTACTATTACTTCCTGATATCTTTAAAAATGTATTTTTAAAAATAGAATGGAAGAAAACTATAGAAATGCTTCGTTATGGATTTCCTGTGGCATTAGGAAATATGGTGAATGTAGCCTTTGCTTTTACTGATAAATATTTCATCAATATATTTTCAAACTTAAAACAGGTCGGAACCTTTACCTTATCTCATAAAATATCCAATGTAGTTAACTTGTTGGTTGTAAATAGTTTTATTAGTGCTTATATGCATTCATATTTTAAAACTGTGGATTCTGCGGATAGTGATTCCTTTTTTTCCCGATCATTCACCTATTTTTATTTGGTTATTTCTTTTTTTAGCCTGCTAATTATTTTGTTTATCGATGAGTTGGTACTAGTTCTTACGGCAAATAATGAGCAGTATGGAGGATCAAGTGCTATAATTCCTGTGCTTACAATAGGTTTAATATTCGGAGGAGTTCGGCAAATGCTCTTATTACCTATTAATAAAGTTAAGAAGACGAAAGTTATTGGTATTGTTTCAGTTGTAGCCGGAGCAATTAATGTATTACTAAATTATTTACTTATTCCTGAATGGAAAGCTTTGGGAGCGGCATATGCTACTGGAATAGTGCAGTTATTGTCGGCTTTAACCTTATTGTATTTTACACTCAAGTATGTGAAAATAAAATTTGAGTGGCTGAGGTTATTACTATTAACAATAGCCTTTGTTTTTTGTGTATCACTAGGCTATTTGATACAGGTAGATTCAATTATCATTGCAATACTGATTAAAGTATCTATTGTGGCTTTGTGGACGGGTTTATTGCTCGTAAGCAGGTTTTTATTGCCTGAAGAGCTTTTACGAATAAAACAGTTTTGGGCAAAATGGAGTAAGAAACTACCCTTTCTAGGATAAAGTATATTTGGCTAGTTTTATTTTAAACCAATTAATTAGTTTCCTCTGTAGAGAAGTGTCATAAAATCGTTTAAAACGTGACTGAATAATAGGGTTAGATAAATTATCAGGGCAAAAATTATAATTTAATTCAGATACATTTTCAAGTTCTGAATTATACCTGCTGGTTTTTTTCATATGAGTGCCTGATCCATCAATCCCAATATTGTTTATCAATGATTTAGAAGGATAAACGCTTGGCTTTTGAGCTTTAAATCCACCGTAGTTAAATCGTATCGACCATGAGTTAATCACTTTTTGCTGCTGTTTTAAAAGCATTGTTGTTAAATCATTTCCTCCTGCGTTAAATAGTATTTGTTTTTCTTTTGATTCAATAAAACTTTTAAAGTCGTTTATATCCCAATCTGTATTAAGCCAATTTTTTTTCCAAGTAGCCCAACCCCAACTGCAGTTGCGTGGTGCCAAATAACTATCAAATGAGTAATCAGTTTCCAATTTTATTGGAGGTGTATAGCCTGCAATAGACCAAATTTTATTCGGGTTGTAGAACTGTAAGGCTTTATTCATAAAGTTGATAAAGCCAGGTGTTGTAACTAAATCATCCTCTAAAACAATTACCTCATTGTGAGTTTTAAAAATTGAAGTAACCCCTTCTATAATTGAGTGAGCTAGACCTTTATTTGTGTCAGAAATAATCAGTTTAACATCCTTAAAGCCAGTTACGGTATTTAAATAATTATGTAATTTTTTGATTAAAGGAATATCGCTTTCTGTCTTTGCTCCATCTGAGAATATAAAAAGACTGCTTTTTAGCGCATTTTTATTATTAGCCAATGCCTCAATCGTTTTTTTTGTGTGATCAAGTCTATTGTATGTAAAAAGTGCTATAGGTGCAAAGTTATTCATATGGTTATACTTGTGAATATTACTTAATGTCCTTATATAAGTTTATTCCTTTTATTGCTTCAAGATACTTTTTAATCGATTTATTTAAGGATGTCTTATTATTTAACAATTTATCAGTTGATTCAATAATGCCTTTTGTAGAACTATCAGTAACACTAAAATAATAATCCATTAAATTAAAAGATTTCATAACATGCTCATATTTATGTGCCCATCCAATAACTAAACATGGTTTACCTAGTTTTAGAGAGTGGATTAATCCATGGTATCTCGAAGCAATTACTATTGAACTTTGTGCAAGTAATTGTTGAATTTCGTAAGGATCGAGATCTTCATTAATTAATTCAATGTTCGTTTTTTTAGTTTCTTCAAAAATTGCGTTACAAATTTGCGCGTCATCTGCCGAATGGCGGATGATTGAAATATTATAGCCTTTTTCTGATAAATGATTACATAATTCTGAAAATAGACTGATAACCTCACTTTGAGGTCTTAATTTGGTTAGTTGTTTATTAGGTATAATTATTATTGAGTCTTCCTTAACTTGGTAATGTGCAGTATTTGAGTGTGCTTTGTGTATATTATTTATATCAACTTTCTCTGATTGTAAAACAATATCGAATGAATCAATAACACCCTCTGTTCTAATCTTATTAAGTTCTACTCTGCACTTAGGTTCTCGGATAAAGATCTTTTTAGGATAACTGAGGTACTTTTTAATAAAGGGGAATAGTATTAACTTTTTCCAGCCTTTAAAATTAAATGGTCCAATGGACTGCGGCAAAAAGACAAATGGCACATTGAATTTTTTTGCGACTTTTACAGGAAATAGAGTAGCATAGGTCCACAAAGGGTGCTGATTATGAGAGCTTACACCATAGCCACTAATATCAAATACAAGATCAGCGGTTTTAAAGTGCTCCATTATTTCTTTTTCAGGATTACTAATTGGCTTAGGCTTAACAAGTAATTTTACAATTGGAAACCCTAATCTAAGCACAGTTCTAATATGCATATTCACAATTTCAAATGCATATTTATTTTTGTCGTTAGCGGTAAGAGAAGGGAATAGATCAATCATTACGATATCTGAATTTGGATATTCCTTTTTCAAAGAATCAACCACACAGAAAAGCATTGATTGTGCGCCTTTATTTATAAAATTACCTCCTGTAATTAAAATCTTATTCATTTTAGTTGTACTGTCTTAATTGTTCTATGGGCTTACGTACTGAACACGCTAACATACTATTCTTTTCAGGATATCCATAGGCAATTAACATTATTGGTCGTTCAAATTTTTGTAACGAGAGTAATTCTGCCATTTCTTTATCTTTTGTCTTGTCTTCGGGCCAATTTAATGGGCAAGAGCCTATGTTCATACTTTCTAATGCAAGCATCAGATTCATTGAAGCTAAACTTGCATCTATATACATTAAATGTCTGTCGCCAATAGACGGAGAAACATTCATTTGCCCAATTACGGCTATAATTGCGGGTATATGATCGGCAAAGCCAGTTGTTCCGCCGGCTAAATTAGATGTTTTTTTAGCTAGTTGAGGGTCGTCGATAACCCTAAACATAAATGGCTGACGATTGCAGCTACTTGGGGCTAATCCCGCAACGGTAATAGCTTTATCTATTAGGCTTCTTTCTGGTAATTGCTCATTGGTAAAAAAACGGACTGATTTTCTTTTATGAGCAAGTTTTTTAAACTCCTCAAATGAGTTATCCTTATTTTCATTGGATAGGGAATAAGGTGTAAATTCAACTTGCCTAAAAGCCCTATTTTCAATGTTTGTGAAAATATTTTTTGCCTTATCTATTGTTGGATGAGAATCAGTTACGCTAAAGTATTTTTCAAGTATATCGTGTGCCCAATTTAATTGATCATTTTGTGAGTTCAGGCTTATTATCTTTTTATAAAGAATTGTTGTATCCTCAATATAATCTAGAGCAAAGATACTTCGCCTATTTTTCATCAATAATCCTTTTTCAATTCTATGAATGTTTCTTCTTAGAAGGAAGAGGTTTTCAGTGTTATTATTTTTTTTGTAGATGTAGTCCTTTCTTGCAGCAATAAACATCGCCACTTCATAGTTAAATGCCTTAGAGAATATAAAGTAGATGGTTTTTAATCCGGGTATATTTAGTATTAATGGATATAAGAATTGATATTGTATAGATTCTTTTAATTGAAAGAATCGTATGTATATCTTTTCAGAAAAATGATCTCCTCCTATAAGGTTGAGAAGTTTCTTTATTATCAATCTCATCTGCTATAATTAATTTTGAAGCTTCGAAATTATTAAAAGCATTTTATATTGTCATGATAATCAAATAGAATTTTCAGGCAATACCCAATAACTAATCAAATTAAATCATTATTTGCCATAAGCTATTGGCTCATCCTATACATAGGATGAAAATTATTTGTAACAGGATTAAAGCTATTTGTAGGAGTATTAAGTAATTATTCAATCATATTAAATTTATATTTAATATGATTGAAGTGTATCTTTAAATCTATAATTACATAAGCCTATTGAATCTATTAAGATTTAATCTACCAACAATTATAATCGGATTACCTAATACCCACGTCAACCTTGAAACTAGGGTTTTTCAACTCCTCTGGCATATTTTCAAAATCGGCACTAAGGGTTTTAACGCTTGTTGGCTTACAACCTTTTGTGACAGTTAAGTACTCAACTATGGCATTATTTCGTTTATTATAGAGGTCTTTAAAACTGGTTTTTATTGTGTTTTCATCTGTTAATGATGAATATCGTTCACTCATTGGTATGCCTGTGGTTTCTGGGCTTAGTTTATCCACGTACGAAACAAACTTTTCATCATTATCTTTTATATCAAGCCAATTAAGATTTTTAGAACTCATTTTTTCAGTAATGTACTTTTCTTTTATAGCTTTTTCAGATAAGAAATATGTTTCATCATCCATTGATAAGTCTTGTCTGAATGTAAATATTAGGTCGGGTTTCTTCACCAATATTTTAGCAATTTTATCCAATGTGTTTTTTTGCTTAATAGCCATTGAATCTTGTGTATATTCAAATGGAATGTGGTCTAATTCATCGGCTGTAGTGCCAACCATTTTACCCAGTGCTCCGAACGGAGATGCGGCGGCTTTAACTAAGAACTTTCCAAAAGTTTTAAGCATTATTTTACCCAGTCTAAAGCCTGGTTCTGAAGGATTACCTCGGACAGGTACATTCATTTCAACATTATCCTTTGAATCTTTTAATATGACCATGGCAAGTTTTAAAGGAACCTTTGCAGCAGTGGTATCTCCGGTGCTTTTACCAAACTCTATGTCTTGCACAAAAATGTCATTTTCGTTTAAAAGCTCAGTAGGATTCATTTCAATATCACAGGTGTAATAGAATAAACCAGAGTTGATAGGATAGCCCAAATGATATTCAGTGTACGGCGAGAAACTATGTAAGTCGAGGTGAGATATTTTTCCGTTATAAGTTAAATTTGTAGGTTCTTCTGAATCAATTATAGCCTTTCCTTTAAAGTTTCCATCGTTTATAAAATTCATGCTATAGTCAACAGGAATTGCCCTATTTGTAGTATTTATATCAGCTACTTTTAAATCAATATTTGATATATCGTATTTAAACGATCTATTTAAAGTACTGTCTCTAAAAATTACTTTACCATTATTTACTACAAACTCTTTAATATTATAGTAGATTTCGGTTTCAGGTTCTTGAGGAGTATTAGGTGTTTCTTCTTGTTCAATAGTATCTGCGGAATTTATGATAGGTGCAAAAAAGTATTCAAAATTACTCTGCGCTTTTCCTAGGGTAGCATTGATATTAGGTTCATCAATAATTACATTTTTAATCACAAATGAATTCTTCGCAATATCGATATCTTCTAATTCTGTTTTAATTGATTTTGAGGATAATAATTCATTGTTGTTTCCATCAATAATAATTAAACTATCTACAGCAATAACGCCATCAATTTTAACCTCAGAGGTTTCTTTTAAACTTCCTTCAATGTTGATGTTGCTTTGTAAATAGCCATTAAAGTCTGTAATGTTTACACTTTCTTTTAAGTAATTAGTGAAATTATTTAACTGTATATTCTTAGTCTGAAAATTTACTTTATAGTAGGCTAATTGCTCACTTACAGTGGTATTTATTATAACAGATCCTTCTTTACCAATAGCAAATTCAAGTCCCATTTTACTGCTTTGGCTGTCCCACGCAAACTCAGGTAATTGTAGGTTAATATCATCAACTTCAATTAAATTATCAATCGATTTATCGTAGTATTTAAACCTGCCAGTAATTAATTTAAAGTCGGTTATGGAGTATTTAATATCCGATTGAGTAGTGTCATTATCAACAGCTTCGGTTTCAATATTTGTGGTGTCATTAAAATGTTCTATTAAACTCGTAAAATTGAATATATCATCATTCTGTTCAATGTTAATATAAGAGTTACTGAGTTGTATTTGCGAGAACGAGAATTCTTTATTGAATAGTTTCCAAGGATTAAAATCGATAAGAAGTTGATCAAAAGAAACGAAGGTATCTGTTTTATTTTCTTCAAATAATGTAAATCCGTCCACAGTAACCTTCAAATTAAAATAGTCAATGTGTAATTCGTTTATAAGAATCTTTCTGCTTGTTAGTTCTTCTCCATTTTTATTAACGTAATTCTTAGCAATTGTTGATAAAAAGAAGAGAAATATAAAAACAATTACGAGCAATACTGAAGGAATAATAATTCTCTTTTTCATAGTTTGTTATATTATGATTTGTGGGTTTTTATCATTTATAACACGCAAGGTATTTATAGTGTTTAATACTTATACTAAAATCATGTTTTGTTTGATAAATATTTAATAATCATCCTTAAAGCATTCGTTTTTTAATGTGGTGTATTTTTGCGTTAAATACTCATAAATGGCAATATCTGCTTCAACCCAATCAAAAGTATTCAGTTTCCTTAACTCTGACCATACTATTTTGTGGTGCTCTAAATTAACTGCAGTACCTGATTTTATATGGCAAATAAAGGGATGTAATACAATTGCTCGGTTATTGTAATTATGTCTAAAAAGGGGAAGTTTCTCATGAATGGTGATTACACATGAAAGTTCTTCAATTATTTCTCGTTGGATACTTTCTTCAGGACTTTCGTTTATCTCTATTTTCCCTCCAGGAAATTCAAATAAAAGCGGATGTTGCATATTTATGCTTCTTTGAGCAAGCAGAATTTTATCATTTTTAATTATTATGGCACAACTTACATGTATCTCTTTCATAATATAAAGTTAGTGAGTATTTGTAAAAACAAATTACTTCAATTATTTTGATGATATGATTATAAATGCCCATACTCATAAAATAGACTCAAGTGCTGATGTTAATTGTGTGAGCTTTTTTCATTCAGATGCCATTGCTGACAAAACATCAACTCGCCTTGTTTCATGTGGCATCCATCCTTGGCATATAAATACTGCTAATATTGATTTAGGCCTACAATTATTAGATACTTATTGTTCTGATAAAAAAATAGATGCTATAGGAGAATGTGGTTTAGATAAGTTTATTAAAAATACTGATATACAAGTCGCTGTGTTTGTTAAACAAATAGAGTTATCGGAGAAGTACGAATTACCATTAATTATTCATTCGGTAAAAATGCATCACTTAATTTTAGAGTATAGGGTTAAGTTTAAGGCCAAACAGCCTTGGGTATTACATGGCTATAATGGATCGTATCAGATGGCAAAGCAATTAGTAGCCAAAGGAGTATATCTATCATTTGGTGCATCATTACTCAACAATTCTGCGAAGCTTGAGGAAACCATAAAAAATATAGATCAAAATTATATGCTTTTTGAAACCGATGATTCTGATTTATTAGTTAGTGATGTGTATAAAAAAGCACAAAGCTTATTAAATTTGCCACCTGATTTATTAGAAGATCAGATTAGTAAAAATTTTAGTAGAGTATTTGGTAAGTGATGGATTGGTTAGAACGTACAGAGATTTTGTTAGGACAGGATATGTTGCAGGATTTGAAGCACAAACATATTCTTATTGTTGGTTTAGGAGGAGTTGGTTCTTATGCTGCTGAATTAATTGCAAGGGCAGGTGTTGGTAATTTTACAATTGTTGATGGTGACACTGTGAATGCAAGTAATATAAACCGTCAGTTACCTGCATTAACAAGTACTATAAATATGGCTAAAGCAGATGTGGTAGCCCAACGTTTATTAGACATTAATCCAGAGCTTAATTTAACTGTTATCAACTCTTTTATTGATGAAGATAGTTTTGAAGAATTGGTAGCAAAGGGTTTCGATTTTGTTGTGGACGCTATTGATACTTTATCGCCAAAAGTTGCTTTAATAAAGTCGGCCGTTGATACTAAAACACCTATTATATCAGCCATGGGGGCAGGTGGGAAGTTTGATCCTGCTCAAATTAAAATTGCCGATATTTCTAAATCTGAATATTGTATGTTAGCCCGTAGTGTTAGAAAACGTTTGTACAAACAAGGCATTAGAAAAGGTGTTAAGGTTGTATTTTCAACAGAGGAAGCACCCAAAGAATATGTAATTAAAACTGAAGGAGAAAGAAATAAAAAGTCCACTTTGGGCACTATTTCTTATTTACCTGCAATGTTTGGTTGTTATGCTGCTTCCTATGTCATCAGAACTTTAACAGGAAAGTAATTTATCCTGCATGGTAATACTGAAAATCTTTAACCACACATTTCAGAACTTCAAGCGATTTTAATTCATTATTATTGATTTGTGCTTTGGCTTTAATTTTTGTAGCCAAGGCACCAACTATTTTCCAATTAATTTCCATGGTATCTCGCTCAATCACGTGCTTAATAATTTCTATATCCTTCTCGTCAATTCTAAGTATCTCTAATTTATCAAAAGTAGGAGAGTAGTTTTCTTCGGTTTCAGCAAATGCAGTTTCATTAAACTTAATGTTCTGATGCGTTTTTACCACTATAGTACCAGCTGCTAAATCTCCTAAACGTTGAGATTTCTTACTAAAGAATATGACTAGTAAACCAAGTCCGTAAATAGAATCGAATACACGAATTAAATTTCTGATGAGTAATTGAAATACAGAGGCATCAGTACCCGATTTATGTATAACTTTTATCTTCTGGTATTTTTTTCCAATGGTTTGTCCTTTAAAAAGCCACTCCATAAAAAAATAATATAGCATGGCTGCAAAAGTATATATTGAAAATACTATGATGACAATTGTATCTCCCGGTTGTGCTGTTGCCACGGCAATTGAAAGTGCCATTCCAATGCCACCTAAAACGAGGCCATCAATAATGAGTGCAAGTAATCTTTCGCCTACACCTGCAAAATTGACCTCAATATTTACATTTTGAGAATTATTTATGTTAAATTTCGGATCCATATTTAAAGATTTAAGGTTTTGCGTGAAATAATCTTCTCTAAAATTAATAAAAAACGTTGGCTTGAAGCAGAGCAACTGCTGACAAAAAAGCAAAAGGTTGACCCTGAGGTTATATCTAAAGTTTATATGCAATTAAGCGATGATTTGTCCTATGCCAGAACCTATTATCCTAATAGTAACACTACAGCTTATTTAAATAAGTTGGTGCTTAATTCGCATCAGTTTATGCATACTGCTAAGCGCGAAAACTGGTCACGAATATATACATTTTTCAAAAAGGACTACCCACTTTTAATTCATTCTCATTACAAACAACTGTTCTATAGTTGCCTAATCTTTTTAATTGCGGTTCTAATAGGAGCCTTTTCTGCCGCAAATGATGTTGATTACGTACGTTTAATTACAGGAGATAATTACGTTAATATGACCATCGAAAATATTGAAAAAGGGGAGCCTCTTGGGGTATACGCTTCTCAAAACGAAATTTCGATGTTTTTTATGATCACACTTAACAACATACGAGTAGCTTTAATTGCCTTTGCAATGGGCGCGCTTTTATCTGTTGGAACAGCTTTTATGCTTTTTAAAAATGGTGTAATGTTGGGCTCTTTTCAATACTTTTTTTACAATTACAATTTACTTTGGGAGTCGGCATCTGGTATTTGGATGCACGGAACTATTGAAATATTTAGTATAGTTGTAGCAGGTGCGGCTGGTCTTGTTATGGGAAATAGCATATTGTTTCCGGGTACCTACTCTCGTATACACTCCTTCCAGAAAGGGGCAATAACAGGAGTCAAAATTGTTGCCGGCCTAGTGCCTTTTTTTATAATTGCAGGGTTTATTGAATCTTTTTTAACCAGACATTCACAAATTCAATGGCTTAGTATTTTCGTCATAACTATATCGTTAATTACTATTATATTTTACTTTTTTATTTATCCACACTTAGTTTATAAAAAGCATGTACAACACATTTCAGCTTAGAAAAAAAAGAACTGTATCAGAATCCGTTAGTGATGTATTTAACTATTTAAAAATTCATATTTGGAATTTGCTTAAACTTATGATGGTTTTAGTAGGTCCGTTTTTTATACTAGGAGGTATCCTAATAGGACGGGTTTATGGTACCATGTTTTCAATGTTTGAAACAACCCTTGAGCCCAACCCATTCGATTTTGCTCTTTTTATTCCGGCATATATTCTTCTTATAATCGGAGGGATTTTTTATCAAGCATCTATTGTTTCTTATATGAAAATGAGTTTAAAACATGCCAAAGATGAAATTACCTTACAGTTAATATTTAGTGATATAAAAAAGTATTTCTGGAAATACTTGGGCGCTGGTCTATTGTTGGGCATAGGTATTGGTTTTGTTGGATTTATAGTAACATTGGTGTTATCTATAATATCGCCGGTTTTAGGTGTTTTTGTTATGATGTTCGGTTTAATATACCTGATGATTGCATTTAGTATTTATCCTTTTTCAATTGGTATTGAGGATGCTTCAGTAACAGATTCTTTCGGACGATCATTTGAGTTGATTAAAGGTAATTGGTGGAGTACATTTGGGTACTATATTTTATTATACTTTATCCAAGGCTTTATTTCAGCTATAGTAATAGTCCCTTTTTACATTTTGGCATTTTATAAAATGTTTTCGCAACTAATTACTAACCCTAATACTCAGCCTGATTTTTCTTACTTAGGCTCTGTAATGACTTTTGGTATTCCAATTGTCATGTTCGTTTCTTTGTTTCTATACTGTTTTTATTCAGTTGGTTTTGGCATGAGATACTTTTCTTTAGTTGAATTAAAAGAAGAGGTTGGTTTAACCGAGCAAATTGAAGCTATGAATGTGATAGATGATAGTACAGAAAAGCCTTTGTTCTAGATTTATGATTCGCAAACCCATTTTAGTAAACCGATACATCTGCTTTATCGTATTTGCAATCATTCAATTGCATAGTGTATCAAAACTTCAGGCTCATGTATTTATTGCCGATGACCATGAGGTTTTGAGTGAGCAAACATTGCAGCAGCTTCAGTTGGAGGAGCCTTATACATCCTATATTGAGGTTGAGGATAATACCTTTAGTTTATCTGCACTTAAAAAGTGGATTGTTTGGTTTCTTTCAAAGTTATTTGGCAACAAGGCATCTTTTCATTTTGCAGAAGTATTGCCTTATATAATTGTTATAGTAACTCTTGTGTTAATTGTAATGAAAATTGCAGGTTTAAGTTTTAGCGATCTTCGAAAGCCTAAACTGAAAACCATTAAAAATGCAGATGGATTTATAGGTGATGATGTTATTGGGAAAGTGAACTTTGATAACCTGATTTTGGCAGCTATATCAGACTTTGATTATAGGTTAGCCATCCGATATTCTTATTTGCAATTGTTACAAAAGCTTGATGAAGTAGAGCTTATTGTATGGGAGAAGCAAAAATCGAATTTTGAATATTTACTGCAATTAAAATCGAAACCATTTTATAATCAATTTACATACGCTACTCGTACTTTTGAGGATGCTTGGTATGGAGAAATGCCATGGACCAACGATGAGTATAAGAGTAAGTATGATAGTTTAAAAGTTGAGATTACAGCTATTTCAGCACAAATACATTCAAAATGAAGATACCAAAGCAATATTATATCTGGTTAAGCGTAGGCTTTATTTTGATGGGGATTTTTGAATTCTATAAAAAGGAAGAATTAAATTGGAAAGCCACTTTATCAAGCCGCGACAAAATACCATATGGTACAAGTATTTTATATGAGATGGTTAAAACAGGGCTTTGGCAGGATAGTTTAACGCGTATTAATCAAACATTTTTTGAATACGGCAAAGAAGATTCTTCTGATTATAGCCTTGTTTTTATGGCACCTGGTATTGGTTTTGATGAGCAATCAACTGAAAGCTTACTCAAACATTTAAACGCAGGAAACACTATAATGCTTGTTTCAGAGCAAATGCCATATAAGTTGATGGATACCCTAGGAATAAGTAAAGAATACGCTTACGAAAACCATACTGTAAAGCAATTAAAGTTAAGTGATAGCAACATTGTTTTTACAGATACCTTAAATAAGATAAAGGCTTATAATAATCACTATTACTTTCGTGTAGCAGATAGTGTTAAGAATGTAAAAGTTTTAGGTACAATTAACGATAAACCCAATTTTATTGAAGCTCAGCTTTCTAACGGAACAATATTAATGCATTTATCGCCACTGGTTTTTACCAACTATTACTTTGCGCATGGGTATAATTACCAATATGTTAATGGTGTGTTTTCAAAAATGCCTGATGCTCCAATTGTTTGGGATGATTTTCTTAATAATGGAAGTTCTTCTTCGCAATCAGAGTTGCGTTACGTGTTAAGTTCTGCACCAATGCGTTATGCTTTCTATCTATTAACCTTCGTATTCGTTATCTTTTTCTCACTTTTTTGGCGCCGTAAGCAAGAATTGATTCCGGTAATTAATCCTCCTGAGAATGCTTCAATTGCTTTTCTTAATACCTTAACAAATTTGTATTTAAGTAATAAAAACAATGGAACAATAGCCCAATATGTTGTACGTAACCTACGTATTAAAACCAAGAGAAAGTACCTTATACAATGGAATAGGCCTACATTACAAGTTAAGGATCAATTGATGAAAAAAACAGGTAAGTCGGAAGTTGAGGTTGATAAATTATTGCAACAAATTAACATAGCCAAAAGTGGTACAAACATATCGCAAGAGCAATTAATTGAAATAAATAAAACCATCGAAAAGTTTTTGTAACAGATATTTTAAAGAGAGATATATCCTATGGAAAATATACAACGTGTCGATATTAATCAGATAAAAGAAAAACTAGATCAAGTTAGAACAGGAATTCAAAAACTCCTAATTGGTCAGGATAAAACAGTTGAATTATTACTAACTGCTTTAATTGCCGATGGGCATATTTTGTTAGAAGGAGTTCCTGGAATTGCCAAAACATTATCTGCCAAATTATTGGCGAAATTGGTAAATACTAATTTTACTCGTATACAGTTTACCCCCGATTTGATGCCTGCAGATTTAATTGGAACTTCAGTTTACAATGCACAAAAATCAGATTTTGAGTTTAAGAAAGGACCATTGTTCTCTAATATTGTATTGATTGATGAGATTAATAGAGCTCCGGCTAAAACACAATCGGCCTTATTTGAGGTTATGGAAGAGCGCAGCATTAGTGTTGAAGGAACAACATATAAATTAGACAAACCTTTTTTGGTGGTTGGTACTCAAAACCCTATTGAGCATGAAGGAACTTACCGTTTACCTGAAGCTCAGCTCGATCGTTTCTTATTTAAAATAGAGATGGGTTTTCCAACACTTGAAGAGGAAACCGCTATTTTAATGCGTTTTAGTAAGCAAAACTCAAATCAGCAAATGGAAAATGTTCAACCTGTTTTGAGTGCTGATGAATTAATACAGTTACGTGAGCAAGTAGATGAGATCCATGTTGAGGAGTCTTTGTTAGCTTATATTGCTGCAATTGTTAATAGTACCCGAAATAACCCCGATATATATTTGGGGGCTTCGCCACGAGCTAGTTTGGCAATTTTGCGCAGTGCTAAAGCTTTTGCTGTTATCCAAGGTCGTGATTTTGTAACTCCTGATGATATTAAAATGGTGGCCACATCCGCATTAATTCATCGTATTATTCCATCCGCTGAAAAGGAAATAGAAGGAATTAGTTCAGCCGATATTGTACAATCAATACTAAGTAAGGTTGAGGTACCTAGGTAGCCCAAAACAAATTATTCTTCAATGAAGCGAGTTTTAAATATATTTCTGAATCAACGTTTTTATACTGCTCTTTTTATATTGATCGTATTGTTTGTATTCGGGCACTTCTTTAGCCCTTTATTTGTACTCTCAAGGGTGTTGTTATTTGCATTATCAATTTTAATCATTGTTGATCTGTTTTTGATTTGGCAAGGTTCATTCTCGGCTTCTCGTACAGTGGCCGAACGCTTTTCAAATGGAGATTATAATAGCATTAAGTATGAGCTAAAAAGTGCCTATCGAATTAGAACTAGGGTTGTTTTTATTGATGAACTACCCGTGCAGTTTCAGAAGCGCAGCAGCTTAATAAATAAAGATTTTGCGCCATCCGAATCTCATAGTTTCGATTATAGTGTTAGACCGGTAAAGCGTGGTGTCTATCATTTCGGGAAATTGCATGTGTTGGTTAGTAGTAAAATTGGTTTTTTTTCAATGCGTTATAGTATTGATGCAAATAAAGATGTGGCTGTTTACCCTTCGTTTATACAGCTAAAAAAGCATGAGTTATTAGCCTTTTCTTACAATAGAAACCAACAAAACAACCAATTATACCAACGACCAGGAAATAGTCGTGAATTTGAGCAAATAAAAGAATATGTAATTGGCGATGATTACCGAAAATTAAATTGGAAAGCTACAGCTCGATTTAATAAATTGATGGTAAACGAGTATCAAGAAGAACGATCGCGACATATTTATCAGCTTATAGATATGGGGCGTACCATGAAGATGCCTTTTTCAGGAATGACTTTACTAGATTATGCTATTAACTCGAGTTTAGCATTATCAAATATAATTTTAAAAAAGCAAGATAAAACGGGGTTGTTAACCTATTCTTCAAAAGTACATTCGCTCATAAAAAGTGATAACAGGCAATTGCAACTCAATCGTATTTTAGAAACTCTTTATGCACAAGAAACCCAATTTAATGAATCAAATCTAGAACAGGTTTTTGCGGCATTAGAAAAAAATACGCAGGGTAGGAGCATGCTTATTTTCTACACTAATTTTGAGAGTAACCCAAGTCTTGAACGTCAGTTACCATTATTAAAAAAGATGGCCAAAAGACACCTCGTATTGCTAGTTACCTTTATTAATACCGAGCTAGAGGAACTTACTCATGATTCTGCCAAAAACATGGAGGATATTTACCAGAAGGCATTAGCTAATAACTATATTAATAATAAGTATGCTTTGATGGAAGAACTTACACATCATGGCATATTAAACATTAGCGTGCGCCCTGATGAGTTAACGATTTCAGTAATTAATAAATACTTAGAGGTTAAGGATAGGGGTTTGATTTAGAATAAATTTAAATTGCAATACTTCTATTTACGGGTATAGTATATTTTGTTATTAATAAATTGAAATGTTCTAGTGTTCTACTTAGAGGATTTTTTTTTAAGTGTCAGGTATGTTGTTTATTAGTGGTATTTCCTAAATTAAAAGATTAACTGTGATATAAGTATAGGATGTGTTTATTACTTGGATTATCATTTATATATATTTGATGTAATTCTATTATTAAGTGTTAAATGTATAATTTATAGTGATTTGTATGTATTGATTTTTAGTATAATTGTAAACTAATTTAAACACAATCATACATGAAAAAGACTTACCTTACCATACTAATGGTATTATGTGCTATTAGTATTTTTGCAAGCGAAACTCCTGGCGTTAGCTGTGCAAATGCTATTACAGCTACAGCCGACGATGGCAATGAGCATACATTAGGCTCCTACACTGATCAGTGGTACCGTTATACTGCCACCCGAGATTGTAAAATTTTGTTAGAGAATCTCTCTATTGATGGAAGTTCTTACTATTATATTTATTCAAACTGTCAAGGTTATTCAGATCTGGATGGTTATAATAAAGGAAAATTTCAATGTAGCAAAGATGTTACATATTATATTAAATGGAGAAATTATCGAAGTGAAAATTTTAATTGGAGTTTATCTGAAGAGGATTTGCTCGATGGGGAATTTTGTAATGTAGCAATAGCAGCAACTTCAACTGACAATAATTCTTTTACGCTTAACCAGGGAGAAGAGCAATGGTTTTCTTTTACACCAACCCAATCTGGAAAGTTAATTTTAAGTAATATAACTACAGATGGGAACTCTGATTACTTTGTATACAATACATGTAGTGATTATGGTTACTCGAATTCAGGTAACACTTCTGGTTATTTTAATGCAGAAGAAGGGAAAGAATATCTTATTAAGTGGACGAACAATAATCCTAATAGTTTTGAGTGGACGATTGAATATGATGAATTTATAGAAGGGGAAGATTGTTCAACGGCTTCATCTGTTAATTTTGATGGTAATAATAACTACACTTTTAGTAATGGTTTAACACAATGGTATAAGTATACAGCTTCAAAATTTTGCCGAATAAAATTAAACAATATAACAACAGATATATCAGCACGATATCGAGTATATACATCTTGTGGTAATAACTATTCAAATGCTTCAGGTTTTAATAATGGATCTTTCGAAGCTCAAGCTGGAGAAACTTTTTATATTAGTTGGTATGATGCTTCTGATGTATTTTCTTGGACTCTTGAAGAGGAAGATTACCTAGATGGCGAAAAATGTGACGTTGCTATAGAGGCTAGTGCAAGTGCGGATAATCAATTTAATTTTGCCCATAATACTGATCAATGGTTTAGCTACACAGCTATTCTATCAGGTAAAATAGAGATTAAGAATTTAAGTTCTACTGCCAACTCTAGTTACAGCGTTTATACTCAGTGCGGTTATTGGAGTGACATTTCTGGTGATAATGAGGGCTTTTTTAAAGCGGAAGCCGGAGTTACTTATTATGTTAAATGGAGAAATTATGATGTTAATAACTTCAATTGGAGTTTAGAAGAAACCGAATTTGTAATCGGTGAAGATTGCTCTACACCTATAACTGTTAATACTGAAGCTATAAATGTACACACTTTTGGTAAGGGCATTAAACAATGGTATATTTATAAGGCTACTAAAAATGGTATAATTGAGCTTAATAATTTAAGCTTAAATCCCAATTCAGAATACGAAGTATTTACCTCATCATGTTCTAAATGGAACAATTACTCTGGATATAACATGGGTAGTTTTGTTTGTACTGAAGGTATTACATATACTATTAGTTGGATTAATAATACTATTGAAGATTTTAGTTGGAGTATAATAGAGCGAGAATTTCAAGAAGGAGAAGACTGTTCTATACCTATTACGGCAACTATTGGTTCTGATAACGAATATAATTTATACGGCTCTCAATGGTTTAGTTATACAGCTGCAAAAGATGGTAAGATTACTTTAAATAATTTATCAGACGAGGTTGATGGCAATTTTACCGTATATACACAATGTGAAAGCAATTACATTGCCTATAATAGTAATCTTTGTGTATTTGAATCAACTCTTGGTACTACATATTTAATTAAATGTGATAATTACGGTTTAAATTCTTTCAATTGGAGTATATCAGAAGAGGATATCGAGTTAGGTGATTTTTGCTTTGACCCAATTGAGGTAGATGCAGATGTAAGCATTGAACACGATAAGGGTAAAGATATAGATCAATGGTATCAGTTTACTGCAAGCGTAACAGGTAAAGTTATCTATGAAAATTTATCTGAAGTTTCAGGTATTCGTTTTGAAGCCTTTACATCATGCGACACCTGGAATATGTATTCAACAAGTTATTCAGAAGGGTATTTCGAAGTAGAAGCTGGAATTACATATTTATTTAAGTTGATTAATAACTCAGGTGATAAATTTGAGTGGAAAATAACCAACGTAGTTACTGAGCCTGGTGATTTTTGCAATAATCCGGTTGAGGTTTATGATAATCAGGATATTGCAGTAGTTAATGAGTTCGGTAATTGGTTCTCGTACACTGCCACTCTTACTGGTAATATTAATATTCGCAAAACAATAAGTGATAATAATTATAATAATATTTCAGTATATAATGGATGTAACAATTACGTGAAAGTGGAACAAAATGAGTTGGACTTTTTTGCTATTGAGGGAGAAACTTACCTTATTAATTGGAGCAATAGTTTAGGAGCTGAATTCGATTGGGTTTTAACAGCAAATGCATATTCGGAAGCTGAACATTGCTCTACTGCAATTCTTGCAAATGAAGGTGAAGCAAATGTGCATGAAGGTGAAATTGGAGAGTATAAATGGTATTATTATATTGCTAAAACGTCTGGTACTGTTACTGTTAGTGTAAATAATGGTGGCTTAGCTGAGTTAGGTATAAAAAGTAATTGTACAAATTCTTCAAGCTTAAATAATATAAGTCAAAATAGTATTACCCAATCAGTATCTCAAGGTAATGTATACTATTTCTATATTAATAGTAAGCAAAGTGACCCATTAACATATTCTATTAATGAAGGTGATTTAATAGAAGGTACTGATTGTTCTAATGGAATTCCAGTTTCTCTTGATCAGGTTTATTCTACACCATGGAGTGGTTATTATTATTATACTTTTGAGGCAACATCAAGTGGTAAGTTAACATTCGAAACAACTAATAAATTAATAGAGGCAGAATTGTTTATAAGGAAATCATGTGTTCAAAACTTATTTCAGGGTAACACTAACACTGTCTCTTTCTATGTTGAAGAAGGCGATATAATAACCTTTAGAGTTTTTAATTATTATTCCTCTGTAATGTGGAGTTTAAGTCTTACTGACTATGAAGTAGGGGAAGATTGTACAACAGCTATTATAGCAAATTTAGATGATCAGATAACTCACAATTCTACAATTGATGAAACAGTTTACCATGAACTAACAGCTGATATAACAGGTAAGGTAGTTGTTAAATCAATAACTGAAGGTTCAGATGCCTTTGTTAGTATCAAACGAGACTGTGGTTTATATTCTTTTATAAAAAGTGGTGTTAATGAATTGTTCTTCGATGCAGAAGAGGGAACTACATACTATATATCATGGACTAATAATATAGCATCCGATTTTAATTGGACCATCACAGAAGAATCTTACAATGAGGGTGAACATTGTTCTTTTGCTGAAGAAATGCGCATCAATAATAGCTATGATTGGTTACCTGGTATCTCTGAGAAATGGTTTAAATATACCCCTGCTGAGGATATTAAATTACATGTAGCTACTTTAGATAGTGATAAAAGTGAACTTATTGGATATGATATTTATAAAGCTTGTGGTACACAAGTTTTCTTTGAAGGATACGAATCCTCAGGTTGGGATGCAATAGCTGGAGTTACCTACTATATTAAGGTATATGGTAATATTGATGAAACCATTAAATGGCAATTGTCACCAAGCGTTTCTGACGATACAGCAGGAAATACTTGTGATGAAGCTATCCCTGTAGTGATTGATACCGATATAGAATACACAAAGGAAAATTACCTAAGTCAATGGTTTATATTTGAAGCACAAGTTGATGGTGTTGCCGATATTGTAACTAGTGATAACTCATCACTAAATACTTACTGGTATTTAGATTGTAATGATAGGGTTTCGTCAGGAAGATCTATGAGGGTTAAAAAAGGACAATTGTATTATTTGGATATTGAAGCATGGAAATCTTGCACATGGCAAATTTCAGAGCGCGAATTTTATGACTATGAGATTTGTGAAGATGCTATTACTGCTCCTATTGCCGAAAGTATTCTATTCGATAATGATTTAAAAACAAGGTGGTATGAATATACTGCAACACAAACTGGTAAAACTACACTTACAGCTAACGGAAGTGTCTTAAATGCATATGTTAGTGTATCTAATAATTGTAATTTATCAAGTATAAATTCTTCTAGTAATATCATTGAATTTAGTGCAGAAGAAGGAATGACCTACTATATTGAGTGGGTGAATAATTCTGCATTTCCATTTGAATGGATTATAAATGAAGGAGGTTCTTATGATTTAGGAGAAGGCTGTTTAAATCCAATATCTGTTGAATCTGATACGGATATCAATTTTACATCAAACCTGAATAAGGATGTCTGGTATAGTTATACCGCAGCTGAAGATGGCAAAGTTACTATTAATAAGAATGATGATTTCTGGGGCTCTACTTTTAAAGTATATAATAATTGTAGCAGTAATTATATGGCTTCAGGTAGCAACTTTTCAACGTTCGTTGTAGAAAAAGGCCAAACTTATCTTATCAAGTGGTCAACAGGTTATGGCATACCTGAATTTACTTGGACTATTACAGAAAGTGAGTTGTTGGCTGGGGAGTTCTGTAACTCAGCACATACTTCTATTGAGGGTAATAATACATACAAAGGAGAAAATGCCCAATGGTTTGTTTATATACCAGAAGAAGACCAACAAATAAAAGTAAGTTCTTGCGATAAAACAGACTTAGATACCAAACTTTATGTTTTTGAATCTTGTGAGAATAGCAAGTTAATTGCTTATAATGATGATGTATGTAAACTTCAATCAGAAATAGTATTTTCTGCTTTAGCAGGAGTTGAATATTACATAGCTTGGTCAGTAAAGGGCGATGCACAATTTGAGTGGGATTTATCAGTTGTTGGGGATAATGCTGTTAAGAAAACTGATTATACAAGCTTTAGTATGTACCCTAATCCTGCGAATAGCTATATTAATATTAATTCAGTTAATATAATTAGCTATGTTCGTATCTTAAGTACACAAGGGTTGGTTGTTCAAGAAAATTCAAACCCTACTTCTCAACTCAAGTTAAACTTAAATAAGGGGATTTATATTGTAGAGGTGTATTTTGAGAATGGCTCAACAGCTACGCAAAAGTTGATAATCCAATAGTATTATTTCTCTATAAAGTGAAATAACGTTATTCTAACACATAACCCATGTTTAAGGAAGCTATTCATTACTTGTGGGTTTTGTGTTTTTATACCTAAGTTTAGTTTTAAGATGCCGTTAAAGTAATAAAACTATAACTATAAATTAGTAAATAGCCAGTGGGTAATTAAATTTATCCACTGGCTATTTCTATTTACCCAGTGGCTATTTTAAAATAGCCACTGGGTATTTTTAACTTCGTGCTTATGTTTAGATTGATTTATCATTATAAAATAACTGAAACCTTTAATTGTATTACATTTGAATTAAGGGCATAAAAAAATCCGATACCAAATGGCATCGGATTTTTTATATAATATATCAGATTATTTAATCTTTCGATTTCATGCTTCTTTTATCACCAGCGTGTGAAGCTATGCTTCCATCTAAAATACCATTGTACGTACTTTTATCACCAAGCACTTCAATAGCTTTAGCTAATTCTTTATCGTCTTTAAGGGTATACTTAATGGCTCCTTTTTGATAGTAGTAGCGTTTGATAATTTCAGAAGCTAAGAACTCTTCAATTTCGTCTCTAAACAACATCATATCCTCTTTTACATTCAGAGTAAGTAAGGATTCAAGCTCTTCAAATTCTTCTTTGTTTTTATCGTAATACTTTTCTTTTTTGGCAACATCAACTAGCTTTTTTAAAGATTCTTGTGTTGCTGATTTATAAGAAAAATCTTCTTTGGCTTCAACAAAGCTTACAAACTCATTGTAAACATCATCACTTATTTCAAATTGATTTGGAGCTGCAATTTCTTTGTTTTTAAGAACAAATTCAGTTGCATAATCAAACATCATAGATTGAGCTACCAAGGCAAAAGTGATGTTCTTGAATTTATCTGTTTCAACCATAATATCTGGTGATACACCGCCACCATCGTATACAGAACGGCCACCTGAGGTTTTAAATTCAGTAATTAGTGAATCTGGCACTAAACCAACACTTCCATCATCATTTCTGTGTGTATAATCTACTGCCTGAATACATCTTCCACTTGGGATATAATATTTGGCTGTAGTAACCTTTAATTTGGCGTTATATGATAAGTTGCGTGTACTTTGTACTAATCCCTTGCCAAATGAACGTTGGCCTATTAAAACAGCTCTATCGAAGTCTTGCAAACTACCAGATACAATTTCGGAAGCAGAAGCAGAACCACGACTGATTAACACTGCTAATGGCATTACCGTATCTAAAGGTGTTGAAGTTGCTTTATAAACTTTATCCCATTGTTTTACCTTACCTCTTGTTGAAACTACTTCGTTTCCTTTTTCAATAAATAGGTTAACTATTTTAACAGCATCATCTAATAAACCACCTGGGTTTCCGCGTAAGTCAAGTACAATGCTCTCGGCACCTTGGTTTTCTTTTAAGTCTTTGAAAGCTTTTGCTACCTCAGCAGAACAATTTTGAGTAAAATTATTTAGCATGATGATACCCGTTTTATCATTCACCATTCCGTAATAAGGCACTGGGTTAATGGATATCTTCTGACGAGTTAAATCAATGGTTAGGGCTTTCTCTTCACCCGGTCTATCAATTTTTAATTTTAGAGGTGTATTTACAGGCCCTTTTAATAAGTCACTTACTTCGCTTGATTTTTTACCAACAACATCAACATCGTTAATTTCAAGTAATTTATCACCTGCTTTTAATCCAGCCAATTGTGCAGGGAAACCTTCATATGGCTCAGCAATAATAATATATTCATCGCTTTTTGAGATGAGAGATCCAATACCTCCATATTCACCAGTAGTCATGAAATTGAAATCTTCCATGTCGTCTTCCGGAATATAGGTAGTATAAGGGTCAAGCGACTCTAACATGTTGTCTATTCCAGTTTTAATAAGATCCTCAGGATCTGTTTCGTCAACATAATAACTGTTTAACTCTCTAAATAAAGTATAGAAAATATCAAGATTCTTAACTATTGAGAAATTGCGTTGATCATCGTTAATAAAGCCAGCTAAGCCTCCTGATAAAAGCACAACGATAAGCGAGATACCTATCCATTTAGCACGACCTTGTTTTTTTAATTTGCTCATTTATAATGATTTTTTGGTAAATGATAAATTTAAATATTGTGGATTATTTTTTGTGTAGGCCACATTCTTTGGTATCCGGGTTTTCCCAATACCATCGACCAGCTCTAACATCTTCACCTTCCATGATGGCTCTTGTACATGGTTGGCAACCAATGCTTGGGAAACCTTTTTTATGTAATGGGTTAACCGGAATTCCTTTTTCATCAATATAATCCCAAACATCTTGTTCGCTCCAAAATGCAAGCGGATTAATTTTTACGATGTTGTTATTTTCATCCCATTCAATTAATTGGATTTCAGATCGCGTAACAGACTGATCTGCACGTAAACCACATATCCAAGCATCTAATCCTTTAAAAGCTCTTTTTAAAGGCTCTATTTTACGAGTATTACAGCATTGCTTTCTATTTTCAATACTATCGAAAAATAGATTAATTCCCTTTTCTTTCACCATCGCTTCAACGGCAGTAGGCTGTGGAAAGTATACTTGTATGTTGGTTTTATATTTTTTTGATGTGCGGTCAATTAAGTCGTAAGTCTCAGGAAATAAACGTCCGGTATCTAATGTGAAAATACTAGCATCTGATTTAATAGATGTTACCATTTGTGTAAGAACTTGGTCTTCTGCACCAAGACTTGAAGATAGGGCTATTTTATCTTCATACTTATCTAAAAAAAAAGTGATTAGTTCAATTGGGCTTGCATCTTTAAATTGCTGATTTAGTGCGTTTATTTGTTCTTTGGTCATCGTTAATTATTATATGCTTTATAGTAAATAAGCGGTTTTTGATGTTTAATTATTAACATCACAAACCGCATTAAGTTTTGTTTCTATCTTTGGTAGCCTATTTATTGCCGAAACATACGCCCATGTTGCGAGCCTTCTCAATAAGGGAGTGGTCGGGGCTTAGTAATTGAGTTTTCCCTCCAACTTCTTCAAGTGGGATAGAGGTTATGTTTCCTTTATCAAGGCAAACCATTGTACCAAAATTACCTTCGTATATTAATTTGGCAGCATGAGCGCCATATCGTGTTGCTAAAATTCTATCAGCAGGAGATGGGCTTCCACCTCGTTGAATGTATCCTAATATTGTTTCCCTGGTTTCAAGACCAGTTAATTCTTGTATTTGCTTGGCCACATATCGGGCTGCACTTTTTTTGCCTGGGCGTTCGATGCCTTCGCCAACAACTACAATTGAATAGGCCTTGCCTTTTTCAGCTCTATCTTTGAGTGTATTGGCTACTACATTCATATCATAATCTAATTCAGGTAAAAGGATAATATCGCCACCGGCAGCCATACCTGAGTATAGAGCAATCCAACCAGCATTATGTCCCATTACTTCAATTACCATTACTCGTTTGTGCGAGTTTGCTGTGGTATGAAGTCTATCAATGGCATCTGTTGCTATATTTACAGCAGAATCAAATCCAAATGTAACATCAGTTCCCCAAACATCATTATCAATTGTTTTTGGTAGCCCAACAATATTCAAACCTTCTTTAGAAAGTAGATTTGCAGTTTTTTGGGTTCCATTTCCGCCAATGCATACAAGGGCATCTAAACCAAGTTTTTCGTAGTTTTCCTTTATTACTTCAGGTTTATTCTCAACAGTATCTCCTTCCTGAGGTTTAAATGGTTTCATTCTTGAAGTTCCAAGGATGGTACCACCCAGTGTTAATATCCCAGAGAGGTGATCTTCTGTAAGAGGTTGTGTATTCATGTCAATAAGGCCACTGAAGCCATTTGATATGCCAATTACTTCCATTCCGTATTGTACAATTGCAGTTTTACCAACGCCACGGATGGCGGCATTAATACCAGGGCAATCGCCGCCAGCAGAAAGAATGCCAATCTTTAATTTTTTATTTGCCATGATTCTAGAAATAATCTGTGAAATGGTAAATTTAATTGAAAAATACTGTTTTATAAAGCTACTCGAACTTTTTTAATCGTCAATTAACTCAACTTTAACCAAATATTTTAGACATTATGCTTGGATTAGGGCCAAAAAAAGGCTGTGAGTTAAACACAGCCTTTCTATATTTTAAGTGATGCTTTATTAGATAATTAATAGTGCATCTCCGTAAGTTCCAAAACGATACTTCTCTTTAACTGCAACAGCATAGGCATTCATTAAATGATCGTAACCTGCAAATGCAGCTCCCATCATCATTAGAGTAGACAAAGGTAGGTGCAGGTTAGTAACCATGCAGTTTGCAACACGAAATTCATATGGAGGGAAAATAAATTTGTTAGTCCAACCTTCAAAAGGTTTAACATGACCAAATGTTGAAACCGAAGTTTCAATTGTGCGCATTACCGTAGTTCCTACAGCACAAATTTTTCTTCGTTGGTCTTTTCCTTTATTAATAATATCACACGCTTCATCAGTAATAAAAATTTGCTCTGAATCCATCTTGTGCTTTGTTAAATCTTCAACGTCAACAGAACGGAAATTACCTAAGCCAGCATGTAATGTAACTTCTGAGAAGTTTACCCCTATAATTTCAAGGCGTTTCATTAACTCACGGCTAAAGTGCATACCTGCAGTTGGGGCAGCCACAGCTCCTTCGTGTTTGGCATAAATGGTTTGGTAACGCTCTCTATCCTCAGGCTCAACCTCACGGTCGATAGACTTAGGAAGTGGAGTTTCTCCTAAAGCAAAAAGTGACTTCTTAAATTCGTCATACGGACCATCGTATAAAAAGCGAAGCGTTCTTCCTCTTGAAGTTGTGTTATCAATAACCTCGGCTACCATCTCATCGTTTTCGCCAAAGTATAGCTTATTACCAATACGAATTTTACGAGCAGGATCTACCAAAACATCCCAAAGTTTCTGGTCTCTATTTAATTCACGAAGTAAAAACACCTCAATCTCAGCACCTGTTTTTTCTTTATTACCGTATAAGCGGGCAGGAAAAACTTTTGTGTTGTTGAAGATCATTACATCTTGATCGTCGAAATAATCAACAATATCTTTAAAGATTTTGTGCTCTATTTCTCCAGTTTTTCTATCTAACACTAGCATGCGAGATTCATCGCGATTATAGGTAGGATGAGATGCAATTAATTCCTCAGGAAGGTCGTATTTAAACTTCGATAACTTCATTTGCTTTCTTTAGTTTTACTCCACTTAATAATAGTAAGTGGCAGTATATTATGTGATTAATACTAAATTATTCGATATTATTCTGCAGTGATTTGCAGGTCGGTTATACGTAAGGTTTTTGAATAAGTTACAAATTAATTTAATTTTTTTTCAAATTCCTCTAAACTAAGAGTATTTTCTACAGAATATTTACCAATTCTGGTTCTGCGTAAGGTAGTTAGGTGTGATCCGCTTTTTAAAGCATAACCAATATCTCTAGCCAACCCTCTTATGTACGTACCTTTGCTGCAAACAATTCTTAAAACAAGTTCATCATTTTTAAAATCAACAACTTCGATCTCTTTTATAACAAGCTTTTTAGGTTTTAGTTCAGGCGTTTTTCCTTCGCGAGCTAACTCATAGGCTCTTTTACCTTTTACTTTTACCGCAGAAAAAGCAGGAGGAATTTGATCTAATTCTCCTACAAAGTTTAAAAGTTCTTTATCTATTAGAGCTCTATCGATATGTTCTGTTGGAAAAGTCTTATCAATTTCAGTTTCTAAATCAAACGATGGAGTAGTGGCGCCCAATTTAAGAGTAGCCACATATTCTTTTTCCTTGGCTTGGTAACTGTCAATAGTTTTAGTGGCTTTACCAGTACAAATGATTAGTAAACCTGTTGCTAAAGGGTCAAGCGTTCCGGCATGACCAACTTTGAGCTTTTTAACGCCAAGGTAACTGCATATTCTTTTTCTAACCTTATTAACCATATCAAATGAAGTCCATTCATATGGTTTATCAAAAAGAAGGAGAGCACCTTCCTTAAAGTCGTATTCTGATTCTGTATTCACAAATATAAATTTATAGAGCAAATGTTATTGCTATAGCACCAACAATAGCACAATAGATTGCAAAGTAAATTAGTTTACCTTTTTTTACTAGGTTAATCATTGCAGTACAGGCAAGTAAACCTGCTGTAAAAGCAGCAATAAAACCTATTAGAAGAGGAAGGGCACCAATAGAAGATTCTGCTGAGAAATCGGTTTTAAGTATGCTTAATACATTTTCTCCTAAAATTGGTACAAGTACCATTAAAAATGAAAACTTAGCTACTGATTCTCTTTTATTCCCAAGTAATAATCCTGTTGCAATGGTTGATCCCGACCTCGAAATACCAGGAAGTACTGCAACAGTTTGAGCAATACCAATTATAAAAGCATCTTTAAATGAAATCTCTTTTTGCTTCGATTTTGCATAAAAGGTAAATGCTAATAGGGTTGCTGTGATTAATAACATGCAACCTACTAAAAGTAAGATATTACCAGAGTTAAAAATTTCTTCAACATAGTCTTTGAAAAAGACACCAACTATGCCGATTGGAATCATACTTACCGCAATTTTTGCAATGTATTGGGTGTCCTCGTTCCATTTAAAAGAAAATAGACCCATAAGTAGTTGAAGTATCTCTTTACGAAATACTACAATTGTACTCAATACAGTTGCTCCATGAACTATAACAGTAAAGGTTAGGTTATCAGTGGCTTCTACGCCTAGTAGTTGTTTGCCAATTTCGAGGTGACCACTGCTACTTACGGGCAGGAATTCTGTAAGTCCTTGAATAATTCCAAGAATTAATGCTTCAATCCAAGTCATTTAATAAGTGTAATTAGTTGTTGTGATTATGGAAGTGATGTTTAATACTATTGTTTTGGTTTTTTCATGATGGCATATATTTCAAATATAAAGCCAAATAAAACTAGCATTGGGGCAAGTGTAATTCTTTGAAATCCGTAAAGCTCTTCACTAAAAACATTTGGGTCTTCACTTCTTCCACCTATCATTAAAATGAAACCGAGAATAATTATACCAAAACCAATTGCCATTAAAATATAGTTTTCTTTAGAAAGGGCAAATTCGAATTTGGAGTTTTCTTTATTAGACATATCGAGATTGTTAGAAATATAATTGATCTGTTTTTAATTTTAAATATTTATTTACAGCAAAGTAAGTTGATGTAAATGATAAGGTTATGCCAAGTAAAATCACCAAAATAAAAAGTATTCCGATGAGTTCAATGTTATCAAAACCTATAAAGCCACCTAGCTCATGGTGAAGAATATAAATTACTCCAGCCAACATTCCGTTTGCAATAATTGCGCCAATAAAACCATGAAATAAACTTATGCTGATAAAGGGTTGCCTTATAAATCCTTTTGTAGCGCCAACAAGTTGCATGGTATTTATTAAAAAACGTTTGGCATATACCGATAATCTTATGGTGTTGTTTATAAGAGCAATGGCAATTAAAAGTAGTAAACCACTAAATACAAGTAGTACAATGCTAATTTTATTTACATTATCATTTACCTTTTCAATTAGGTTTTTTTGATAATAAACCTCTTTAACTTGGGTAAAGGAGTTAAAGATTGCTTCTACTTTTTTAATGCTATCGGGGTTTGCGTATTGTGCGTATAGTTTTACTTCAATAGAAGAAAGAAGAGGATTGTATCCTAAAAAATCAACAAAATCTTCTCCTAACTGCTTTTGCAATTCTTCAGCAGCTTCATCTTTATCAATATATTCGGTTGATTTAACAAACGAAGAGGCATCCAAATACTTTTGTAAGCGTTTCACCTCTACTTCTCTAATGTTATCTTTTAAAACAACATTAAAACCAATATTTTCTTTTACATAATTTGATAAGCGGTTGGCATTTAAAATGAGGTACCCAACAGAACCCAATAAAAATAGTACAAGCGTTATACTTATTACTGTAGTAAAATATGAATTAATCAGCTGTCGTTTGGCTCTTTTCTTATCTTTCATACCCTTAGGTTATTGTAAAATCGGCGTAAATGTACTCAGTACTTATTAACAAGGCAAGATTTAAAAGTGATTTATATCCTGATGTAAATTAAAAATTTACACCCATTCGTTAATGTAGTTCCACGAATGAATAAAGGCCAATATTGTAAAGACTGATATCAGTAGCCAAAAAATCCATTGGAATAGTTTTGTAATAGCTCCTTTAATTGGAGATTTAGCGGCAATAATTAGTTGTGTAATCATCCAAAAGATATAGTTAGCTGCAATAAACCCTAATACTAAAAGCGGTTCAAAATTACACCCATTACCTCTAATTCCTATCATAATTAATATGAAAGATGATAAGACTTGAAAGCCTGTTATGTAATGAAATAGGGCTTTAAATATGGTTTTAACTGTGATGTCAATATCACTTTTGTTTAAAGGTTTATAGTAAGACTGATTGCCTATTGTAAGGTGTCCCAAGGTGGCAAAAAGTGCTATTATACCGGCAATTAATGCGTATGTATTCATTTTCTTAATATTTATAATGCATCGTGAATATAAAAATGTTTTGTATACAAAAAAAGCCTTCCATTATAAATGAAAGGCTTTAGCTTAGTTTATTAACTATTAGAATCGTTTACCAAGGGAAACTCCAAATGAATAAGCTGAATATTCCTCTTTTATATCGTATGAAAATATAGGGGTTAACTCCCAACCATTTTCAATTTCAATTTCATAATCAATCCCTAGTTTAGCTACAAAGAAAGAGGTCGCTTCATTTTTACCAACAAATTCAGTCTCATAACCAGGCCCTAAAAATACACCAAGTCTATTGATAGGAGAGTAACGAACTACAGCAGCAACCACAAGTACGTTATTTCTTTCTAATTCTTCTTCATGTGTGGTTCTAATATAATATTGATCCGTTTCAACATCTCCAATAAATCCTACCTCGAAGTGGTGGTTTAGTTTGTAATAATATTCTATACCAAATGTTGGAACCCACTTACCTGTACTTTCAACATGCGTTTCGTGTTCATAAAAGGCTGAGCTAATATGGGTAAATCCGCCATAGGCTGCAATCTTATGTTTGCCATGCTCTGCATGAACTAAGTTGGTTGATTCGTGATGATGCTCACTCTTAGTGATAGTTTGGTGATGGTTTTGTGCATTCACTGAAATTATTAAACCAATTGACATAATAAGAACAGTAATAATTCTTTTGTTTTTCATTTTTCTGGAGAATGTATTAAAAATATATAGGTGCTTATGATAAAATATGCACCTTTTGCGCAAAAGTATATAATTTGACGAGGGCGTTAGTCTATTTTTGCAAAAAAGAGATGGTTCTTTAGTTAAATTTAACAGTTGTAAAAGTGATTTTTGTCATTATTGCGCATTATATTGTTTATTTTTGCAAAAAAAATATCAAACAATTATGGAATACTTTCAAGAAGGGTATATCGCCTTATTTTTAATTATTTGTATCGGTTATATTATTGGTAACATTAAGTTTAAAGGAATTTCTTTAGATATATCTGCAATTATTTTTGTAGCTCTGGTTTTCGGACATCATGGTGTCATGATGCCAAAGATTATTGAAAAGATCGGATTAATATTATTTGTTTACACCATTGGAATTCAGGCTGGTCCAGGTTTTTTTGATTCTTTCAAAAAGCAGGGTAGAACATTGGTGGTAATGGCAGCTGTTGTAATAATATCGGCGTCATTGGTTACCTATGGGTGTATATTGTTGTTTGATATAGATGTACCTGTAGCCATAGGTTTGTTAACTGGTGGATTAACATCTACACCTGGTTTAGCGGCAGCCATTGAAAGTACCGGATCGCCTAACGTTTCTATTGGTTATGGTATTGCATATCCCTTTGGAGTAATTGGAGTAATTCTTTTTGTAAGGTTATATCCTAAAATATTTAGAGTAAATATTAAGAAAGCAGAAGAAGAATACGAATCGGGAACAGTAGATGCCTTTCCAGAGATTAGCACTTGCCACTTTGTAGTTGAAAATGATAACGTAGTTGGTAAGTCTATTAGAGATTTAAAGGTGCGTACAATGACACAAGGTGTTATTTCAAGAATTAAAGCAGGAGGGGAAGTAAAAGCACCAACCTCATCAATGATTTTAGGAAAGGGTGACATTATTAAAGCGGTTGGTACACAAGATGCGCTTAAAAAAGTTGAGATCTTAATAGGATCTCAAACACAAGAGTCTATTCCACTAATTAAGGGATATGAGATTCAATCTATATTAGTTTCTAACCCAGAGGTTGTTAATAAAACAATTAGAGAAATAAGTCAGTGGACATCTACATATGACTTAACCATTACTAGAGTACGCAGATCTGGTATCGATATTACACCAAGTCCTAACTTAACTTTACAGATGGGAGATAAAATAAAAATATCCGTAAGTAAAGACCACTTAAAAATGGTTACTAAAATGTTTGGGGGTAATAGTAAAAAACTATCGGATACTGATTTCTTTCCAATTGCTGCCGGTATAGTACTTGGCTTTTTATTGGGTAAGTTTTCATTGAACCTAGGTGATTCTTTTACATTCTCTTTAGGTTTAACCGGAGGTGTTTTAACAGTTGCGATGATATTAAGTAGAATTGGAAAAACAGGCCCTATAATTTGGTCTATGTCCGGTGGAGCCAACCAATTATTACGAACACTGGGATTGATGTTCTTTTTAGCTGCAGTTGGAACAAAAGCAGGTTCTAGCATTGTAGAAACTTATAATGAATACGGATCGATGCTATTTTTAGCAGGTGCAATTATTACTCTTGTACCAATGTTTTTAGGAGCCTTGGTAGCAAAAATATTCTTTAAGGTAAATGTGTTGTCTATGCTTGGTGCTTTAACAGGATCTATGACCAGTACACCTGGACTAGCAGCTGTTGATCCAATGACAGATACTAATGCCCCTTCAATTGCCTATGCAACTGTATATCCGGTAGCTATGGTATTATTGATTATATGTGTGCAGATATTGGCTTCGCTAGGATAGAAGTTTACAGAGAAAAGATAAAGCCGATGATTATTAAACTTTCATCGGCTTTTTTATTGGTCTCAATAGTAGTTAAAACTATGCACTTTAGTGCATCCGCTTTAGCTTCTAAAAATTCTATTGTTGGAGTTGAGTTTTTAAACATGTTTTATCATTCTTAAGAATTTTAAGATGATTTATGCAAAAAACCAAAAATGCTTTGAAGAATAACTTTCAGTTATTCTGTTTCTTAAACTTATGGACTTGCAGTCCATAGTGGTTTAGTTATATAACGTTATTTCAGAATAAGTTGATCGAGATTATTTGGCAACTTTATTTAATACTTCAATAGCTGCTTCAAGATCTTTCTCTCCCACAGAAATATTTAAACGGAGGTGTTTAGATTTTACCTTTTGGTGATAATAAAAGCTAGTAGGCATTGTTGCTAACCCATGTTTTTCCATTAATTCAATTGCGAAATCAACATCGTTTTTCGAAGTTAGACTTTCAATATTAATTAATTGAAAATAAGTTCCCATTGAAGGAACAAGTTTAATTTCAGTATCATCTAAACCAGATAATAGTTGATCTCTTTTATCTTGATATGTTTTAAACAAAGAGCTATCGTAACCTTGTTTTTGAAGATAATTTTTAACTGCCATTTGGTAAGGTAGAGGCACTCCTTCACTCATGGATGCTAATATCTTTCTAATAGATTTCATGTAATGTTCAGGGGCACTACAATAACTAATGTTCCAATTAGGAATTAAAAGAGATTCGCTAAATGAGGAAACAATAATGCTCTTCTTTTGCAGTTTAGGGTATAGGCAAACACTTTGATGCATATTGCCATCAAACAAAACTTGTTCAAAGGATTCGTCACTAACAATTATAACATTAGTACCATTAATTACTTTCTGTAGCCTAAGCATATCAAGTTCAGTAAAAATCGATCCTGCAGGGTATTGAGGCGTATTAATTATAATCATTCTGGTATTTGCAGTAATCACCTTCTGCACATCATCCCAATTCACTTCGAATGAAGGCTGTTTTAAAGGAACATATACTGCATTTGCCCCAACAATATCAATTGCTGTTTTATAGCTCTGGTGTGTAGGTTCAAATATTACCACATCATCACCTTCTTTTATAAGAGCTAGTATTGCTGAAAACACCGCTTGTTTAATACCAGCCGTAATTGTTATTTCTTTTTGTGGACAGTAATCGTAATCGTAAAGCTTTTTTGTTTTTGCAGCAATAAACTCTCTTAGTTGAATATTACCAAACTTCGGACTTCTTTGATTTGAATACTCTAAAGAATATTTTTGGAGGCTATCTATAAGTTCATTATTTGCCAGTAATGCTGATGAACTCTCAGCAAGGTTAATCAGGTTATTGTTTCGTGCGTACTCAATGATACTTCTTGGGGATGTAAAGGTTCTACTATCTGAATTGATTAATGGTGAATTCATAATTAGAGGTTTTAAATAGGTTAGTGAGGGGTTTAATGAAAAATGCGTTCACACAATTTACAAAACTTTTCTGATATAAAAATTCACAAAGCTGTTTTATTCAAATAGCTCTTTTAGTATTTCTAATGATTTGATTTTAGTAAAGCCATGAAGATGGTAATTATAGTATTGAAGGAGTTTTTCAAGAAACTGTGTCCTACTTTCGCGATTAAGCTTTAGTTCTCCTAATTGAGTTAAACCTAACTGGCTTATTTCTTTTAATATCTCAGTTTCCCATGCATTCATATAATGTTTGTGGCTTGGTTCTATATCTGTGAAGTGCCCGTTGTTTAAATCAAAATACCTGCTGTTAATATGGTTATTAATGTTAGGGAAGAACCCTAGTGGTTTTGTTAATTGCAGAAGCAAAAATAGATGATAGTTTTCGAGTCCTTGAATATCAGAATCTAATATTTCAATACTTTGATGTAAAAAGTCGAATAGGTTATTATGGGGTTTGTGCTCTTCAGTGAGGCTTTTACTTAAAACTTCCGCCATAAAAAAGGCAATGCTTCTTCTGAGGGGTTCAAATGGAATTTGGAAGAATGGAGTATTGACTTTAAAGTCTTTTATTCGCTGAATTTGTGATTTATTTTTATTGTATACCTCTAAATCAACTAGGGCTAAAGGCTGAAGGAATATATTCTTCCCTTTATTTTTTCTGCTTTTCACGCCATTAATCATATAGGATTGTCTGCCAAATTCTTCAGTGAAAATATGAGAGATAACACTTGTTTCTCCATATCTAGTATAATTTAGTACAATTCCTCTGGTAGTTTGTAGCATGAAAATTAGTTTTCCGCAAATATAATAATATGCATTAAGCTCATTAATATACAATTGAATATTCTGAAAAACGGTAATTTTTAATAAATATATTTAAATATCTATATGTAATAAATGTGTTTTGGAATGAATATTATATATTTACCGCGGAAATGTGCTAGTTTAATCTATATTAAACAGGAAAAATATTATAAAGAGATGAAGATTCAGGACTTAGATGCAAATGAATTAGATAGAGCGGCAAGTATGTTAAAGGCAATTGCGCATCCAACGCGTATTGCAATTTTAAGTTTGCTTGAGGATAATAGATTTACCGTTTCAGAGATACATAAAAATCTTAATATAGAACAAAGTACTACTTCTCATCATTTAGGGATACTAAAGGATAAAGGAGTGCTTGTATCTCAGCGTGAAGGTAAAAACACGTACTACTCATTAAAGTATGAGAGCATTCAAAATATTATTAATTGTGTAAGTAAATGTGCCCGAACTTAATTGCAGTTGTCAATTATCATGTTCGTGAACAGTTGGGATAGATGAGGAAAGTAAGATTAACAAAAGAATTTAGGTTTGAGATGGCTCATGCCTTATGGAATTATGATGGTTTATGTAAGCATTTTCATGGGCATTCATATATATTGCGAGTTACAGTACTAGGAGAACCTATTGCTGATAATAATAGCCCTAAAGATGGGATGGTACTTGATTTTGGTGTACTAAAACGGATAGTACACGAAGAGGTGGTGGATAGGATGGATCACACAGTGGTGCTTAATAAAAATGCTGATATTAAAGGGTTCTTAGAAATTCCACAAATGGGCGAACGTGTAATACTAACAGATTACCAACCAACCTGTGAAAACATGATTATTGAAATGGCAGAACGTATTTCTGCACGTTTACCAAAAGAAGTAGAGCTACATAGCTTACGATTAAACGAAACTGCCAACTCCTTTGCTGAGTGGCATGCAAGTGATCAATAAGTAAAAAGATATCAATAACCTATGTAATTGAAGTTTCAGTTACATAGGTTATTTTGTTTTAGTTTCTCTTCATTGTATTGAATCGATACGAAAAGGCAAGGGCCATATACCTACTGATTCCTTTGGTGTAGCTTGTGGATACAAATTTCGGAGAAGAGGTGTTTTCTCGGCCTCTATCAAGTGTATTAAATACATCATTAACTCTAAAGGTAAGTGTAGCCTGATTGTCTAAAAACGATTTTCTTATGTTGGTATTTACAAACATACGTTCGTAATTTTGCCCAACAGTTGTATTCCTTGGAGATTCATAGGTTCCGGTAACTTGCCATTTAAAGGTTTTCAGAAAAGTAATATCCGAAGTTATTTTAACGTTGTTTACCCAATCATTTATTCTTTCAAACTCACCATCTTTAAAATTATCAATGCCTTGGTAATAACTTAGGAAGTTTGTCTTCAAGCGCCATACTTCAAAAAATCGGTTGCTTATATTTAACTCAAATCCAGTTTGTTCCATATCACCAATATTTTCAAACTTACGATGTAATATTTCTTCTCCATCTTCCTCAACTAACTCTTGATATTGTGTTATAACATCGGTATGATGCTTGTAGAATATAGAAGGCATAAAACGGTGATTACCAATTCTAAGATTTGCACTTAGTTCGATATTATGAATTTGCTCAGGCGACAAGTAAGGATTACCACTGCTTTTATTATATAAACCATTGTAGACCACCATAGGGTTCAATTGTCGATAGTTGGGCATTTTTACTCTTTTAGAGTAGCTAAAACCAAAGTCGAAATTATCACTGACTACATTTCGAACTTGTAGTGAAGGTAAAAAATTATGATTTCTATTTACTGCACCAGAATCATTAGTAGGAGAGTAGGGCTCAAGCGTAATATATTCATAGCGTAATCCACCGGCAAGCTCCCACTTCCCAAGTTGAGTTGATAAAACAGAATATCCTGTTGCATTTCTTTCTGTTGTTTCAAAAATGTAGAACTGTGAACTATCTACATCAGGAATATAGTCATCATCATCTTCACTCCAGTTGTAATCAGTTCTTAGAAACTGATTATCAGTATTAGCATATTTATTAACAAAGAATAGACCCGATTCTATTTTTAGATGTTTGTTAAAGCTATGTTCAAAATCGATATTTAATCTTGTGCTGTTCATATATTCGGGCACAAATCTATCCTGAGTTTTGTACCTCTTTTCTTCTTCACCAGTATCAGGCTCGTAAAAGTTAATAGTACGGTCTGATTGGTTCAAACTATTTTGGCCTTCGTGTTTGGCATTAATTATTAGGCTCGTATTACTACTAAAGTCGTAATTATAGCGTGCATTAATGCTCCAGTATTCACGTTCATAATTTGCTATTGTAGAGTTTCTATTATCACTTCGTAGTGTAGAATCAGCTTTGTAATTTAAGGCCCTGTTATAACCATTATTATCCGTATCGTATTTTTGGTAGTTTCCTGAAATTCTAGCTGATGATTTCTTATTGATTTGATATTTAAATTTCTGACGGATGGTAATTTTGCTGGTGTTTTTTTCGCTAGTTCCGGTGTTATTTAAAAAAGTAGGGTTGGTATCAGAAATCGTAATTCTTTTTGAATTGGCATCAATTTCATCATAAACATGAGTGTAGTTTACATTCGTACTCGAACTCAGTTTGTTATCCTGTAACATGATATTGCCACTCAGTTGCTGTCTATCAGGAGTTCCTAACATCCCAGTTACTCTTCCATTTGATCCTTTTAGGTTATCCTTTTTTAATACGATATTAATAACACCAGCACCATTTTGTGAAGCATATTTGGCCGATGGGTTATTAATAATTTCTAGTTTATCGATAGCATCAACAGGTATCGTTTCTAAGGCATTCTGCAAATCGGTTGGTACGCCATCAATTAATATGGTTGCAGGTGCTCCTCTAAGCGTTACGTTACCATCGGCATCGGTTGAACCGGATGGTACATATTGAATCAAATCTAAAGCGCTTTCGTTGGCATTGCTTAAATCATTGCCCACATTAAGTGTAGTTTTTCCTAAGCCTTGTTCAATGGTAGGGCGTTGTGCTTTTACTTCTACTTCTTCTAACTCCGTTAACTGGTCCTGTAGTTGAAGGGCTCCTAAGTTAACATTACCATTGACGACGATATTGTTTGTGGTTAATGGTTCATATCCTAAAAAAGAAACCATTATAGAGTATGTGTTGGAGGCTAGATTCGGTATGGTAAATTCACCATCGATATTCGTAGTTACGCCTCCAACTAAAGCATTTTCTTCTTGTGTGTATAGCGCTACATTTGCAAAGGGCACTGTTTCGCCTTTGCTATTGGTAACTATTCCTGTAATTGACGATTCATTTTGAGCCCGGCTAATTAGTGGCATTGCCAGAAGGATGAGAAGTTTTAGGTATTTCATTTACTTTTAGTGCTTTTTACGATTGTTATAGTTAAGAGCTATAAAAGTAGTGTAAGCATAAAATTTTATGGGGGACAGACGTAATTATAGTGTGTCTACGAATACGAAATACTGTTGAGTACAAAGTTGTATAAAAAAAGAAAGAGCCGGCTTACCCGGTGGGATGGGTAATAATGCCGACTCTTTTAGTTGCGCGAGTGAATACACTTTGCAACGTGTATTGTATAGATATAATCTAGTTTACTTATGCTTTTTTAGCATCAATTCTTTTTACAATATATCCGTATGCTACTAATGATATTGCTGATATAAGCGCAATGGCTCCAAAGTAGTACCAAATATAATGAGCATGCGAAGTAGCTTCGGCCCATTCAGCTGTTCTACCTCCAAATTTAATTGGGTCAGGACAGTATTGATCTAATAATACCCCCGACATTAAAAATCCAAGTATACTTGATAAGAAAGAATGTAAATGGCTAAATCCTAAATACAATCCTTCTTCACCTTTAGGTGCTTGAAAAGAGAAGTACTCTAAGAATCTTGGCGAGATAAATGATTCTGCCAATCCTTGAAAAGCAATACCCACAATCATCATAAAAGCAATTGGGTGCATATTTATAAAACTCATGGTTTCTCCGCCAATCATATTGCCAGCAGCCATACAAAATGCCGATACTGGCATAATAAACATACCAATGGTCATTGAATATAAGGCAGAGCGTTTCTTCATTAACGAGGTTATTAAACCTACTGTTGTAAATACAATTAATGGGTTAACATTTGCATACCAACTTGGTGAAGCACTTTCTCCCGCCATACGCAATACATACTTAGGCATGGTAGCGTAAAGTTGATGTTGAACCATCCAGAAACCTGTGATAATAACAATTAGTACAATTAAACGAGTATTGCCTAATACCTTAATAAAAGCAGTCCATATTTCAGAAAAAGTTTTACCCTCACGCTGTGCTGTTGATGGCTTAAAGAAGAACCAAACAGCTATTAGTGCTAATAAGGTCATACCCGCAGAGAAGTAACTAATGTGAATTAATCCCACATTACCCATAGCATCTCTTAGTGGCTTTACGATTGTTTTACCAGAGAACGCACCAATGTTTACGATGGTGTAGAATATTGAAAAACCAGTGGCTCTGTTTTCAGCTGTGGTTTCTAAGGATACGGTACCTGTAATTACCGATTTAATAAAACTACCACCAATAATAATAAGTGCCATTATTGGTATTATTCCATAACGCCAATTGCTATCCTCTAAACCTGTAAATGTGGTTTCAATATCATAATGTGCTAAACCTGCTCCTTCTAACATAGTTGGAAATAAGCCAAGTCCCAAATACCCTAGTGTTAAAAATGAGAAAGCAACTAATAAGGATTTTTTAAAGCCAATTTTGTCGGCATAAGCACCGGCAAATGTTGGTAAAAAATATAATAATGCAGAGAATGTACCTGCAATAGCTGCTGCCTCTATATCATTAAAGGCTAATATTCTTGATAGATATAGCGTGATAACAATAAATACTCCGTAATACGCCGCGCGTTCTAGCAATTCGGCAAAGTTTGCTGTCCAGAATGCTGGCGAAAACTTTCTTTTTCCTTGACTCATGAATAATAATTAAATTTTATGGGGCATAAGTACTAAAAGTGATTGATTTAATAAAAGATAAAAGTCAGCTTTTACGCCAAATCTTTTATTCTCAATTACTCATAGTACTTGTACCTTTTGCACCCTTATTTATTAATTAAACATGCTCTATATCTGTATGATCTGATATTTCGCTGTTGTCAGTACACAAATCACTTACATTTAAATTGTGGATATGATGATTGCCTGTTATTCGTCCAAAATCTTTTAATTCTTCAGTGGATTGAATTAAATAGTTTGCAACACGTTCGGCACTTTTTTCAATATTTAATCTTTTTCTGAGTTCAGGATCTTGTGTGGCAATTCCTACTGGGCAGTTTCCTGTGTTACAAATGCGGTATTGTTGACAACCGCCTGCAATCATTGCAGCAGAAGCTACAGCTATGGCATCAGCACCGAGGGCAATTGCCTTGGCAAAGTCGGAAGCTACTCGTAAGCCACCAGTAATAATTAAGCTAATGTCTGAAGCGTTATTGGCATCGAGGTATTTGCGAGCTCTGCTTAGTGCAAATAACGTTGGAACTGAGGTGTGGTCTTTAATGTGCTTTGGGGCTGAACCTGTTGCACCACCTCTGCCATCAATGGTGATAAAATCGGGTTTGGCAAAAAGAATTACTTCTAAATCGGCTTCAATATTGCCGGCAGCAATTTTTATCCCGATAGGGCGACCATCTGATTTCTCTCTCAGCCAATCTACCTTAGCTTTTAGGTCTTCTTTACTTTTGATATCCTTAAAATTAGCAGGACTATGAATATCTTCACCTTCTTTTTTGCCTCGTACTTTGGCAATTTCAGCCGTTACTTTATCGCCCGGTAAATGTCCGCCCATACCAGGCTTTGCACTTTGTCCTATTTTAATTTCAATGGCATCGGCGCGTTTAAAGTTTTCATCAGTGCAACTGTATTCATTGGGGATATACTCAAAAATATATTTGTAGGCATTATCAATTTCATCGGGTAATATACCACCCTCACCAGAGCAAATTAATGTTTTGGCTTTGGCGCTTCCTTTAGCTAATGCTGTTTTTATTTCGGCCGATAAGGCCCCGTAAGACATATGACTGATGTATATAGGCGTATCAATTTCTAAAGGTTTCTTTGCATTGGGGCCAATAATGGTTTTGGTTTTTACTTCTTCGTCATTGTTCAAGGGAAATTTAGCCAATTGTGCTCCTTTAATTAAAACACTATCCCATGAAATTATTGGGCGAAGTGTTTTCATGGCTTCCGTTTCCAAGGGTAAACCATCTGCCATAGCATGAATCTTTCTAAAGTAAGGTTCTGTAGCTTCATCGCTTTTAGCCCACTCTGATAAATAGGTTTTTGATTGATCAACGTTTTTTGTTGTTTCTGCTACTGTATTTTCTGCGGTTTCTTCAACTTCCTCGAAGAAGGATTTGTCGGAACTACAGATAGGACATAGGTAATCGTCTTCTAATTCGCTCCAAACTTTGTGCTCACTTTCTTCATCATACTCGTAACCACATGCTAAACATCTATACTTTGCCATAAATTTTGGTTTATTTTGTCTGCATTGAAGGTACAAGGATTTTTTTAGAAATTAAATCCAGTTCTATCATCATAACGAATACTACTACTATTTACTTAGAGCTTCCGTGAAATTTCACGCAGCCCTTGCGTGAACATCTACGCCGAGTAGCGTGAATATTTACGTCGAGTGGCGTAAAAATCTACGTCGGGTATCGTGAATACCTACGTCGGGAAGGCGTAAAACTTAACGCTTAGTTACACTATATGAATACGAAATCACCCACGAATTAACTCTATGCTAACAATTCATCTTTTTGAATCTTCAAATTGGTATAAATTACTAAATTTGACTGATCAAAATTGCCTTTATCAATAAGGCTGAAGAACAGGAGAGGAGAATAATGTCAGGATTAAAAAAGATAAAGCAGCCTATTAAATCAGAGATGGAAGCCTTTGAGCCTTATTTTAAGGAGCAACTCAAATCAAAAATTCCACTACTGAGTATAGTTACCAATTACGTTTTACGCCGTAAGGGAAAACAAATGCGGCCAATGTTGGTATTTCTATCGGCTAAACTGAATGGGCAAACCAACGATGCCTCCTATGTGGCAGCTGCTTTAATTGAATTACTGCATACGGCTACATTAATTCATGATGATGTTGTGGATGAAACCTACCAACGACGCGGATTCTTCTCGGTTAATGCACTTTGGAAAACAAAAATATCGGTTTTAGTTGGCGATTACTTTTTATCGCGAGGTTTAATGACGGCCTTAAATAACGATAGGATTGATGAGCTTAAGGTAATATCGCACGCAGTGCAAGAAATGAGCGAAGGTGAGTTATTGCAAATAGAAAAAAGTAGAAAGCTAGATATTACAGAAGAAGTTTATTACGATATCATCACTAAAAAGACCGCTACTTTAATCGCTGCATGTACTGTAACAGGCGCTTTATCTGTTGATGCAGATAAGGATAAGTTGGCCTTGATGAAAGAGTTTGGAACAAACCTAGGGATTGCTTTTCAGATTAAGGATGACTTGTTTGATTACGAAAAAACAAGTGCCATTGGAAAGCCAACGGGTAACGATATCAGAGAAAAGAAAATGACGCTTCCTTTGATATATGTGCTTAACAATGCCGATGCCAAGGTGCGTAAAAAGCTACTTTCTACCATTCGCCGCCATCATAAGAATGATAAAAAGGTAGCGGAGATTATACAATACGTGCGTGATAATGGCGGTATTGAGTACACCTACGATAAAATGATTGACTACAAAAACAAGGCGCTTGAAATCTTGAATCAGTTTGACGATTCAGAAGCCAAAGAGGCCATGACCGAATTGGTACAATACACTATAGATAGAAAGAAGTAGATTGCTTATTAAATGATAAGTGTTAAGTTATAAATGATAAATTGTTTTACAGCTTGATTACTACTTTGCGCTTACTTATAATTTATCACCTACAATTTATTAACTTTTCAATTACAATACACTAATATAAATGAGGTAGTTTACAAACAGTACAACTACCTTTACTTTTATAAATACAAGATTATTATGTCAGCAGAAAAGAAGATATTTTTATTAGATGCCTACGCATTAATTTATAGAGCTTATTATGCATTTATTCGTGCGCCACGTATCAATTCTAAAAAACTAAATACCTCAGCCATTTTTGGTTTTACCAATTCATTATTGGAAGTTTTACAGAAAGAAAAACCGACGCACTTGGCTGTTGCTTTTGACCCTTCGGGGCCAACTTTCCGACACGAAATGTTTGAACCTTATAAAGCCCAACGTGAGGCTACACCTGAGGATATAAAATTGGCGGTGCCATACATCAAGCAATTATTAGAGGCTTTAAATATTCCGATTCTTGAGGTAGCAGGTTACGAGGCCGATGATGTGGTGGGTACAGTTTCCATCCTCGCTGAGAAAGCAGGGTTTGAGGTTTATATGATGACTCCCGATAAGGATTATGCCCAGTTGGTTACCGAGCATGTAAAAATGTATAAGCCACGAACCAAAGGTGGTGGCATGGATGTGTTAGGAGTGGCTGAAGTTTGTGAAAAATTTGGCATAGATACACCTCTTCAGGTAATTGATATTTTAGCCTTGCAAGGCGATTCTGCCGATAACATCCCTGGTTGTCCGGGTATTGGAGAAAAGGGTGCCAAAGACATTGTTAAAAACTTTGGTGGATTAAAGGGTATTTACGAGCGCATTGATGAGTTCAAGGGTAAGCGAAAAGAGAACCTGATTAACTTTAAAGAGCAGGTTGAATTATCGTATACTTTGGCAACTATTCATCGCGAAGTACCCATTGAGTTTGATGAGGAAGCTTTAAAGGTATCCGAACCTAATAAGGACAAGTTATTCCCACTTTTAGAAGAGTTGGAATTTAAAAATATGATGAGCCGTTTCGGTTTTGAGGCAGCCGCTGCACCTGCTCCTCAGCCAGTGGTGTCTGCGCAGGGCGATTTATTTGCACAGCCTCAGGTTGCTGAAGCACCCACTTTTACATCATCCTTAAAAACAATAGCAGATGTAGATCATAAATACTATTTGGTAGATAATGCACAGGCCTATGCTTCCTTAGCTGCTGAATTAAGTATTCAAAAGGAATTTTGTTTTGATACCGAAACGACCAGTTTAGATGCCATGAGTGCCGAGCTAGTGGGTATTTCGTTCTCGTGGAAAGTAGGAGAGGCTTACTATGTTCCTTTTCCGGAGGATCAGGATGCGGCAAAAGAATTGGCCTTGAAATTTAAAAATGTACTAGAAGATCAGAACATCTTAAAGATAGCGCAAAACCTAAAGTACGATGCTTTGGTGCTCCGTAAGTACGGCATTAAAGTGCAAGGAAAGATTTTTGATACCATGGTAGCGCATCACTTGGCATTACCGGGTTTTAAAAATAGCATGGACTTTATGGCTGAAACGTATTTAAGTTATTCGCCTGTTAAAATAGAATCGCTTATTGGTAAAAAAGGGAAGAATCAGCTTTCAATGCGACAAGTAGAAATGGAGCAAGTGAAGGAGTACGCTGCTGAAGATGCCGATATTACTTTACAGATTAAGCAATTTATTGAGCCCAAGGTAAAGGAAGCTGGTTTAGAAGATTTGTTTTACAATACCGAAATGCCTTTACTTTTGGTATTGGCTGAGATGGAATATGCTGGCGTTCGTTTAGATGTGGACGAATTAAAGGAATTTGCCATAAAACTAAATGCGCGTATTGCTACGCTTGAAACCGATATTAAAGCCATTGCTGGGATGGACTTCAATGTGGCCAGTCCGAAGCAAGTTGGGGAAGTGCTTTTTGAGCATATGAAAATTGACGCCAAAGCCAAGAAAACAAAATCAGGTCAATTCAGTACCTCGGAGGAAACACTTGCCAAGCTTAAGGGCAAGCACGAAATTGTGGAGAAAATATTAGAATTCCGTGGTCTTAAAAAATTAGTAAACACTTACGTGGAGGCTTTACCATTATTGGTGAACCCAGATTCAAATAGAATACATACCACGTACAATCAAGCTATGGTGGTAACTGGTCGTTTGAGCAGTACAAATCCTAACTTACAGAACATTCCTATCCGCGATGAGGATGGACGAGAAATACGTAAAGCCTTCAAGTCATCCGATGAGGCGCATGTATTCCTATCGGCCGATTATTCGCAAGTGGAGCTTCGCTTAATGGCACATCTTAGTCAGGATAAGCATATGTTGGAGGCTTTTAATAACAATGAAGATATTCATGCTGCAACAGCTGCAAAAATATACAAAGTACCTTTGGATGAGGTAACAGATGATATGCGACGAAAAGCAAAAACAGCCAACTTTGGTATTATCTATGGTATTTCAGCTTTTGGTTTATCAGAGCGATTGAATATTCCACGTACCGAAGCCAAGCAATTAATCGAAGGCTATTTCGAGAACTTCCCTCAGGTAAAAGAGTACATGGATAAGAGTATTGCAGTGGCTCGCGAAAATGGGGCAGTAGAAACTGTTTTCGGACGCAAACGTAATTTGCCCGATATCAACTCTCGTAATGGAGTAGTGCGTGGCGTAGCAGAGCGTAATGCCATTAATGCACCCATACAAGGTACAGCAGCCGATATTGTGAAGATGGCCATGGTTAATATCCAACAAAAGTTGGAAGAGGCTAAATTACAATCGAAAATGATTTTGCAAGTGCACGATGAATTGAACTTTGATGTGCTTACGAGTGAACTAGAACAAGTAAAAGCCATTGTTAAAGATGGTATGGAAAAAGCTTGTGAATTAAGTGTACCACTTTCGGTAGATATGGGAGTAGGTGCCAACTGGCACGAGGCGCATTAATTTAGATAAGAAAGCATACAAAGGGCGACAATCATTATTAATTGTCGCCCTTTGTGCTATAAAAAACACTCATTATCGAGTAAATAATACTAATGTATGGCCGATACCTACTCTAAAAATCCGTTTTCTTGCTCTTGCATTGCAACTTTGTGCTCTTTCAAAGCTTCATAGTAGTCAGAAATTCAAAAAAGTATGGTCGTTTATAGGTGACTGCCTATCATGTAATGGGTGAAACTGCTCTTGAAGACTATTATTTTACTCATGTAATACATTAAACTTCTCTAACACTACAGAAAAGGCCTATTGCAGTGGGTAAACCTACTCAGGGACTACTAAAATCAAGGCTTTTGAGAAAATACCCTTGTCAATTATATAGTAATTGACTCTGTACCTATCGGTTTATACCAAAAAACACATTGTTTTTATTCATAAGTATTACTTCTTGTTCGTACATATTCATCTTTGAATAAACTTGTTAAACTTTTATTCAATATGAAATATCTCTTATTTGCCATATTAGTAATGGCGTCGTTAAATCTTGATGCAAAAATTAAACTACCCGCTTTGGTTTCGTCGCACATGGTGTTGCAGCGCGATACAGTGGTAAGCATTTGGGGATGGGCCGATAAAAATGAAACCATATTATTAGAAGCATCCTGGCTTAATCATCCACTAAAAGTGAAAAGTGATAAAAATGGGAAGTGGAGTATTCCTGTTATTACAAATCAAAGCTTAGAAGCCCAGACTATTGTAATTAAAGATTCTGAATCTGAAGTGGTGTTGAACGATATTCTGTTTGGCGAAGTGTGGTTATGCTCAGGTCAATCAAATATGAATTTTTCATTAATAGGTAATCCTGGTCAACCTGTTGTGGGAAATATTGATGCCATTGTGCATTCGAAGAATGATCAGCTTCGATTATTTACGGTTAATAAAAACCCATCAACAGAGCCTTTGGAACAATTAAGTGTGGATAATGGATCGTGGCAACTGGCAAATCCGTCCACAGTCCCTAATTTTAGCGCGGTGGGTTATTTCTTTGCCAGTCAGTTGCAGCAAATTTTAGAGGTGCCAGTGGGTATCATCCACACATCGTGGGGAGCAAGTAGTGTGCAAGCTTGGATGAGTGCCGATGCACTTGCCCCTTTAGAAAATATAAATACTGAAAATATTACTGAAGAACCCAATAAAACACAAACGGCTTTGTTTAACGGTATGATTAATCCACTTGTGCCTTATACCATAAAAGGTGCCTTATGGTATCAAGGGGAATCTAATCGATCAGAGCCCGATAAATATACCCAACTATTGCCTGCTATGGTTAAGGATTGGAGAGATAGGTGGGATACTAATTTTGCTTTCTACTATGTGCAGATAGCACCATTTTCAATGGCCAATCATTATACCAAACCTAAAAATGCCGCTTTTCTTCGCGAAGCTCAAACGAAATGTATCGATTTAATACCCAACTCATTTATGGCTACAACTATGGATATAGGGGATAAGTATTCTATTCATCCTCCACAGAAAAAAGAAGTGGCCGACCGTCTATTGTACATTGCATTAAACAAAAGCTATAAGTATACTTCCGTTGATTTTTCGGGGCCTATATACGACTCAATGGAAGTAACAGACGAAGGAATAGTATTAAGCTTTAAGTATGCCGAGAATGGTTTATATGGCACACAAAACGTACGTACCTTATCTGGCTTTGATATAGCAGGAGAGGATCAGGTTTTTTATAGCGCAGAAGCTAAAATAATTGACAGGCGTAAGGTGCTTGTTTATAGCAATAAGGTGCCTAATCCCAAGGCGGTAAGATATGGTTGGCAATGTTATGCTGAGGCATCATTATTTGATACAAGTTATTTGCCAGCTCCTTCTTTTAGAACAGATACGTGGGATGATGCCATTAAAAAGTAGTAGGCTTATCTTTAATATAAAACTAATAAAGGCTGCTAATCATTAACATTAGCAGCCTTTATAGTATCATATTGTGAGAATATCTCTATTTTTTCTTCTTCACTATCTTTTTCGGGAACTTGTACATGATTTTTCCAACGCTGTATTTAATCTGTTCCTCTCGTCTGTTCGACTTTGGTTCTATGGTGCCGCTAGCAACACTTTCCCAGATGATCTCTTTTTTCTTGGCATCATAAACCGATACAATTAAAGTACCTTCGGTGTATTCAACAACTTGTATATCGCCGTAAGGGTAAGCACCACCCCAACCATAACCAGGGCCGTAACCATAATAGCCACCATAACCATATCTATAATATCCACGGTAGGCATGTGGGTAAGTGGCTGTTTGAGAGTAGTTCGATTTTTTTTCAGTTACAATAAAAAGAGAGACAATTAAATCACTGCTTGTATCATCAATAAAAGTAATATCTCTTTTGGTGAACTCTTCATGGAAGGCAGTTTCAATATACTTCTTCTCCATATCGGTTAACAAGTCATCACTATTGTTTTTCCAACCAAAATAGCGGGCAGTAGAGTACTGATCAAAATTAGTTTCTTTATCGTAGTTAGTAACTACTTTAATACCACTACACGATGCTAATAGCGATGCTATTAATGCAATAAATAATGTTTGTTTAACCGTCATAAGTTTAAAATTTAGTGTTGGTGTCCGCAGCTACCATGGCTGCAACTTTCTTCAATTTCATTTAAGGCAGCAGTCATTATTTTATCAACAGATATCTTTCCTTTAAACACCTTTGTTTTTACACCATATTTATTGATTACCATAGTAATAACTTTTTCTCTAAGAGGATTTACTTTCATAGAGAGTAATAAATCGTGTTCAGCAGTATCTTCAAAGTCAATATTAACAACGTCAGCTTTTCCTTTCATTTTTGTAATTGCTTTTTGGCAATTTTCCAGAACTTCTGATTTTACATCATCAGTTCTGCTACCCATAACAATTAAAATGGCCTTATGGTTTGTTGAAATAGTATAAATCTCGTCTAATTTTGGTGAAGGTATTAATTTAACCAATTTATCAGTACTTGCAGCATGAGCAGGAATTCGTCCTGAATAATTTCCTTTGGGAGATAGTGCTATTATTAGGGGTAGTGATTCATCGTTAAGTTGCCATTTTTGTACAAAGTCTGCATTTTTAGGCGAGCTCTTATCCAATTCAAATACATTTAAGTTGCCAATTTCACTTTTTGCCTCCTCAATTACAGCATAGGCCTGTTTTAAGGATTTGTTGTTTGTTGATTTGTCTGTAACTATTAAAAATACAGGTGTTTGGGTTTTTATAGATTTCTCTAAAGCTAATTTTAAACTTCTATTATCAGCATTAATATTTAATTGTGCTATTGCGCATAGCGTTAGTGCTAAAATTATTTTTATTGAATTCATGTGTATAATTTTGTTCAAATGTTAAGTTAAATATTACCTCGAAGTAATTTTTACAAGTGTTGCTAATTTATAGTAGAAACAACAACCACAAAGGTATTGTAATTAGCGAAACAATGTGCGAGGTTAGTATTGTGCCGCTAATTAAATGCTGATCGCCACCATAAAGCTCGCCCAATACCAAACTACTAACCGCACTTGGCATAACTGCAACAATGAGCATTACATTTTGATAAGGATGACTCGGAAATACACCTTTTATAAATAATACACCTACCATGGGAATAATAATTAAACGAAATAAAGTAACGCCCCATATTTCAATAGGAGCAAGGTCTTTAAATTTAATGGTTCCCATTCTTCCTCCAACCATTAATAAGGAAACCGGTATTGCAGCCTGACCTATTTGTGCAATGGTACTTTGTGTATATTGAAGTAGAGCATTATTTTCAACTATTGCAGCTGTGTTAGTTTTAAAAAGATGAAATAGACTTAGAATTCCGAGGGAAAAATAAATGCTCAAGAGGGGAGGAGAAAGTAGGTTCTTTAGGTTTTTTATATTGAATCCTTTTTGTGGGTTTATAATTGCCATTCCAATGGTCCACACTGTTAACTCAGCCCCAAGTGTTGATAATATTAAAGCAGCCATATGTTGCTCATCATATAATTTTGCAATAATGGCTAGCGGAAGAAATGAGTAATTGTTTATGGTGAGTTGTAATAGAATGCTTCGCCTTCTAACTGGGTCTTTATGCTTAAAAAAGCCATTATAGGCGAGCCCAATAATGTAACCGATTAAACAAAATAAGAATACAGCAAAAGGGAGTTGCCATAAATTCAGTATCTCTTGTATACTATAGCTCTTTGTGATTGAACTAAATATCAAAGCAGGATAAAATACTTTGATGATTATGTTGCTCAGATTTTTTAGCGTGCTTTCCGGAATAACATTCTTTTTTATAAGAATATAGCCCGGTATCATCATTAAAAAAACGGTAAAAACATTGAAAAATAAGGTTGTAAACATGATCTTTTAGCTTTTTGTAAAAGTACACTTTTGCCATTAATATGGCATAAATATTGATTACTGAATGAACTTGATATAAATTAGCTATAGATGGCTTATCTTAAGGAGATGTATATCAATACTAAATTAAACACAGCTAACTAATAAATATTTTATGCGAACTACTTATTTTGTTCTATTTCTGCTTGTATGTTTCACTAATCATGCCCTTTTAGCACAGGAAAATGAAGAGCTGAAAGAGCCTATTTCTAAAACAACGTCTCGAAACATTACCAATTACGATTTTATATCCAAAGGAACTTGGATGACCGGGGGGCAATTTTCTTTTGCAACAAATAATTATGATGATTATAAGTTGCTAATTATTGAGGATTGGCAAGGTTCGAGCTATAACTTTAAGGTTACTCCATATGTAATGTATGCATTTAAAGATAATACAGGAGTAGGACTTAAATTCTCTTATGCTCGGTCTGAAACAGATTTACAAAGCTTAACCATTGGTATCGATGATGACATTGCCATTGATATTAAGGATAGCTACGATGTTTCACACATGTTTTACACCACGGTGTTTTTAAGAAATTATCTGGGACTAGAGCAGAATAAACGTTTTGGTTTGTATGTAGATACTGAACTGTCTTATGGTTACGGACAGGGTAAAGGTACTAGTGGTTCCGGTGAAGATATCTCTGGTACTTATAAAACTATACATGAGTTTAATGTTGGAGTTACACCTGGCCTTACGGCCTTTATTAATGATAACTTTGCAGTGGAGTTATTCATCAATTTGGTAGGGTTGAGTGTGAAAAATGTGCAACAAGTAACCGATCAGGTTGATTATGGAAGTTATACCAAAGCAAAAGCTGACTTTAAAATCAATATACTAAGTGTTGGTTTTGCAACTTCATTTTACTTTTAAGAAAGGATCTTACACATTTTTAATAATTGATAACTATGAATAATATATATATAAAGCAGTTTACAGCTTTTGTTTTGCTTCTCTTACTAAGCTATTCTTGTATAGAGAATGACATTCCTTACCGAAAAGTTTTTGGTGGATTTACTAGCTTCTCGGTCGAAGGGCAAATAGGAGAAACTATCATTGATAACGATATTCAGCGAATTGATATATTGGTTGGAGAAGAAGTAAACTTAACAGATGTTGAGGTGCTTAGTTATTCCCTCACTGAAAATACAACAGTTTCACCCGACCCAAAAGAGGTAAAGAATTATAGAGATTCTGTTTTATTTACTGTGAAAACTTATCAGGATTATGATTGGACAGTTTCCATTAGTCAAAACATAGCCTATGATTTTGCTGTAGAAGGACAAGTAGGATCTACAGAAATTAACGAGCTTGCAAAAACAATGAAGGCTTTTGTGCCTATAGGATATGGTTTAGATGCGATTACTATTTTAAATCTTAAGCTCGGTCCGGATGGTAGAACCGATATTACTCCAAGTATTGATGGGATACATAATTTTACGTCACCAATTGCTTTTGTTTCATCTTACGATGATGTTACAGAGGAGTGGACACTAAGTGTTGAGGAGCGTAACTGCGAAGAAGGAAAAGATGATGCGGAGATAGAAAGTTTAGTATTTGAAGATATGCTTTCAGCTACCCATACGGTAACTGGTTTTACAGGAACGGATAATAATTATGCATATATTGATGTTAATTTCCCAGAAGGAACTGATTTAACTAATTTAATTATTTCTGATTTTACTTATTCAGATGAGGCTGTTTATTCAGGAGATTGGCAAGTTGGTAATGCCGTTGATTTGAGTAATGATCAAACCCTTCTGATTGAATCTCCATCTTGTTTAACAAAGAAGTGGATTATACGTGGTCATTTAGCTTTACAAATGCCAAATACTAATCTTGGTGAATGGTATTATGACAGCAGAAGTATTCCTTATCCTGCTGCTACTGAAGATGATGTTTTTTGGAGTACTCCTAATATATATACTGTTGGTGTTACAACAATAACAACCTCACCTATTGAAGGAGGAGAACGAGAGGATAAATTTGCACGACTAGAAACAGTTAGTGTTCCTGGAGTTTTTGGGTTGCCAAAAATTGCTGCCGGTACATTGTTTTCAGGAAGATTTATACCTAAAGGTGCCTTTGTTGAATATGTTCGCTTTGGTGAGCAGTTGCACTCTCGTCCTATAGCACTTAACCTCAAAGCATCATATGCTCCAACAAAGTTAACCTATAAAGACAATAGCGCACAAAATGTACCTGACGAATTAGATAGGGGCAATATTTGGGTTAAACTTATGTATATAGATGGTGATATAGATTATGAGAATGGGATTGATCATAGTACTTTTCAAGGTTCTAAACCACAATCCCTGCATTTACCTACCGATGCTATAATTTTAGGAGAAGCCCAAGTTGTGCTTGAGAATAAAATAGAATGGGATGAATTTCGACTTCCTATAGAATATGATATCCAGTATGCTGAATATACACCAACACATATTGCCATAGTAGCCACAGCAAGTATCGAGGGCGAATCATTCACCGGAGGTGTCGGTTCAATTCTTGAAATTGATTATTTTGAATTAGAATATTAATCAACTACAAATACAACTCTAAATGCGCAGTATCTTTTTTATAATCACTCTCGCTCTTGTTAGCATAGCAAACGGCCAAGTAAAGCGCGACTTTGTAAACGATGGACAAATAAAATACAGCAACATGGATAGTTGGTGGTCTCGCATTGTTTCTGAGTCTTTTTTAATTGGTGGGGCCGATGTACATTACTTTGAACCTGGTCCCAATGATGCCAAGTATCAGAAATTAGAAAATACAATTGACGATTATACGCCTTGGTCAACATCAAATGTACGTGCCGAAGTAGGAGTTGCGGCAGCCAATCAATCCGTTTTTCAAGAGAAACGTGGCGATGGTTATTGTGTTCGTATGGAAACCAACCTAAAAAAGGTGGTTGTACTAGGAGTCGTTAATGTAAAAGCAATAGCATCAGGTAGTATGTTTTTAGGCGATATGGTAGATCCCATTACCGAAACTAAAAACCCGAGGCAGAATACGCTTATGGGAATTCCGTTTACAGAAAAACCAAAGGCCTTAAATTTCGATTATAAGGTTAATGTAGGTAAGGATCGTTTAAAAGCTACTGGTGGTTTTAAGGTTGAGAAAGTTAAAGGAGCTGATGAAGCTGAGGCATATGTTCTGCTCCAAAATAGAACTGAAGATAGTGAGGGAAATCTTATCGTAAAGCGAGTTGGAACAGCTTGGAAAAAATTTAAGGACAGCTCGAATGGTTGGGTTAATAATTTTTCAATGCCTATTGCTTATGGCGATATAACTAAGCAGGCAAACTACAAATCTTATATGGGACTAATATCGAGCAAAGACCCATATTATGCACTCAATAGCAAAGGAGAGAAAAAGAAATATACCGAAACAGCTTGGGCCAATGCAGATGACGAGGTTACACATATTATTATTCTATTTTCAGCTAGCTACGATGGCGGTTCCTTTATTGGTTCGCCCGATAGTAAGTTATGGATTGACAATATTAAATTAGAATATGCTGAAGAAGAGTAGAACTTAAAATCACAAATCGATGATATTAAAAAGTGGTATAGCTTTTGCTATGCACTAGGCATAATAACATAATCCTATTTAATACAAATAATATGTTTAAACTCGATTTTAATAAACTGCCTGTTACTCCTTTATTTGGCAGTAGGTATAGCAACTTTAAAACGGTTTGTAAAAACAAAACGGTTGATAAGGGCTATAACCTCAAATATAATTTAAGTAAAGGCATCTCTGCCTTAATGAGCCTTACTGCTCCCTTAGAGAATGCTGTTTACAATAAAAAAGTAAAGAATATTGAGTTAAAGCAAGATCCCGTATTTATTTTAGGACATTGGCGTAGCGGAACTACTTTTGTGCACAATGTGTTATCGCAGGATCAGAACTTTGGATATAATACAACCTACCAAACCATATTTTCTAACCAAATGCTTTGGGGGCAAAAGTTCTTTAAGTACATAATGGGTAATATTATGCCCGATAAAAGACCTACTGATAACCTCGAGCTGATGCCTGATCAGCCTCAAGAAGAGGAATTCACCTTTAGTAATGTGATGCCAGTAAGCTTCTATAATTTTTGGTTTTTCCCAAAACAAACCATGGAGTATTGTGAGAAGTATCTTTTATTTAACGACATCAGCGAAAGCGAAAAAGTCATTTTTAAAGAAGAGTTTACGCGTTTGATAAAAACATCTTTATATAATACAGGTGGAAAACGTTTCTTGTCTAAGAATCCTCCGCATACAGCACGAGTTAAAGATTTACTTGAAATATTTCCGAATGCAAAGTTTATTTACTTAGTTCGCAATCCGTATACGGTTTTTGAGTCAACACGAGATTTCTTTAGTAATGTAATTAAACCCTTAAAGCTTCAGGAATTTTCAGATGACGAGCTTGAGCGTAATATATTACAGGTATACACAAAAATGTACGATGCTTACGAAACAGATAAAAAGCTTATTCCAAAGGGAAATCTTTATGAGATGCGATTCGAAGATTTTGAACAAGCACCATTGGATATTACCAAGCAGATATATGAAGAACTGAATATTGAGGGCTTTGATAAAGCGGCTTCAAGTATTGAAAAGTATATAGGTAAGAAAAAAGGACATAAGAAAAAGGCTTATAAATATAATCCTGATACCATCAGTAAAGTAAATAACAATTGGCGCTATGCGCTTGATCAATGGGATTATGACCTAATTCAATAATTTAAATCTAATTCATTTGTCATGGATAAAAATATAGTATTTCATCAACATAAAATTGCACGTGCCGATAGGCATAAAATGAATAATCACGGATCTAAAGTAATTTGGTTAACCGGATTAAGTGGTTCTGGAAAATCAACCTTAGCTAGTGATGTAGAGCAAAATCTTTGGAAGCAAGGCATCAGAACTTACGTGCTTGATGGTGATAATGTACGCTCGGGTTTAAATTCTGATCTGGATTTTACCGATGCAGGTAGAGAAGAGAATATCAGACGAATTGGCGAAGTAGCCGCACTTTTAAATGATGCGGGTATGGTTGTTATTACGGCATTCATCTCTCCATTTAAAGCAGATAGAGAAAAAGCCAAAGCCATCATTGGAGACGATAATTTTGTTGAAGTATTTATTGATACACCTCTAGAAGTCTGTGAAACTCGCGATCCAAAAGGATTATACGAAAAGGCAAGAGCTGGTAAAATAAAGAACTTTACAGGAATCGATTCTGCTTTTGAAGCCCCGGATGCCGCAGATATTGTTATCCAAAACCATTTAAATACACAAGCAGAATCGTGTCAACAAGTTATTGATTACGTATTACCACGATTAAAAGTGTAAATAGCTAATTAGAATTCTTTTCAAGAATAATTTTAATATCCTCAGGCTTAAGGTAGATTTCTTCCTTAAGCCTTTTGTATTTATAGTTGGCATTGGATTGGTTCAAGGCATAGTCCGACCAATCGTATAATTGCCAACCAAGGCCGCGTTCAATGGTATTGGTATCCATTTCTTTCTCAAAGGCAGCTTTCTTTTTTTTCGAAGTGTAAGCAAATAAACGACCAAGTACGCCAAAGAAACTTCTTTCACTATAATCTACAAAGTGGCAGAACTCATGACCAAAAACTCCAACCTGCGCATTAAAAGAAATATTAGCAGTGTGTATGGTGCTATCTCTTTCACCATTATTAATTCTTACCACGTAAGTTCGTTTTCTTCTATTCTTAAAAATCAAGCTCCACACATTGGGTTGAGCATTCATTGTAGTTTTTAGTCTTTTTTCTTTAAACTTTAGTTTAGATTCTTCTAACTCAGGAAAATAAAGTAGCGTTGTATAAATAGCTTTTTTATAAGGTTCAGAAACGGGCTCACACACCTTGAAGTTCCGTTTTACTGAATCAGCCTCAGTTATAGTTATTGGTTGTATAATACGTATTTGTTCTTGGGCATTTATATAGCCCATATTAAATATAAATAGGTATAGCAGTAATTGTCTCATATGGCCATAGTAGTTAGAAACTTTTATAAAAGTAAGATGAATTCTTCACATTTATATGTTAATACTGATGTATTCCTTAAATCATAAATACTTAAATGAATCTCTAAGTACAACATTGGTACCCCCTAAAACATCATTCATTGATAAAAAGCACAAATTTGAAAAATAACAAGTAAGCGATAAATCTGAAAAGACAGAATATTCTAATTATGCCAAAATTTAAACTTATTATATAATGAAATCAATAATTCTAGCAATAGTCTTTTGCCTAATAGGGGGTGCCTCTTTTGCGAAAAAAACTTATAAAGGTACAAAGCCCAATATTGTATACATCCTTGTGGATGATCTTGGATATGGCGATGTAGGCTTTAATGGATCTACATTTTACGAGACACCAAATATTGATAAGTTGGCCAGCGAAGGCTTGGTACTAGATTATTCCTATATGTACCCAACTTGTTCTCCATCTCGTGTGGCTTTATTTACAGGTAAAAATTCTTACAGAACTGGTGTTTACACAGTGCCTGTACTTGAAAAAGGAACTGATGAAGAAAATATTTTTTCAAGATGGACAGTTACAAGTGAAGATACTGGTTACTCAGAACCACTAGCCGAAGAAGGTTATAAAATGGTACACATTGGTAAATGGCACTTAGTTGGGCCTGATCCAATAGTAGAACAAAATATGGATTGGCCTATCAAAGAAAAGTTAACACAACCTGATCCGGGTGATTATAGTTGGGTTGATATGCACAAGTCAGATGCAGTGAAGCCATATTATCCTGAGGGCAGAGGCTACGTTAAAAATGTTGGTGGTACTTATCGCGGCGATCCAGCTCTTGAGCCAGGAGGTTATAAAAGTGAAACAGGTGGATATTTTGCACCTTTTAGCAATCCTTTTTTAGGACAAAAGCCAACGGATGAATGGTTAACCGATCGTTTAACAGATGAAGCCATCGACTTTATTGAAGAGTATAAAGATGAGCCTTTCTTCATCGACCTTCATTATTATACCGTTCATAATCCTTTACGCTCGCGTAGTCAGGAGTTGTTTGATAAATATATGGCAAAAGCCGGAGATCCTATTACAGGCCAAGGAATGGAGAAGGGTAAAAAGCGCGAGCAGATTGCACGATACGGAACCATGATAGAATCTTTAGATGATAATGTGGGTCGTTTGGTTGAGTACCTTGATAAAAATAACCTTCGCGAAAATACGATTATCATATTTACATCAGATAATGGTCAAAACGGTAAAGTAAATAACCTGCTTCGCGGTACCAAAGGATATATTTACGAAGGCGGAATCAGAGTCCCAACCTTGGTTAACTGGCCAGGTAAGGTTGATGTTGGTCGCTCTTCCACACCTGTAATGGTTATGGATTACTTCCCAACGTTTATGGATTTAGCCGGAATCAACTACAAAGGGACTTTGGATGGGAAATCTATCACACCTTTATTTAATGGCGATGATTCAAAATTAAACAACCGACCATTATTCTGGCACATTGCAAGTCAGTATAAACATGGTGCATGTTCCGTAATCCAGAAAGATCATATAAAACTAATCCAATGGTTAGCCACAGGAGAAATGGAAATGTATGATTTATTAAATGATCCTACAGAATCTAATAATCTGGTATCAGCCAAACCAGAACAAGCCGAACAATTGAGAAAGGAATTAACCAAATGGCGAAAAAGTAATCAAGTTCGGCTTCCGCCAAATGCTGCAATACCTTTTTAAATTATATTACCTAAAGCATCATTTTTAGTAAATGGTGCTTTTTTAGTTTTAGAATCTACAGATACATATTACCTATATATAGGTAATATGTAATTATTTATAATATTCATTTTTGAATTATTGATATGCTCTTCTAAGGATTAGCAAACAACTTATTTAAATATATAAATAATGAAAAAACATTTCTTAGCTCATATAATACCGTTCTTATCAGTATTATTTATTGGAGTTTCGTGTACTCAACAAAAAAAAGAACAGCCAAAGCCAAATATCCTTTGGATAACCATTGAAGATTGGTGTCCCGATTTATCATGTTATGGTACGCCAGGTATACAAACTCCATTTGTCGATGAATTAGCCAGTCAAGGAATGCGTTTCGAAAATGCTTTTACCACCGGGGCAGTATGTTCAGCATCGCGTACAGCTATGATGACAGGTTTTCATCAAAACTATGTGGGCGGTAATCAACATCGTACTCACGATAAAAAACCTTTACCATACGGAATAAAACCAATTCCAAAGATATTTGAGGAGGCAGGATACTATACCTCCTTAATGAGTTGGAAAACTGATTGTAATTTTGTGCCCAACAAAAAGGAAGAATTGTTTATGGATTGCACCGACTGGACTAAAGATGGTAAACTAGGATGGAGAAACTGTCCTAAAGATAAGCCATTCTTCGCTAGAGTAACATTTGGTGGCACCCACCGTTCATGGAATCGCGATCCGCAACGACCAATCGATATTAAAGATGTTGAGCTTCCTCCATATTATGCAGATACCGATTTCAACCGTCGCGACTGGGCCAATGGACTAGAACAAATGCAAATTGTCGATCGCCAGGTAGGGGAGTTGCTTCAAAAGCTTGAAGAAGACGGCTTAGCCGATAATACAATCGTATTCTTCATAGGAGATCACGGCCGATGTCATATCCGCGGTAAACAATTCCTATACGATGGCGGTATTAGCATCCCAATGATTATGCGATGGCCTAACAAAGTAAAAGGAGGTCAAGTCAGCTCAGATATGGTAATGGCTATTGATATTTGCCAAACCATCCTCGATGCTTCAGGTATTGAGGCTCCAGTTCCTCTGCATGGTAAAAATCTATTAGGTGAGGAAGTAAAAAATAGGAAGTACATATTTGCAGCTCGCGATAAAATGGACGAAACCCACGATGCCATGCGTGCCATCCGTTCAAAAGATTATAAATTAATTTTAAATCTGATGCCCGAGCACCCTTACTTACAATACAACAACTACAAAGAAGGTGCTTATCCAATGTTGGCCGAAATGAATATCATGTATCAAAAAGGTGAGCTAACTCCGGCACAGGCCCAGTTCTTTGCTGCTAAAAAACCAACAATTGAATTATTCGATTTAAATAAAGATCCGCATGAAATAAATAATGTGGCCTCTGATCCTGCTTATGCAGCCATTAAAGCAGAATTGTTAAATGAGCTCAAAAATTGGCGTACCAATGTAATTAAGGATAAAGAAATTACCGATGAGTTTTTAGCAAATACAGTGTTTCCTCAAAAGTGTCCAACACCAACGGTCGACGAGTGGGTTTCCAAAAACAAATCTAATTACGACTTTAATGTTGTAGGATGGCCGGCATGGTATCCAACCCGTACGCTTCAAGAATGGGAAATAGCCAGAGAGAAATGGGAGCCATATGTATTTCGTGATCCTAATAGTGACATAGAGCGCCCTTATATCACAATCCCTAAAAAGAAGAAGAAAAAGAAGCACTAACAGAATCCCTTTAATATTATCTATTATATATGGCGCCTCTCAATTAAGTAGAGGTGCCATTTTTGTTTTTGGGCGTTCCCCCGCTAAGTTCTAATGTATATCTCACGAGGTAATAGTAAGCGGAGTCATGCTTTCCGCTATATCTTTGCTTCGCCATAATGGGCTCACAAAGGATGCCGCTCCAATCATTAACGCATCTCTTCGTATACGTTCTGTAAAATCCATAAAGTATACTACAAGGAGTCAGCTTTGGTAAAAACACAAATGAAAGCCATATCAAACACAGATCAAACTCACGTCAACGTGAGTTTGATCTGTGTTTAATATGAATTAAATATGAAACTATACCGAGTAAGACACAAGGTAATTCTTATTTAGTATAGCGTATAGTTTACCATTCTCTATGGTATTTAAGCTGTGTTTTCTATGTGGGTTAAAAAAGGAGAAAAAACTTTACGTGCCTAAGTGTCTCATCAGGTTCAGTTTGGATAATGATGTTATTAAAACTTCAAATAAACTTTAATGTAGCATTAGGAATTGTAAATTAAAGTCCTCACTTTTGCACCCGCTTTGAACGCAAGGCACGATTACAACGGACATTTTGAGGAATGAAAAATGGATTAAAAACCCTTTATATAAGCGGTTTTTAGGTGTCAAAAAAGATTTAAAATTCTTTTCAAATTTATTTGGAATTAAGAAATTAAATCAGTTATCTTTG